>CAKZQI010000138.1 GCA_937139515.1 uncultured Armatimonadota bacterium | reverse complement strand
AACGACTGGCGAAGGAGATTAACCACCTGCGCATCCAGAACGAGCAACTTCAGGCACGCCTGAACCTCAGTGTGGATGAGCTAGACCTCAGACGCTGGGCAGAATCGGCGGGCATGGTACGGATTGACGCCATGGAGAACGCTGTGGCGGTGAACCTGCCTTCGCCTGAGCCGACACGCCCCACGCTGACCGCCCGACTGAACCCATAGCGATGAAGGGACGCCCGCAGAACTCCGTCCGAACCTTGAAGCTTCGCCAGCAAGACTTGGCGCGAATGCGCTTCGCTGGGGGGCTGATGGTGTTGGGGGGCGGGTTTCTCTGCACACGACTGGCGCAACTGCAAATTGTGCAGGCGAAGGAACTGCGTCATATCGCCGAGCGACGCCGATGGCGCGGACGACCCCTGCTGGCACTGCGGGGAGCCATCTACGACCGCCACGGCAAGCCTCTCGCGCGCACCGTGATGAACTACCATGTGGTCATTGACCCGGCAAGCGTACAAGAACCTTGGCAAGTCGCACGCTGGCTCACAAGACATCTTGGTGGCAATCCGAAGGAACTGGAACAGACGATTCGTGAGCGAAAAGCGAGGGGCGCACGCTACCTGCTGGTGAAGCGGTCGGCGCCTCCGCACCAGGTGGACCCCTTACTCAAGGAGTACCGTGCGCTCCCGTTTCGAGAGCGCCCCGTGATTTTGGACACCGAGCAGGTGCCCGCCCGCGAGTATCCCCACAGCCAACTGGCGCCCCAAGTCGTGGGGCTGACGCGACTGGAAGGGGAACGAGACGAAGGTTTCAGGCTTGCTCCGCAGGGCGGGGTCGAGGAGGCGATGGAGGCGGTGCTGGCAGGCGAGAACGGCATCGTGCAGGGTGAGGTCGCACCAGGTGGGCTGATGATTCCCGAAACGATTCTTCAGCGCACTTTGCCTAAGGATGGGCGGTCGGTGCGCCTCACTCTCGACCTCGCTATCCAAGAGTCCGCTGAACTAGCGTTGGACGAGCTGTGGAAGCGTCATCGTCCTCTGCGCGCGCTTGCATTGGTGATAGACCCCCACACGGGCGATCTATTGGCGGTTGCGAATCGCCCCACGACCGACCTCGCCACGCGCAAGGGGCTGGAGAAATCGTGGGAGCCGATGCGCAACCTCGCCGTGAACTTCCTCTACGAACCCGGCTCTACCATCAAACCGCTGGTGGTGGCGTGGGCGCTGGAGCGAGGGCTGGTGCGACTGAATGAGCCGTTCCGCTGTGCAGGCAGTATAGCGATAGGAAGACGACGCGTGGGCTGTTCCGCTCATGGGGGCGGGCGCAAAGCGCACGGCACGCAAACGGTGGAGGAGGTCTTGGCAAACTCGTGTAATGTCGCCACCGCCCAGATTGGGTTGCGCCTGAGTTTGGAAGGTGTCTATGCGGTCTTTGAGAGGTTCCACTTGCTGGGACGCACGGAGATTAACCTGACGGGCGTGGAGCGAGGGTACGCACTCAAACCCTCTGAGATACGCTACGGGCGAGAGATACGCACAGCGAACTGGGCATTCGGGCAAGGTCTGATGATTACCCCGCTTGCCCTCACTGCCAGCTATGCGATTTTAGCGAACGAGGGGGTTTATCGCCCTCCGCGCTTGGTGATAGAACCTGCTCCTGTTGCGGTGCGCCCTGCGGAGCCGGTGCTGTCGCCTGAGAACTGCCGAACGGTGTTGCGGGGGCTGGTGCACGCTGTGGAGGAGGGTACCGGCAAAGAGGCACGCCTGCCCGGCTACTGGGTAGCAGGAAAAACGGGCACCGCACAGAAAGCCAACCCCAAAGGCGGATACATCAAAGGGCGCTATATCGCCTCCTTTGTGGGGATAGTGCCTGCAGACCGCCCGCGCGCCGTGATAATGGTGTTGGCGGACGAGCCAACGAACGGCTACTACGGCGGAGAGGTCGCTGCACCCGCCTTCCGACAGATTGCGCAGTTTCTGATGTGGTACTGGAAAGTGCCACCCAACCGCACGACCGCAACCACCCTGCCACGACGCCCCGAACGATGGACAAACGAACCCCGAACTGGATAGAACGATGCGATTGAGTGAACTGTTGAACGGACTGAGCGGAGTGCAACGACACGGAGATGCCGAAATCGACGGTATCCAAGTGGACTCGCGACAAGTTCAGCCCGGTGACCTGTTCGTGGCGCTGGTGGGACGCCAGACGGATGGGCATCGCCACTTAGACGAGGCATTGGCACGAGGCGCAAATGCCCTGCTGGTGAGCGACCCCTGCGCAGTCCCCTCTAATGCTTCTGTTTGGGCGCTGGTAGACGACACTCGTGAGGCGCTCTGGCGCATCGCCCAACGCTTCTACGGCGACCCCTCCCGCAAGATGACCGTCGTGGGCGTCACGGGCACCAACGGCAAGACGACCACCACCCACTATCTCCAGCAGGTGTTCTTGGCGATGGGTGAGCCGTGCCTACTTGTCGGCACGCTGGGCGCGTGGCTCGCTACTCCCGACGGCGGGAAGACCCAGTTAGGCGGTGATATTGATTTCACCACGCCCGAGGTGTTCCAAATCCAAGCGATGCTTCACGAGGCTCTGGAGCGCGGGGCACGCTATGCGGTGATGGAGGTCTCGTCGCACGCTTTAGACCAAAAGCGCGCCGACGGCATCCGTTTCTCGGCAGGGGTGTTCACCAACCTCACCCAAGACCACTTGGACTATCATGGCACGATGGAGGCTTATGCGCGGGCGAAACTGCGCTTGTTTACGGAGTTGGTAGAGATGGGTCGCCCTCACCCCCCGATTCCCTCTCCCAACGCTGTGGGAGAGGGGGAGCGGACTCCCCCTGCTCCCGAAGCTTCGAGAGAAGGGGGCAGGGGGGATGAGGGTACCTTCCGCTCCATCATCAACTTGGACACCGAAAGGGGCGCATGGTTCGCAGAGCGCGCACAGGGTGAGCTATGGACTTACGGAACCCATCCCAAAGCGCGCGTGCGCGCGGTAGAAGTCGTCCACGATGCGGACGGTATCCGCTTCCAAGTGGTGAGCGAGCGAGGCGCGTTTGAGGTGTTCACAAGCCTGCGTGCCCCTTACAATTTATATAACGCGCTGGGGGCAGTCGCCTGCGCCCTCAGTTTGGGCGCGCCTGTACCCGCTATCCAGCAGGGGATTGCTCGCCTGAGCCGTGTACCCGGGCGGTTTGAACGCGTACCGATAGAGGCGCCCTTTGAGGTGTTCGTAGACTTTGCTCACACGCCCGACGCTTTAGAGCGGGTGCTTCAGACGGCGCGCCAGCTACAACCCTCTCGGCTGACGGTGGTGTTCGGTTGTGGGGGCGACCGCGACCCGCTCAAACGCCCCAAAATGGGCGCGATTGCCAGCCAGCTCGCCGACCGTGTTATCCTCACCTCCGATAACCCGCGCACCGAAGACCCCCTCCAAATCCTGAACCAGATTCTGGAGGGTATCCCTGCCAGCGAGCGCGCACGCGTGGTGGTGGAACCCGACCGCAAGCAGGCAATCGCAATTGCCCTGCAGGAGACGCAACCCGGTGAGGTCATCCTGCTGGCAGGCAAAGGGCACGAAGAGTACCAGATTATCGGCACCACACGCCACCCGTTTAGCGACCGTCAAGTGGCACTCCAACTGATGGGGGTAGAGAGCGAATGAGACCGTTGAGCTTAGCGGAGATTGTAGAGGCGACCTCGGCGAAGCCGATTGGCGTCGCACTGGTGGATAACACGCCTCTGGTGAGCGGAGTCAGCACCGACAGCCGACAGGTTCAGACCGGCGACCTGTTCGTCGCTATGCGCGGGGGACGCACCGACGGGCACCAGTACCTTCAGGAGGTGTTTGAGCGCGGGGCGGTGTGCGCACTGGTGGAATATGTGCCCATTGGTGCAGAGGGAATGCCCCTGCTGAAAGTACCCTCAACCGTTCGGGCGCTGGGCGACTTGGCGCGCTACTACCGCCGAAAGCTGGGCACACGCGTGATAGGCATCACTGGCTCCACGGGCAAAACCTCCACCAAAGAGATGGTGGCGGTCGCTCTGGAGAGCCACTATCGGGGCAAGGTGTGGCGTAGTGGGGGCAACTACAACACCGAAATCGGTGTGCCCCTCACCTTGCTGGAGCTGGAACCCCACCACGAGCTGTTGGTGCAGGAAATGGCGATGCGGGGGCTTGGGCAGATTGCCTACCTCGCCGAAATCGCCGAGCCAGAGGTGGGAGTCATCACCCAGATAGGCTGGGCGCACTTGGAGATGGTCGGCGGACGCGACGGCATCGCCCAAGCGAAATCGGAGCTGGTGCACGCGCTCCCCGAAACAGGCATCGCTATCCTGCCTCGCGATGACCGCTACTACGAGTTCCTGCGCACCCGATGCACTTGTAGCAAAATCTACACCTTTGGGCGACACCCCGAAGCGAACGCTCGACTGATAGAGACGCAACTGTACCCCGACCGCACGGAGGGCACTATCCTCATCCAACTGGAGCCTGAGAGCCAATCCGTGCGCGTGTTCGTTCGGTTGCCCTATCTGGGCGAGCATATGCTGATGAACGCAACCTGCGCTCTGCTGGTGGCGGTCGTGATGGGGGGCGACCCCATACGCTCGGCAGGGGCGCTGGAGCATGTACAACTGCCTGAAATGCGTATGAGTATCCAAAGCCAACGCGGTGGATGGACCCTAATCAACGACGCCTACAACGCCAATCCCGACTCGATGCGCTCCGCGCTGGAGGTGCTGGTGCGTCAAGTGCCTGCACGCCGACGGATTGCCGTGCTGGGCGATATGAAGGAGCTGGGCAACTACAGTATGAGGCTCCACTGGCAACTGGGACGATGGCTGGCGACGCTCCCGCTGGACTATCTGTTGCTGGTGGGCACCGAAGTGCTATGGACGGCGGCTGCCGCCAAGGAGGGCGGATTCCCCGCACATCGCCTGCTCCACTTTGAGACCCCTGCCCACGCTGGAGAGTGGCTCATGAACCATGTTCAACAGGGCGATTGGGTGCTCCTCAAAGGCTCGCGCGCCATCGGGCTGGAGCAGATACTGAACATGACCGTATAGCCCAAGGGTTCTCATGGCACCTGAGGTGATTGTGGCGACGCTGACGGCTCTGCTACTGGGCAAGCCCGTGATACGAGGGCTGGCACGCTTGAATGTGCGCCAGACCATTTATGCCTACGCGCCTGAGACCCATCGCACCAAAGAGGGCACGCCCACGATGGGTGGGTTCCTTATCCTGCTCGGCGTGTTGGCGGGAGTGCTTACCCTGCTTGCGCAACCCGACAAGCGTTTTCAGATCGCTCCTCTGCTGAGCCTGTTCACGGGAGCCGTGTTGTTCGCCTTCATCGGTTTCATAGACGACTACCTTATTCGTCGCCTCACGGGACAGCGCGGGCTGGAATGGAAGACCAAGCTGGCGCTCCAACTGTTGGCAGGGGCGGGCGCGCTCTGGGTTGCTAATCAAGTGCCCAACCTACTCCAACACTCGGCTCCCGGCGCGCAAGGTGCTCTCAACCCCATGACAGGGCTTCTGGGCGTGCTGTGGGTGGTGGGCTGGGTGAACGCCCTTAACCTGACCGACGGGTTAGACGGCTTGGCGGGCGGGCTATCGGTGATTGCGTTCGGGGCGCTGAGCGTCGTCGCCCAAGACACCTACACCGCCACGGGCGCACTGCTTTGGGCGGGAGCGTGTCTCGGCTACCTCTGGTGGAACACGCACCCTGCGAAGGTCTTCATGGGCGACACGGGGTCTATGGCGCTGGGAGCCACTTTCGGACTCCTGACCTGGCGCGAGTGGATGCTTACCCCCACGATAGGCAGTGTGCTAAACTTGAGCCTGCTGGGCGCAGTGTTCGCCCTGGAGGTGCTCACGGTCGTTATCCAACTCACGGCGGTCAAGACGCTGAAGCGACGCATTTTCAAAGCCACCCCCATCCACCACCACTTTGAACTGCTGGGCTGGAAGGAGAGCGAGATTGTGGTGCGCTTCTGGATTGTGGGCGCGCTGTGTGCGATGTTGGGCATCCTAGGGTGGGGAGGTGGGCGATGAACTGGAGCGCCGAGCGCGTGGCTGTGATTGGGGCAGGGCGTAGCGGAAGCGACTCGGCGCGCGCCCTCCATCAACTGGGGGCATGGGTGGAGGTCTTTGACCGCGCCGAGAGCCTGGACTTGCCCGACTTGCAAGCGTTGGGCATTCCCATCCACACGGCTTGCGATGTCCCCCCAGAGACCACTATACGAGGCGAGCGTTGGACGCTCCTTGTGGTCAGCCCCGGGCTGCGACCGAGCCATCCCGTGTTTGAGTGGGCTTCTGAGCAGGTAATCCCTGTGTGGGGCGAGATTGAGTTGGCGTATCGCATCGCGCGCGCCCCGATTATCGCCGTCACGGGCACTAACGGCAAGACAACCACCACCGCACTCATCCACCACCTGCTCAAAACGATGGGTTCAGGAGCCTATCTGTGCGGGAACATCGCGGGCAGTGGGCACGATAAAACGCTCGTGCAGGCGAGTTTGGAAGCCTCGCCCACGGACTACCTCGTTGCAGAAGTGAGTTCGTTCCAGCTGATGCACATAGACCAGTTCCGCCCCTACATCGGCGTGCTGACCAACATCGCCGAAGACCACTTGGACTATCACGGCACTTGGGAGGCTTACGCCTTAGCCAAGGCGAACCTGTTCCGAAACCAGACTGGCCAGGATTGGGCGATTCTGAACCGTAGAGATGAGGGCACAGCACGGTTGATCGAGATTTTTGGGAGCCACAAGGCACACTTACTCTACTTTGACCACGAAAACCCCGTCGTGTCGTGTCGTGATGGCGTGCTGGACTTGCGGGAGGTCTCTATGCCCGCCCTGCAGGGTCAGCACGGTCTGCAGAACGCCTTGGCAAGCGCGCTGGTTGCCAGCATTCTGGGTGCGACCACAAACCAAATCAAGCAGGGCTTAGCCTCTTTCAAGGGCGTGCCCCACCGAATGGAGCATGTGGCGACCATAGGTGGCGTGCTCTATATCAACAACTCTATGTGCACCAACGCGCCCGCCCTACAAAGCTCGCTGAGCATCTGCCCGAAGCCGTGTATCGTGATTGCGGGCGGTGTGGACAAGAATAACAGCATCACCCAACTTGCGCAGATTTTGGCGCAGGAAGCGCAGTTCGTGTTGCTGATAGGGCAGGATGGCAGAGCGATTGGCGAGGCGTTGGACGCGCTGGGATTCAGGAACTGGGCTTACGCAGGCACTTTGGAGCAGGCTGTAGAAGACGCTCGTCAGAGGGCAACACTGGGCACAACTGTCATCCTTGCGCCCGGATGTGCCAGTTTTGACCAGTTCCGAAACTTCCAAGAGCGGGGCGAGCGATTTCGCCAACTGGTGGCTCAAATCGGGGAGGAAGGAACTTGAGACAGACCAAAACCATTCGAGGACGACCTCCTGTCGCGCGCAGAACAGGCTCAGCTCAAGCGGTTGTGCTAATGCCCGTGCGGAGGTCAGAGCGCGCTATGGCTACTCACTCAGCCCGTTCGGGGGCGCTGTTCCCCTATCCGCCCCTGTTCTGGCTTCCCTTGCTTTTGTGCCTGATTGGGTTGGTGTTCCAGTTCAGTGTGTGTATTGGGGACATCCTCAAGTCAGGAGCGACGCCTCCCACGCCGCTCACCGCCTTTCGGGTCGTGATGATGCAGAGCCTGTGGTTGGCTCTCGGTTTGGGCGCGATGAGCCTGCTTGCTCGCGTGCCCACGCGCTTCTGGCAAGCGAGTGCGGGGTTCTGGCTGGTGCTGGGCGTGTTGAGCCTTCTGGTCTTGTTTGTGCCGGGCTTCAGCAAATCGATTAACTACGCCACACGCTGGCTCGCCTTGCCCGTTCCAGGGCTAGGGCAGGTGCTTCTCCAGCCGTCAGAGGCGTTCAAGCTCATCACGGTGTTTTGGTTCGCTTGGCTCTATTCCACCCAGAAGCGGGTCTGGAGTCTTTGGGCGGTGGGAGGCACTGCGCTCTGGCTTCTGGGGATTGTGGCGATAGAGCGCCAGCCCGACTTGGGCACCGCGTTACTGATTATAATGGTGGGGGTCGGCTTAGCCTATCTGGGGGGCGCTCGCCTAAGCCGATTGATGGCGCTGATGGTCGCTGGGGTGTTCGCGGTCGCTTTGGTGCTGTTTCTGCCCGTGGTGAAGGGAATGCTCAAGGGTGAGCCGTGGGAGCAACAGCGCACCGCCTATCGCCTCCAGCGCATAATCGCCATGATGGACCCCTGGAAGCACCAGCAGGATGTTGGCTACCAGATGGTGCGGGCGCAGCTGGCGGTCGGCAGCGGCGGATTTGCACGGCTGGGGATTGGAGAGGGGCGCGAGAAGCGCTATCTGCCCGCCGCCGAGAACGACTATATCTTCGCCACCATCGCCGAAGAAACGGGCTTTGTCGGTTCCATCACGGTCATCGCCTTGATGGGGCTGGTGGTCTATCACTGTTTCCGCTTGGCGACCCAAGCGAGCACACGCTTCGGGCAACTGGTGGGATCGGGCTTAGCCCTCTGGATTGGGCTGAGCGCACTGATTAATATCGGCATGGCAATCGGGCTACTGCCTACCGTGGGGCTACCGCTACCGTTCGTCAGCGCGGGCGGGTCGGCGCTGTTGAGCCTGATGGCAGGTCTGGGTATCGCCCAAGCCGTAGCGAGGGAGCGCGGATGAGAGTTGTGATTGCAGGGGGTGTGACGGGTGGGCATCTGTTCCCTGCGCTCAGTGTGGCGGAGGCGCTCCAAAAGCAGGGGCACGAGGTGCTCTACTTGGGCACACAGCACGGGTTGGAGGGGCGTGTGGCGTTGTCGTTGCCCAACCACCTCTTTGACATGAGTGGTCTGCGCTCCACCCAGCGCACCTTCTGGTCGGTTCCGCTGACCCTGTGGCGGGTTCGGCGTGAAGCATTCAAGGTGCTTTGTGCATTCCTGCCTGACCTGCTTTTCACAACGGGGGGCTATGCCTCCGTGCCGATTGCGATGGCAGGTCTCAAACTGGGGATTCCGCTGGTGCTTCTGGAGGCGGACGCCTATCCGGGCAAGGCGAACCTGTGGCTGGCGCGCAGGGCACACACGGTTTGCTTGAACTTTGAAGAGTGCGCACGCTATCTGCCTCGTGGTATCCGCTGGGTGCGCACAGGGCTTCCTCTGCGCGAGGAGGTCTACCTGCCCGAAGTACCCTCTGAGCAAGCCCGTGCCCACTTTGGACGGAAGCCTGACTGCTTTACCGTGCTGGTGGTGGGAGGCAGTCAGGGCGCGCAAGCACTCAACGAGGTGGTGCTCAACACGGTACAGCACATCCCCTCAAGCGAACTGCAGTGGCTTCATATCACGGGCGAGAGCCACTACGACTCGGTGCGCAACACCGCCGAGCGCATGGGCTTGAACGGCAACTATCACCCCGTGCCGTTCCTATCAGGACGCGAGATGGGGCTGGCGTATCGCGCCTGCGATGTAGTGTTCGCACGCGGGGGCGCCAGTAGCCTCACCGAGTTCGCTCTCAACGCACTCCCGATGATTTTGGTGCCGTATCCCCACTCGGCGGGGGGACATCAACGGTATAATTGTCAGGCGTTGGTGGAGCGTGGGGCTGGCGTGATGATTGAACAGCAGAACCTGTCGCCTCAGGTGCTGAGCCATCACCTGCTCGCCCTGCGTGATTGTCCAGACCAACGGCGCACGATGGGGCAGCGCGCCCGCGAATGGGCGCTCGCCGACGCTACCGAGCGCATCCTAAAGATTCTGGACGCGGCGCCCGCGACGGAAGCCTAACAGGGAGGTGTGGGGCACATGTATACCACAACAGGGATCAAACTAACGACGGGGCGCGAGCCGAACGAACAGATGAAGTTCCACCTGGTGGGCATCGGCGGCGCGGGGATGTCCGCACTGGCGCGCTGGCTGTACCGAAAAGGGATTGCCGTCAGCGGTTCCGACCTGCACGAGTCGCCCACCCTTCACTCCCTGCGCGAACTGGGCATCCACGCCTATTCCCCTCACGACCCGAACCAGATGGGCAACCCCGACTGGCTGGTTGTGTCCGACGCCATTCACCCCGACAACCCCGAACTGTTGGAAGCGAACCGACGCTCTATCCCCATCTGGCGACGCTCCCAACTGCTGGCTTGGCTGTTGCGCGGTCATAAGGTAGTCGCAGTGGCAGGCACGCACGGCAAGTCCACCACGACGGCGATGCTGGCGCGCATTCTGGAGACCGCTGGGTACGACCCCGTCGTGGTCATCGGTGCCGATGTGCCCGACGGTGAGCCATGGCTGAGCAACTTGCGCCTCGGAAACGGTGAATGGGCAGTTGTGGAAGCCTGCGAAGCCTACGAATCGTATCTGGATTTCAACCCCGACATCGCCCTCATCACCAACATTGAGGCTGACCACTTAGACCATCACGGCACTTTTGAACGGCTTCAGGAGAGCTTCGTGCGATTTTGCCAACAGCTCAAGCCCGGGGGGCAACGGGTGGGGTGTGGCGATAGTGTAGGGGTGCTGAGGGTATGCGACCGCTTGCACGGAATCGGCGGACACGAACGCCCTCCCTTCTTCTACGGCTTCTCGGAGCGCAACGACCTCCGCGCCGAAATCGTGGAGCAGACCCCCGAACATACCTGCTTCCGCCTCCAGAACAGCGTCAGTTTGAATGCGGAAGAGGCGGAGTTTCTGCTCCGGGTTCCAGGGGAACACAATGTGCAGAATGCGCTGGGCGCGATTGCTGTCGCCCACCTGATGGGCATCCCCAGCGCGCCCATCCGCGAGGCGTTAGCCAGTTTTCAGGGGGTCAAGCGTCGTCAAGAGGTCGTCGGGGAGGTCGCTGGCATCACGATTGTGGACGACTATGCGCACCATCCCACCGAAATCCGTGCGACTCTCAGCGCGCTCAAGCAACGGTTCCCGCAACGCCGATTGGTGATTATCTACCAGCCTCACCTGTATAGCCGAACACGCGACCTACTGCAAGGGCTGATCGAGAGTTTGGCGCGTGCGGACTTCGTGGTGGTGACCGACATCTATCCTGCTCGCGAGAAGCCGATTCCGGGCATCAGTTCCGCGTTGATCGCCGACGGGTTGTTAGACCGCGAGGACGCCCCACCCACCCTGTATGTGCCTGTCAAAGAGCAGATACCCACACGCCTGCTCCCCCACCTTCAGCCGGGCGATGTGGTGGTCACGATGGGGGCAGGCGATGTGGAGCAGGTGGCGCCGTTGCTGTTGCAGAGGCTGGAGAGCGGTGCCTATCCGTATGTGTTGTCGCGCCTTGAGCGCAAACTGCGTATCACCGTGCTGATGGGGGGCGACTCGCCCGAACGCGATGTGTCGCTTCTATCGGGGCATCGCGTGATGCAGGTTTTAGACCCAGAGCGCTACGAGCCGATTGCCGTAGACCCCGCCCTCGTGAAGGGTAAGGAGGGTATCTGGGGCTTACAAGACCTGTTGCTGAACCCGCGCCCCGATTTGGCGCTGATTGTGCTTCACGGGCGTCACGGCGAGGACGGCGCGGTGCAAGGACTGCTGGAACTGCTCGGTATCCCCTACACAGGTTCGGGGGTGTTGTCGAGCGCGCTGGCGATGAACAAGCACGCCTCCAAAATCGTGCTGAGCGAGGCAGGGCTGACCGTGCCGAAGGGCATCTTGGCTCAAGACGACTCGATAGAGACCCAGGAGCGCATCCAAAGTAGCCTATCGTTGCCCCTCATCGTGAAGCCTAATCAAGGTGGCTCCACGCTTGGGACAACCCGCGTTTGGGAGTGGAGCCAGCTGGAACGCGCCCTGCGTAAGGCATTAGCCTTTGACACCAGCGTGCTGGTTGAACAACTCATCACGGGCACGGAGGTCTCGGTGCCAGTATTGGGCACGCGCCAGCCTGAGGCGCTTCCGCCCGTTGAAATCGTGCCTCGCAGTGGCTACTACGACTTCCACGCCAAATATGTGCCGGGCGAAACCGAGGAGATAGTGCCCGCTCGGCTCCAACTCGAGGTGCTGAGCCATGTGCAGGATGTGGCGGTCTCGGCGCATTTGGCGCTGGGGTGTCGGGGCATGAGCCGTGTGGACATGATTGTCCACGAGAACACTCCGTTCGTGTTGGAGGTCAACACCATTCCGGGTTTGACTCCCACCTCGCTGTTGCCTCGTAGTGCGGAGGCGGCGGGCATCCGCTTTGACCAACTCATCAACCGCTTGATAGAGGAGGCGTTAGAGACCCCGTGAAAGTTCACAGGCGTGAGTGCGGTCGGCGCGTGCGGATTCCTGCATCGCCCAACCCGATGATTTTTCGGGAGCCGGGCGGGGCGATCCCGCGTTCTGCTCGTCCCAAATCCGTACTATCCAAACCCAAACGCGCACGGCGCCCCACGCCAGCGTGGATACGCGCCGTTGGGCGCAACTTGGAGCCGATACTCTGGTTTGGGGTGTTGGGGGCGCTGGCGTTGAGCCTCTGGTTCTCGCCTCGCACCCAGCTCCACACGCTTCAGGTGGTGGGGGCGCCCGCCTCGGTACATTCCCAGATTTCCGAAACCATCGCCCGCTTGCCCGCTCTGGCACCGCGCTTATTAGAGAAGCATCTCCAGCGCTATCCTTGGGTCGCCCACGCTCAGTGGGAGGGCGTGCGTTCAGGGGTGTGGCGTATCACGCTCGTGCCTCGGCGTGGGGTTGTGGAGGTTCGCGCGCCTCAATCGCCCAAAAGGTACATCGACTCGGCAGGATTCGTCTTCTCCGCGCCGAACGACCTTCCTCAAGCGCCTACTGGCACAATTCGTGTGTTGGAGACCCAGAGAATGCCCTCAGAAGGCTCGATCCGTTCAGGTGAGATAGCCCGTGCGTTTGAAATAGTGCGCGCACTGGCAGGAGACCCCCGCCTCCAGCGCGTGCAGTTGAACCTGCATCCCGACGGGGCGCAGGTGCTCCATCTGCAACGCGCTACTTCAGGTGCCGAGTCGCTTCAGGTGCGTCTGGGTGATGCGTTGCAGTGGCGTGAGCAGGTGGGACTTGTCAAAAAGTTGCTGGACGCGCCCGCGGAGGAGCTGAGAAAGTGGGCTTATGTTGACCTGAAAAGTCCCAAGGCGCCCGCCATCCGCCTGCGCAACCCACTGCAAGGGGGTGAACGATGAGTACCAAGCCGGCTCAGATGGTGGTCTTCTTCATGGTGTGGATGATTGTGGGGATTTTGGTCGCTATCGCCTTGAAGGCGCAGTTTCGCCTGCAGACGGCGGAACTGCCCAGCGCTCGCTTACCCGAACTCACCCGTGCCTACCTGCAGGAAAAGCGTGCTGCCCAGCAGCTGGAGGAGGAGATCGGTCAACTGCGTCAGCGCACGACCGACTTGGAGAATGCCTTAGCCTCGGGCACCAAGCGTACCGAACTGCTTAACCAGAGCCTGCAGGAGGCGAAAATGCTCGCAGGCTTAGTTGCGGTGGAAGGTTCTGGCATCGAGCTTGTCTTACGCGACAGTACCCGCAAGGCGTCGCCCGGCTCTGTTGAGTCTGTGCTACCCGACCTGTTCATCATTCACGATTACGATTTGCTTAGGGTGGTCAACGAACTGCGCCAATCCGGCGCGGAGGCAATCAGCATCAACGGTCAGCGGATTGTGGCGAACACGGGCATCCGCTGTGTTGGACCGGTCATCTATGTGAACGATGTGAAGATGGCGTCCCCATTCACTATTCATGCCATAGGCGACCCCAAAACACTGGAGGGC
>CAKZQI010000137.1 GCA_937139515.1 uncultured Armatimonadota bacterium | reverse complement strand
TAATCCGACCCCCCAACTCTGGACCGTTGAACGAGACGGTCGCCTCGTAGCCCCCTTTGTGGTACTCGTGCTTGGTCAGGATATAGCCCACCCAATCGTTCACTAAGGCGACGGGAGCGACGCGCCGATAGCCCGCTTCTTGCCCCAACTCGCGCGTCTGTAGCCCGATGGAGCTGATTAGCTCGCCCGGAAAGCCCACCAACAGCAGGTCACCGATGGCGATGGTGTTAATCGGTGCGCTGGGAGGCATTAGCTGGTTGGCAATCTGCTTGAGGAGCGCTTCGGGGATTTTGTACTCGCGCCCTGCCGACTCTTGAAATTCGGGATGGGGTTGGGCTTCGGGAAGGGTCACCTGAACTTGGCGCGCTTTCAAGAGGGCGGGCACGGGGTGCGCCTGCTTCACCAAGCGTAGCGCATGGTCATAAAGCAAATTGCCATACCTCTGGACGCGGTCGTGGTCGTCTTTGCCTGCATCGGCGACGGGCGAGACATCACCTTGGGCGCCGTTCATATATAGGGCTACCACCCCTGCGCCCAACTCGCGTTCGAGGCGGTTCTGGAGCACGCCCGGAAACTCCGCCGAGACCTCCATCATCGTGTGGGAATAAATAGTAGGATGCGCTGCGTAGACCACCAGCACCGCCATCGTACGGTCGCGCCGGTCGCTCACTTTCAACACGCTCATCGTGGGGTCCACCAATCGGCGTCCGCGTCGGTTTCGGTTGAGGTTCGGCAGGGCTTCGCTGAGGGTGGCGAGTTGGGCGTCCCGAAGGCTTTGGCGCGCCTGCTGAACCGCTTGCACCACGCGCTCGGTGGTAAACTGCAGAAAGTCGGGGTTGAAAGTGCCCACGCCGGGCAGAGGGAAGCGCATGCGCTCGTTGAGACCCATCGAGTCGGGCGCACAGTGGGTATGGCTGG
This sequence comes from uncultured Armatimonadota bacterium, assembly GCA_937139515.1. Taxonomy (GTDB): domain Bacteria; phylum Armatimonadota; class Fimbriimonadia; order Fimbriimonadales; family GBS-DC; genus CAKZQI01. The sequence continues at coordinate 12,710 of CAKZQI010000137.1, read as the reverse complement.
CGCTGATGAAGAGCTGTTCGGGGCGCAGGTTCAGCGCCTCACGCACCCTGCGTGTCAGGCTATCGGGAACCAGCAAGTGGTCTAAGGCGATAAGCACGACCTGCTGGTTGGCATCTTCCAAGACCAACACGCGGGCATAGATGGGGTCGTGGACACCTTTGGGGGGCATGTTGAGCCGTGCGCCATAACCCCCCAGTTGGATTCGAATCTTGCTAAGGTCGGGCGTGATGTCTAATTTAGACGCCCCCACTTTGAGCCGTGTGCGCATAGGAGAAGTATACACTTTTACGGGGGCAGAAGAGGGTGCTTTTGCCCCCGAAGTTTTGAGGTCAGGGTTGGGTTAGCGTTTGCCGCCGCTTTCCAACGGAAGCGACTCGGCGGGCATCGCGCGGTTGTCAGGGGGTTGGATGCCGTACGCTTCTACCCCCTGCCCTTCAGACGCTTTGGGGTAAGCCGATTCGGGCACCGAACCGCCTCCACCACCCCCACCGCCTCCTGCGAAGAACCAGACTCCCGCCAGCGCCACGACCAGCACAATCGCTATGATGGCAAACGCAACTGGCTTTGGAATTTCCATCGTTCGCTCCTTATCAATAGTAGTCGTCTAAGTCCCACAGGTAGGTTTCTGGGTCGGTGATGAAGCCGCCACACTGAGGGCGTGCGTCACAGCCCTGTGTGAGTTGAGCAGGGGTGTAGGACTTGGCGTGCCCGTCTGCGAAAGCGACGGTCATCCGCTCGCGGCGATGGAAGGGCCATGCGCCCCCGAACTCCATCCATGTGTACCAGCCTGTGGCGGTCTGCAAACGCCAGCAAGCGGGGCGCGCTCCGAAACCACAGCTATTGCCCGCGTAATCGTACCAGCCGTTCGTGACGCCGCTATCGCACTGTTGACGCACAATCGAGAAGGTGTCGATGACCTGTCCTGAAGCGTTGCGCCAGTAGCGTGCGGGGGGCATAATCACCCAGTTGCCACCACACAGAGGTTGTCGGCTGGCGGGATCGCGCCACCAGAGGCTATCCACGAACAGTACCGTTCGGGAGTGATTGCGGATGCGGGCGTCGGTCGCAGGGATGTTCATCCAGCGATTGTCGGAGGAGCGACGCATAATCGGCGATAGGTAGGAATAGTTGTAGCCCAAGCTGGTCTTGAGCGCCCAGCGGTATTCACGGATACACTGCTGGGTTGGAGGCGCCTCGCCATCAGCAGGGCACGCGTCTAAGATAGCATCGGTTGCCTGCGGGTCGGAGGGGCAACGGAACATCTGCCAGTTCTTGATGTAGGGCATCAAGAGTTGGGCTAAGATGCGGTCGTTGCAGTTATCGCCTCCTGCGAAGGAAGCGAACCACTGGGTGAGCGGTTGAGTCGTGTCGTAATCGCTGGTGTACATCGCCACCGCGCGCCCCACCTGGCTAAACCGCGAGATACAGTTAATCTGGCGGGCGCTTTCACGCGCCTGGGCAAACACGGGGAACAGAATGCCCGCTAAAATCGCTATGATGGCAATCACCACCAAGAGCTCAATAAGGGTGAAACCACGCTTTGACATTACATTCACCTCCAAGGCAGATTATACACCAATTTGAAGCAAAATCCTGAAAAAACTTGTAAGGGGCAGGGCAACACCTGTTTGCCCTGCCCAGAGGAACGATGATGATTTAGTTGCAGCCCTCGTCGCCGTCCTCGCCAGCGGCGCCGAAATTAAAGAGCACAATCAGCAGGTCGGCGTCATCCACGGTGCCGTCGCCATTCAGGTCAGCCGCAGCGTCGTTACCACCGAAGGCGAAGAGCACCGCCAACAGGTCGGCGTCATCAATAACCAGGTCGTTGTTCGTGTCGCCGTTGGGCAGGTTCACCGTACCCAAGTCTACCGTGCCCGTCACATTCACATTCGACAGGCGCACACCCAGCCAGTGGGTGTCAGGGCTGAAGGTCACATTCGTGATACAGATATCAGTGGGGCAGTTGACCGTGAAGATAGAGGGCGAGTAGATGGGGCGCACCACCACATCATAGACCCCTGCCACCACCTCAGGCGAATCAATCGGGAAGTTAGGACCTGCCGCTGTTGCCATGCTGAACCGCGCCACGCGCTGTTTCGTGCCCGGACGATAGAAGATGACCTCCACATTCGTGGGCGGAGAGGGTGAAGGTGCATCTGCAGTCACCGCTGTGCCCACGACCTTGCCAGCACCGGCTTGCGAATTGCGGAATCCCAACACGCCGTTGTACAGAGCAGGACCGTGATAACGGTTCCGATCGGGCACGCCGTTCCAGGGCGGGGTGTTCGCAAACGGGTCGCCACTGCGCCACTGCATATCGGTGTTCAGGCTGCGCTCACAGGTGAAGGGAGCGACCGATGTGTTGTAGCGGAAGCGTTGCCAACTGCCAGGCACGAGCGTACCACCACTGCTGGCACTTCCCAAACCGCGCGGGCTGTAGTAGAGCTTGGGACCGCCAGGCGCGCCCATCGCCAGGGCGATGTAGCTGTCAAGGGGACCTGCATTTGCGAAGTCCTCATCGCCCACGATAATGGCGAAGTACAAGCCCGCACTGAGCGTGTAGGACTGCCCCAACGGTACAGAGCGCATTGCGTCGAAGGCAGTCAAGTTTGCACCGTAATAAGAGCGGAAGGTTTCAAAAATAGTACCGTTTGGCGGAACCGAGTTGAAGCCCAGATCAGCAAAGACTTGGACATTGTTCAGGTCGGGTTCGGGGCGTCCGTCGGTACCCGTGCGGGAACCTGTGATGTACACACGAATCCGAGGTTCACCCGACGCTAATCCAGAAGCAAAAGTGATATGGTCAAAGGTCATCGGAGCACAGATTTGGAACGGTAGCGCCGTCCAGCGAGCGGGGAGATTTGAGCTATTCACATCACCCGAGATAAAGTACAGGTAGTTGGCGGTGAGGGTCAAGCTATCGCATGACCCACCAATCGAGTACCATGAGTTCGCGGCGTGTCCCGCAAAGTAGGTGTAGGGGACTTGAGCAACCGATGTGCCCCCAAAAATTGCGAGGGCAAGAGCCGTACCTAAAATCAGTTTACCTCTCATCATAAAGCCTCCTTTTGCAGTACCCACATTATAGCACAGTTTTTCGAAATTGTCAAGGGGGAAAGAGGGTGTTTGAAAAATCGTGGCTTGATCCTCCTTGCCCAAGAGGCTTCTTGGGATGTGGTTGCTGGGAGCGCAGGCGTCTCGCCTGCTTGAGATACCTCACAGGCAAGATATCTATGCCACACGAAGCAACACGGGCAAGATGCCCGTGCCACACGAAGCAACACGGGCAAGATGCCCGTGCCACACGAAGCAACACGGGCAAGATGCCCGTGCTACGTATGAGGCACTTCGGACGGAGCCAAATCGGATAAAATATTGGTGTGCGTCCTGACCCGCTGAGTGAAGCCTATCGTGAGTTGGGGGTGCGCCCCGGCGACAGCGCGGAACAGATTCGGCAAGCTTACTTAGAACTGGTCCGGCGTTTCCATCCAGACCGTGCGCCCGATGGCAAGCAAGCCGAATATGAGGAGCGCATGAAGCGCATCAATACCGCCTACGAGACCCTCAGCGACCCCAACCGCCGAGCTGCGCACGAGCAGGCACATTGGGGCAACGGCAAAACGACCTCGGTGACCCCAAGCCAACCCAAGGTGGCGCCCAGCCCGCGCGACCCGTACTACCAGATGCGCACGGGCTACCAACGGCGTCTACACCGCGTTCAAGTGACCCAGCGTGCGCTTCCACCGTGGGCGCGCATGGTCTCGGGCGTGGTCGCTGGTTTGGGGGCGGTGGTAGGGTTCGTGTTGGGGCTACCGTTTGGTATCATCGGCTGTATTCCAGGGGCGATGGTGGGGCTGGTTGTGGGACTTCTGGTGGGGCTGTTTGCGGTCTACCTCTGTGCGTTCGGTTTGCCTGTGGCTCTGTTGGCTTGGTTGGGTTGGGTGTTGGTGGGTGAGGCAGGGGCTGTAGTGGGGGGGGCGCTGGGCACGGTGATTGGAGCGGGCTGGGTGTACCATCTTTGGCGTTGTTCGGTACGGTACAGCCAGCCCCGAAGCTAGTTCACCAATCACCGTAGCGTCGTCCGTCGCTCCCGATTTTCTGTGAGGGTGAGCGCACCTTCATCGCCCCCGTCTTCGGGTCACAGTAGTAGTCCAGCGGTTCGCCCGAAACGGGGCATGTCAGCGGACAATCCAAGTACGGACCCCGCCAATAGTCGGGGTTTATCGCCATCGGGCGCCCGCGTGTGTCCAGCCCCATCGTAGGCGCCTCGGTCGTGGTTAGGTCGCTCAAATCGGTCGGGTAAAGCCCCGTGTCGTGTCGGTAAACCAGAATGGCGTTGCGTACTTCCGCAAGGCGAAGTCTCAGCGCCGTTTCTGGGTCGCGTGTCAAGTGGGGCAAGCTCTTATGCCCGAACACTGCCATCAGCGTGGTGCTGATTACCACGATAGAGATCAGTTCCACCAAAGTCATTCCGCGCGAGATACGCATGTCCATTACCCCCGCATAGGTTATTAAGGTCTTTCCACGTTCCCAACAAAGAACCACTCGCCCCCTGCCTACAGGTTCTGACTTTGGTCTATTGTAAATGTTCAGAGGGACGAGAAGCCGATAAGGGTTCATCGCTTGAGTTCAAAATCCTGTCGACCCGCCCTTACTTTGACGCCCCCTTGTTTGCCCCCTCGCCCCCACTGTCATTCTGAGCGCAGCGAAGAATCTCAACGAAACCCAAAGTGGAGCCCCTTCGCTGGCGCTCAGGGTGACTAGGTAGGGTTTTTCGGCTTGAACCGAAACACGCTGATTGGTGCCCCTGACTGCGTCCAAAAGTAGGCAGAGGTTGAGAGAGTGGGGTATAATTTTCGTGCTTGTGAAAACTCACACAAAGTCCAATCAGGAACCACCCATCTGGGTTCGTCAAGATGAGCAGAGGCGCCGATATGTGCGGGAGATGTTTGCACGCGTCGCCCCGCGCTACGACCTGCTCAACTCCATTCTTAGTTTGCAACTCCATACTTATTGGCGCAAGCAGGTGGTGCGCATGCTCCAGCTCGCCCCCAACGCCCATGTGTTAGACCTCTGCACGGGCACGGGCGACTTGGCGATTGAGATTGCCCGCCACATTGGACCCGGGGGGGAGGTTGTGGCGTTGGATTTCTGCGAGCCGATGCTGGTGCGCGGGCGCGACAAGTCGGCGCGTCGGGGACTCAACCACACCTTCTGGCTCGTAGGCGATGCGCTCCAACTCCCGTTTGTGGACGAGACCTTTGACGCCATCACCGTCGCTTTCGGGTTGCGCAACCTGATTGACAAACCCTGCGCCTTCACCGAAATGGCGCGCGTGCTCAAACCCAACGGGCGCGTGGCGGTGTTGGAGCTGACCCGTCCCCAAAAGGCGCCGTTCCGTTGGTTGTATGACCTGTATGCCCTTCAGATTCTTCCGCGCATTGGCAAACGGCTGAGCGTGGAAGATGCCTACCTCTATCTCCCGATGTCTATCCAACATTATGAAGACCGCGCCACAATTGCCGATTATATGAAAAGGGCTGGCTTTAGCCATGTCTCCTATCGTGACCTGACTTTCGGTGTTGTGTGCGTTCATATAGGAGTTAAACCATGATTGATATGAAAACCAAACCGCAGACGATTGCGGTTCCAGAGATGCTGGCACCTATCCTCCCAGAGATGGAGGCGGTTGAGGCGTTTCTGGAAGCGCAGTCGGAGACCGTTATCCCGCAGTTCACGCAGTTGACACGCCACCTGCTCTCAGCGGGGGGCAAGCGTCTCCGACCTGCCATAGTGATCCTGTGTGCGTATGCCTCGGCGCCTGAGCGGTTCGCAGGGTTGTACCGCAATGGATATGCAGGACGCCACCGCTTGGCAATCATCGCCGGCTGTATGGAGATGATCCACATGGCGACGCTCATCCACGACGATGTGATTGACCAGACCTTCACGCGTCGTGGTAAGCCGACCGCCAACGCTTTGTACGGCAACCTCGCCACCGTGTTATCGGGCGACTTCATCTTGGCGCGCGCGATGCGCCACCTAGCAATGGATGGCGACCTGCGCATCATTCGCCAAGTCGCCCAAATCACTACCGACATGAGCGAGGGCGAAGTCGCTGAGGTGTTCCTGCGCCACCAACTGGAACTGAGCGAAGAGCAGTACATCGAGGTGGTGCGCCGCAAGACCGCCGAGTTCCTGGCAGGATGCTGTCGGATTGGGGGCTACCTCGTGGATGCCGAACCGACCGTGCTGGACGCTCTGGAGCAGTTTGGGCGCGAGTTAGGAATCGCCTTCCAGATTACCGACGACCTGCTGGACTATTTGGGCGACCCGCAACTGACGGGCAAACCCAACGGCACCGACTTCCGCGAGGGATTCGCCACCTTGCCCCTCATCCATTACTACCAAAGCGCCCCTGAATCGGAGCGGCAGCGCCTCCGCGATGAGTTCGGAACCGACATCACCCCGGAGCGCTTTAGCGAAATCCGAGAACAAATTCGGCTCACGGGCAGTCTAAGGTATTCGGAAGAGGTTGCCGAGCGGTATCGCCAGAGCGCACTGATGCGCCTGACGTGCTTGCCGAACTCTTCCTTACGCACTACCTTAGAGGAGGTCGCACGATTCGTCACGGAGCGCAAGTACTAACGAGGGGCAAAAGCGTAGTGGGAGAACTGAGTGGCTTAGCGAACCGATTTGACTGCTTCATCTTTGATCTGGATGGAGTTGTCTATCGGGGCAGCCGACCCCTTCCCCACGCCATAGAAACGCTTAAACTGCTCCATGCACATGGTCGGGAGGTCTACTTCCTGACCAACAATTCGGGACATACCCGCCAGCAGTATGCCGAGAAACTCTGCAGAATGGGGTTCACTGCAGAGCCAGAGCAGTTCATCACTTCCGCTTGGGTGACGGGTCTGTATCTTCAAGAGCATCTTCCCAACGCACGGGTGTTCGTGGTCGGTGAGCCAGGTTTGAAACAGGAGCTGGAAGGGTTCGGCTTTGAGCTAGCGGAGGAGCCTGACCAGTGCCTGCCCGATGCGGTGGTGGTTGGTATAGACCGCCAGTTCAGCTATCAGCGATTGGCACAGGCGCAAAGTGCTATTTTGAGGGGCGCACGCTTCATCGCCACCAACACGGACGCGACCTATCCTGCCGAAGACCGCTTGATGCCTGGGGCGGGCGCCATTGTGTCGGCAATTGCTACGGCTACCGGCAAGTCGCCGGTGGTGCTGGGCAAGCCTAACCCCGCTATTCTCACGACTTTCCTGAGCCATCATCCTGTGCTGATGGAGCGCACGCTTCTTGTTGGCGACCGCTTGGATACCGACATCGCCTTGGCAAACCTGCTCCACATCCCCAGCGCCCTCGTGCTTACAGGGGTCGCCCAAAAGACCGATCTGGAAAACGCTCCGATTGAACATCTCCCCAACTGGGTTCTGAACGACCTGAGTGGGCTGCTGACTGATGGCGTGGACAGCCTCTTGATTCACGCTCTTCCGAATCGGGTATAATCACTAAGCACGGGGCGGTAGCTCAGCTGGGAGAGCGCTAGAATCGCACTCTAGAGGTCGGGGGTTCGAATCCCCTCCGCTCCATAGATGCGCGGTTAGCTCAGTGGTAGAGCACTTCCTTGACGTGGAAGGGGTCGGAGGTTCGAATCCTCCACCGCGCACCACCCTCCGAAAAGCTATTCGTCATCCATCGGGTCGTACAAGCGCGCCTTCGCCGACCGCTTCTGCAGATAGCGATAAATCCCGTACACCACAAACCCTGCCCCCATTAACATCAGTAGTGGAAACAAGAGCGACACAAGGCGCATCGCCAGCCCCAACACCACAAAGCTGAAGCGGAGCAGGAGCACGCCAATCAAAATTGCCACTCCAGTCCGAACCCAGCGATTCATCGTCCCTCGCTTTTGTCAGACACTGTCGCTGTCGTGCTATCGCTAAGGACTTTAGGTTTCCTGTTTTTCTGTGCCTCTGACCACATGCCAATCAGTATGAGCACCACACCGACACCTGCCGTCCAGGGCAGAATCCACTCGATGAAGCGGATAATCTGCCCACCGATGTACAGCAGGGCGGAGGCAGAGACTAAAAGAAGCCCAAAGTAGATGATGCGATTCTTAGGCATGAATCGTATTATACCGAAAACTCAGATGGGGAAACCGAAGGCGCGGAGTGCCTCACGCCCCTCCTGCGAAATACGGTCGGGTGTCCAGAGCGGGTCAAAAGTGAACTCCACACGCACATCCCGAATCTCTTGCAGGCTCATCAGACGCTGGCGTATCTCATCGGCGATCATCGGTCCGACGGGGCAGCCGGGCGAGGTGAGCGTCATGAGAATATCTACCTCGCCCGTCTCGGACACTTTGAGGTCATAGACAAGCCCCAAGTCGGCAATGTTGAGCGGGATCTCAGGGTCATAAACATCCTGAAGGATTTCCCAGACCTGGTCGCGCAGGTTTACCACGGGCGCGCCCCCATCATCGCTTCCAGTCGGCGCACGCGCTCCTTCACAGGCGGGTGCGTGCTAAACAGGTTCATCAAGCCGCCCCCACTGAGGGGATTGGCGATGTACATATGGGCGGTCGCAGGCTGAGCGTGCTCCATGGGGATGCGCTGGGCATAAGCCTCCAACTTGCGCAACGCCGACGCCAACCCGATGGGAGTGCCCGCGATTTCTGCACCGATCTTATCTGCCTCGTACTCGCGTGAGCGCGAGATTGCCATCTGAATAATCATCGCTGCGATGGGCGCCACAATCACCAGCGCCAACGCTGCGAGCGGGTTCCTGCCATTCTGGTCGCGCGAGCCGAACAGCAGGGTCGCATAGTAGAACATATGTGCCAGTGCCGAGATGGCGCCCGCAATCGTCGCTGCGACCGCCATAATCAGCGTGTCTCGGTTCTTGATGTGTGCCAGCTCGTGCGCAATCACGCCCCGAACCTCCTCGCGGTCCATCAGGCGCAGAAGTCCTTGAGTAATCCCCACCACACCCACTTGGGGGTTGCGCCCCGTTGCGAAAGCGTTCGGTTGCTCCTCTGGAATCAGATAGAGGCGGGGCATCGGCATAGTTGCCCGATGGGTCATCTCGCGCACCATCTGATACAGCTCAGGCGCCTCTTGCTCCGAAATCGGCTTGGCGCCGGTCATTGCCAGTACCAACTTGTCGCTGAACCAGTAGGAACCTAAGTTCATCAGCCCCGCGAAGAGCAGAGCGATAATAATCCCAGACTGCCCACCAATTAGGTTGCCAATAAACACCATCAATAGGGTCAAGCCGGTCAACAGTAAGCCCGTTTTGAGTAGGTTAATCATCGTCTCAACCTCCAGAGGGATTATACCTATATAGCCACGCTAAGGTTCCCCGCTAATGATGAGAGGGAGCGCAGGGGGTTGAAAAAGTTGGGAGCGCGGGCGTCTCGCTCGCTCGTGGCTTGGGCAGCTTGCCATCTCGTGGCACGGGCATCCTGTCCGTGATGTTTCTATGGCAGGCACGACGCCTGCGTTCCCAGCATGGCTTGGGCAGCTCGCCCAAGATACCTTTCACGGGCAAGATGCCCGTGCTACTTGGCTTAGGCAGCTCGCCCAAGATGCTCACAACGAGGGTACAGGTGCGACGCCTGCGTTCCCAGCAGATGCCCCCTGCCTATTTTCAGTGCAAGAGTGTTTTCCCTCAGCTGACGACCTCAATCAGGTCGTACTCGCCCTCGTCGTAGCGGCTGAGGACGCAGATACGATTGGTGTCGGCATCGTGGAAGATATAGAACGGTTCGTCTACCAGTTCCGCCTGTTCCAGTGCCTCTTCCACGCTCATCGGCTTGAGGCTGAGCCGTCGTGTGGTGCGGATGGTCGGACCGGTTTCTGCCTCCTCCTCTTCCGCTTCGGGGAGCGCGGCGACCTCTGGGAACGCCTGTTCCTCTCGGTTGTTGCGCCCGCGCCCTTTCTGGAGCCGCTCCTTGTAGCGTGCTAACTGATGCTCCAGCGATTGCACGACGGCATCCACCGCAGCACGGAACTCGGGCTGGTGCTCCTTAATATAGAACTGATGACCATCAGCATCAACATGCACCGTGACATAGTGTTGCCCGCGCAGGAGTTCGTAGACGACCTCGATGCTCCAGATTTTATGGAAGAAGCGCGATAGTTTCTGCAGTTTCTTGCGCACATAAGCCTTCTCCGACTCGCTGAGTTCCTGGTGCGGGCTACGGAAGGTCACATCGCTGATTTCAATCTCTTTGCGTTGTGCTTTACTCATAGCAGTTCCTCCTGAAGTGGCGTTTGAGGGTTGCAACAGCGTGGCAAGCGATGGCACGCCGTTGTCCGATAGAGTCCATGCCTTCGTTGGTGGTCGCCTTGAGGCTCACCTGTTCCGGCAAAATCTGTAGGGTCTTGGCAATCTGGTGGCGCATTTGGGGCAGGTAGGGCGCGAGTTTGGGCGCTTCCGCCAGCACCATCGCATCCAGATGGGCAATCTCCCAGCCGTGCTGGCGCACCTGCTCTGCGACCTGTTCCAAGAGGATGAGGCTGGAGCAGTCTTTCCAGCGAGGGTCGGTGTTCGGGAAGAGGTGCCCAATATCGCCGAGTGCACTGGCACCCAGTATCGCATCGCAGAGGGCGTGTAAAATCACATCGGCGTCCGAGTGCCCCTTTAGCCCGTGCGTGTGCTCCACCTCAATACCGCCCAGCATCAACTTGCGTCCCTCGGTCAGAGTGTGAATATCATACCCGATGCCTGTGCGCACCTCGTTGGGTTCACCCACCACCATGCGGAGCATCTCCAGGTCGTCGGGCGTGGTGAGTTTGAAGTTGCGCGGGTCGCCGGGCACTAACTGGACGGGATAGCCTGCCTGCTCCACGAGGCTGGCGTCGTCGGTCGCCGAAAGGTCGGCGTGCTGACGCGCGCGTGCGTGCGCCTCACGAAGCCAATCCGCGCGAAAGATTTGGGGCGTTTGTACCCGAAAGAGCGCCTCGCGCGACACAGTCTGCACCACGCGCCCCCCCGAGTCAGCATGCTTGAGGGTCTCGGTGATGGGCAGGGCAGGCACAGCGGTTCCATGAGTGCGTACCGCTTGGATGAGGCGGTCTAAAAGGTCTCGGCTCACCAGCGGGCGTGCGCCATCGTGAACGGCAATCCATTCGGTGCCGGGCGGAATGTGGTCTAAGGCGTTGGCGACGGTCTCTTGGCGGGTGGCGCCCCCTACTTCCAATACTTCTGCCTGAACCGCTCGCTGGGCTAAGAAGTGGCGAAAGCGCTCGCCTTGACCAGGCGCCACCACGAGGCTGACCGCTCGGATGTCGGGATGGCTATAGTGTCTCCAGAACGCATGCCACCAGAGAGGCCCCCCTTGTAGGGGTTCCCAAACTTTGTCGGGCTTACCGTACCGGACGCCGCTTCCTGCCGCTAGGATAAGTGCGTGAAGTGTAGTCATGGTCGGTTTGGCTGTCGGACAGTTTCGGCTCGGCAAAGAGCATCTTTCCGCGTGTAGACTGTAGGACGCTGGTGACCACCACATCCACCGCTTGGTTCAGGTAAGGTTTACCCCCCTCCACCACGACCATCGTGCCGTCCTCCAGATAGGCGACGCCCTGGTCGGCTTCTTGCCCCTCCCGAATGGGTACGACTGTGAGCTCTTCGCCAGGCAGGACATGGATGCGGACGGCTTCGGCGAGTTCGTTGATGTTCAGCACGCGCACGCCCTGCAGTTCTGCCACGCGGTTGAGGTTGTGGTCGTTGGTGACGATGTCCGCGCGCATCGCTTTGGCGAGCCGTACGAGGCGGGCGTCTACCTCGTCGCCGGTGTGGGGCGCGTGGCGGTCATGGACACGCACTTCCAAGTCGGTTTCCTGTTGAAGTTGGCGCAACACTTCCAGCCCGCGCCGTCCCCGCGCTCGGCGTAGGGGGTCTTCCGAGTCGGCGATATGTTGCACCTCGTCCAGCACGAAGCCGGGGACGTAGATCGTTCCTTCGATAAAGCCGGTGCGGCAGATGTCGGCGATGCGGCCGTCGATGATCACGCTGGTGTCGAGGATCTTGAAGGACTGTTTCTGCGCTTTTTCGCCGCCGAACAGCCCGCCGAGAGCCGACAGGTTGAGCATGTCGCCCTTCGCGGCGCCGACGATGAGGCCGACGTAGGTCATGACCAGCAGGATGAGGAGCTGGAAGAATGAAACCGTTCCGCGCGAGCCCGGAAGGGCCCATGAGATGACGAGGGAAATGAGAAAGGCGCCCAGGATGCCCAGAACTGAACCCACTGCGGCCCCGATGAGCCGTTTCAGACTGACCTGTTTCAGCCGGATCTCAGCCAGTACGATCAGAACGCCGAGAAGCGCGCCGGTGGCGGCAGCCAGCGGGGAGGTCAGCCCGAAGGGCTGAAGGAACCAGGCCGCAGTTGCCAGAATGAGCACGAAGATCGCCCGGATCAAGAGCAGGTCGTACACTGGCAACTCCTGGAGGTGAACGTCCAGCGGCTGTCGCCCCGCCATCCGGTATGACGCAGCGGCCGCGCAATGAGTATACCACCCCCTGCTGCCGGAACCGCTTCTTTATGGGACTGATTCCCGGGCCGCGCCCGGGCTCTTATTGCGGCGTGGCGGACACCGCGCCCAGATGGGCGGGGCCGAGCTGGTCCATCACGCTGAGAACCACGCGGGCGTATTCCGGATTCGGGTTGTACGTGCGCAGAACCTGATTCAGGCTCTTGT
>CAKZQI010000136.1 GCA_937139515.1 uncultured Armatimonadota bacterium | reverse complement strand
GAGCCGATGTTCCGCATCGCAGAGCGCAAAGTCTGCAACCTGTCGCGCCTGCGAATGGGCACCCACACGGGCACGCATGTGGATGCGCCGTGGCATTTCAACGAGCAAGGCAAGCGGATTGATGAAGTGCCTCTGGCACGGCTGATTGGGCGCGCGTGGGTAGCAGACCTGCGAGAGTATCCCGAAATCAGCGCCCAAGCACTGGAACAAGCCTCCATTCCTCCCAGCACCACGCGCCTGCTGATACGCACCGACAATAGCGACCTCTGGAGCCAAGAGCAGTTCGTGGAGGACTATGTCGCGCTCACGCCCGATGCAGGCAAGTGGCTGGTGGAACACTGTATTGATGTTGTGGGGCTGGATTACTTGTCGGTGGAACGCTTCGGCGCGCCCAAACCCGAAGTTCACCTGACGCTGTGTGGCGCAGGCGTGATTATCATCGAGGGGTTGAACCTCAGCGAGGTGGAAGCGGGCGAATACGAACTGCTGTGCATGCCTCTCAAGATAGCGGGAGCGGACGGCGCGCCTGCGCGTGTGGCGCTCAGAACGCTGTGAAGCCAGGTATAACCCTTGCGTGAACGAGTTCTTGCGCTATCAGAGCCGAATGATGAAGCGGTTGCTGGGCTGGTCTGCGCTCAGTGCGGGTGTGGGGCTGGGGCTGATGCAGAGCCAGCGTGCAGTGGTGTTCCATTTCGGGGGCATGACGCTCGCCTGGGCAACGGTCAATGCGCTAATCGCGCTGTTCGCCCTGCGCGGGGTGGCGAAAAAGGCGCGCCAAAACGCCGATGACCCCACCGTGCTGAGCGGGGTGCACCACCTGTATAAACTGCTCTGGCTCAACTTCGGGCTGGATACCCTCTACATCGCGGTGGGGATTTGGTTAGCGCGCTGGGGGATGGATGACCCGATGCTGGTCGGCTTTGGTTGGGCAGTGGTGGTGCAGGGCGCGTTCCTGCTGATTTTTGATGGCTGGCACGGCTGGCGCCTCGGCAAGCAGTTTATAACCCGACCTTAACAGTTAGTGGTGTATCCTAAGGGTGAGGTGCGCCATGAGAAAAAATGGATTCACCCTGATAGAGCTGTTGGTCGTGATAGCGATTATCGCCATTCTGGCGGCGATACTGTTCCCTGTGTTCGCCCAAGCGCGTGAGAGCGCGCGCAGTGCCAGCTGTCTGAGCAACCTGCGCCAGTTCGCCTTGGCGACCTTGCAATATGTCCAAGACTACGACGAGGTGTTCCCCCAAAGCGTGTACAGTATGGATAGCCGTATCCTCCTGCCTGGCACCAACGACCGCGTGTTCACCGTGTTTGATGCGGTTTTGCCCTACATGAAGAACACGGACATCGTGAAATGTCCTTCCAATCCCCAAGCGATGGATTGGGTGTACCTGATGAGCATCATCGGTTTGCGCACGGCGGGCAACTACCGCTACTCGTCCTACGCCTACAACTTCGCCTTGTTCCAAGACCCTGCCCTCCCGCCTGGGCTGTTTGAGCAAGACCCCGTGGTGCCGATGGCGGCGGTTCAGGAGCCAGTCAACACGATTATGTTCTATGACTCAGTCTACAAGCACCCCACCCAGACGCCCGATGTGGAACCGCGCGAGTGTCGCCCGCTCTTCATTTTCCACTGGTCTACATTCCCTGGCGCGCCCCGCCACAAAAATGGGTTCAATATCAACTTCGCTGACGGACACGCTCGCTGGTATGCGCGCACAGGCAAGATACCGGGACGCTCTATTGGCGACAATAACCGCGAGGTAGACACCTACACCCTCCCCTGCGACCTGTCGGGCGTGCCGGGTGGCGTGGCAGACACCTAAAGCCTTCTTGCCCGCTCAGGTGGAATCTGCCTATGCCTGAGCGGGCTTCGACACAGATTGGACACGGGCAGGATGCCCGTGCTACGGCTTGCCTGCTTAGGTAGAATCTGCCTATGCCTGAGCGGGCTTCGCTTCTCTCGCCTGAAACGGTTCTGGAGCGCTTTCTTCAGGAGCGCTCCGCACACTTGGAGCGCCTCCACCATCCCGCATCGCCAATCCTTTCCTGGATGCAAGGCTATACCGACCTGATTGACGGCATATTGATACAGCTCTACGAATGGGCGTATCGGCAGGCAAGCCAAGAGGTGCCCACCTCAACGCCCAACCCGCTCGTGATACTGGCAACCGGGGGCTATGGACGGCGCGAGCTGGCACCCTTCTCAGATATTGACCTGACCTTTGTGCCTCTCAGTGACCACGACCCGTTCACCGAGCGGATGGTGAAGCACCTCTACCACGCCTTGATGTCGGTTTTTTACTCCGATACCAAGATCAAAGTCGGGTACGCCTATCGCCTTCTGGAAGACTGTGAGTCGCTGGACGACAAGACACGCACGGGGCTGTTAGATATGCGCCCAATTGTGGGCAACCCCACGCTGGCGAAGGAGTTCTCGGAAACTTTCTGGCGCCACTTAGACCCCACTGGCTTCGTGCTAGACCGCTATCAGGAGTATCAGGCGCGTCGTGCGAAACAGGGCGAGGGTATCTTGCGTATGGAACCGCACCTGAAAGAGGGCATCGGCGGACTCCGCGACCGCCATACGCTCAACTGGATGACCCAAGCGCGTTTCGGGGTGTCGCACGATCAGGTGTTGCCGACACTGATATCGGAGGGAATGCTCTCCCCCACCGAAGCGCAGGCTTTGGAACAAGCGACTAACGCGCTTTTGCACTACCGAGCGCTCCTACACGCCTGCACCGGCTCGGCACGCGACCACCTCACGCTCGCCAGTCAGGAGCAGGTCGCCGAGTGGCTGGGTGTCCCCCTAACGGAGTTCGCTCGCTCGCTCAGTGCGGCGTTTGATGCGCACGCCCGATTGACCCAGCGCGCCATAGAACGGCTCGTGCGTGCCCCGCTGGTATTGGGGATTGGACTGGACAGTGTCAACTTGGAGATTGTGCCCGCGCCCGCTTTGGAGCGCGAGACGCCCGAATGGTGTCTTTGGGTGTTCCAGATTGCTCAAAAGTATCACCTGAGCCTCAGCCCCGCCATAGAGGAGCGGATTGAGGCGACCCTCCGCAGGGCACCGAAGCCTGACCCAGTTCAGGTGGGCGTCTGCCTTAGCGAGATATTCAGCCGACCTGGTGAGGTCTATCGGGTGTTGGCGCCTATGGCACGGTTGGGCGTGTTGGAGTGGGCACTGCCCAGCCTGCGTGGGCTTCTGCACCTGCCTGCAGGCGACCCCACCCACGAGTACACCGTTGGCGAGCATACCCTGCAAGCCATCCGCTTGTTAGACCATTTCACCTACGACACCCCCCAGCTCTGGCAAACGCTGATGGAGCAGGTGGAACGCCCCGAAGTGTTGTACAAGGCGACCCTCTTGCACGATGTCGGCAAGTTAGACCCCACTCGCCCGCACTCTGAAGTCGGTGCCGAGATGGCACAAACGCTCTTGGAAGAGATTGGTTGGGATGATGAGGCACGGGACGAGGTGGTGTTTTTAGTGCGCCATCACCTGCTGATGGCGCAGACCGCCCGCCAGCGCGACCTACAGCTTCCCGATACGATACGCGAGTTCACGCGCGTGGTTGATACCCCCGAACGCTTGGCGCAACTCTATCTGTTGACCTGCGCCGACACGCAGGCGGTGGGCGAGCGCATCTGGACGCCTGCCCAGGCGAGTTTCTTGCAGGAGTTGTATCGTCGGTCTGTGCGTGCGCTGGAGGAGGGCACCGAAAGCGAACCACTCGCACTTGGGGTCGCCCGCAAACGGCTGATGCGCGCCCTCGCTCAACATCCCTTGCCCGAAGAGAAGATTGAACAGCACATCGCACAAATGCCCTCAGGCTATCTGCTCAACACCTCGCCCGAACAGATTAGCCTGCATATCGCCTATGTGGAACGGGTTCGGGCAGGGGAGGGACCTGTTGTGGAGTTCCATAACGCCCCTGACCAACCCCACACCGAGCTGACTCTGTGCACCTACGATGACCCCGAACCGGGCTTGCTGAGTAAGATTGCTGGCGTACTGTATGCCTACGATGTGGAGGTGAGCAGTGCGCGCGTGCTCACTCGCGAAGATGAACCGCGTGTGGCACTCGACACGCTCTGGATTACGGTGCGTCAGCGCCCGCTCACGGTGAACCAGTGCGCCGTGCTGGAGAAGGCACTGCGCAGGGTATTGGGCGGGGAGCTCTCGGTGGCGGAGCTATTGCGCCAGCATCAGAAAGACCCCGACATTCCCCTCCAGGTAAGCCAACTGCAGATTAGCGAGACCGCTTCCGACGCCTACACGGTGATTGACCTGCACACGCGCCCCGATGCGGGGGCGCTCTATCGGGCTTCGTACGCCCTCTCGCGCTTGCGCTGGAACATTCATAGCGCACGCTTGGGGCTATGGGCGGGGCGCTCCGTGCTGAGTTTCTATTGTACGGACGCGAATGGAAACAAAATCCGTTCGGAGGAGTACATCCAGCTCCAGCAGTACCTACAGGCGGGCAGGGCAGGGGAGTAGGTATGCCCAGGGCGGGATTCGAACCCGCACGGGTTGCCCCAGAGGATTTTAAGTCCCCCGCGTCTGCCGTTCCGCCACCTGGGCAAGTGCCTATTTATACCCCAAAAGGGGGAGCAGAAGCAGGAACCCTCACAGATTGCCCGAAATTCGTCCCTGATGGCACTGACCTATCCAGAGTTGAAGAGCCAGGCACCTGTGGAGTACACCCTCTACACAAGGCTACGGCGCGCCTGTGAAGAGACTGCCGAGATGCGGAGACTGCTTCGCCCTCAGGGTGGATTGCGCACGCTTCTGCCTTCCGTCAACAGCTACGAGTTGGAGGCGCGGTGCGAATGGCTCGGCAAGCGCAGTATCAAAAACGAAAGCAAACTCCACGCTCTGCGATTGGCGGTCGCCATGTGCGACCTGACCACTTTAGAGGGTGCTGACACGCCACAGAAAGTACGCCGATTGTGCAACCGTGCACTTCACCCCTACACCCCACGAGCGGAAATGCCAAGCCGTGAGGAACTATCGGTTCCACCCGTCGCTGCGGTTTGTGTCTATCCTAACCTGATTGCCACGGCGAAAAGCGTGCTGGCGGGCACAGACGTCAAGGTCGCTTCTGTGGGCACTGCGTTCCCCTCAGGACAGTACCCCTTTGCTCTGCGTCTGGCAGATGTGCGCTGGTGTATCCGAGAGGGCGCCGACGAGATTGATATGGTCATTAACCGCAACGCCTATCTGAGCGGTGACGACAAGCAGGTCTACCGCGAGATTGTGCGGGTCAAAGAGGTCTGTGGTGATGAAGTTCATCTCAAGGTCATCTTAGAAACGGGCGAGCTGGGGAGCTACGACGCCGTGCGCCACGCCTCCTTTTTAGCGATGTTGGCGGGCGCGGATTTTATTAAGACGAGTACGGGCAAGATACAGCCCTCGGCGACCTTGCCCACGACGCTGGTGATGCTGGAGGCAATCCGCGACTACTATGAGGCGACTGGGCGCGCAGTCGGCATGAAACCTGCAGGAGGTATCCGGACCGCCAAAGATGCTCTGCGCTATCTGGTGCTGGTCAACGAGACGCTCGGCGCCGAGTGGCTCACCCCAGAAAAGTTCCGCTTCGGTGCCAGTAGCTTGTTGAACGACCTCCTGCGCCAGATGGTCAAGCAGGTCACGGGCACCTACCGCTCTGGTGATGAATTTCCCTATGACTGACCATCCAGTAAAATTCTGAGGTTTTTTAGCAGGAATCGGATTTTCGGTGTATAATAGGCAGATACACACGGTAAGAGGTGTAACCATGAGCATGAGACAGAAGGGCTTTACGCTGATTGAGCTGTTGGTGGTGATAGCGATTATCGCTATTTTAGCGGCAATCCTATTCCCGGTGTTTGCTCAGGCGCGCGAGAAAGCACGCCAGACCCAGTGTATGAACAACCTCAAGCAGTCTGCAACAGGCGTGCTGATGTATATTCAGGACTACGACGAGTTCTTCCCGATGGCAATCTACGCGCCTGCTCCGCGTCAGGGGGGTGGCAACTGCGTGATGACCGTGCTGGATGCCATCTATCCCTACCTCAAGAATATGGATATTGTCAAGTGTCCCAGCGAGCCACAGGCGCTCTACCTCAACGCCGCCTTCGCTCAGCTGATGGGCGGGATGACCTCGTGCTATTTGCCTCAGACGGTTAGCTACATGTACAACTACGATGTGATTCGAGCTGGGCGTACCCCGCTTGGTTCTGGCTCCATTAGCCGTGGCACCGTCGCCCTCAGCGAAATCCAGTTTGTGGCGGAGACCACGATGGTTTTTGATGCGGACATCGCGCTGGCGCGAACTACGGTGTGCGATGCCATAATGCGTCGTGTGCCTGTGAACGACAACACCTCATTTCCAATTCCTGTGCGCGCACGCCACAACGAGTTTGTGCAGGCAAACTATGTGGACGGGCACGCCAAAGCCGTCAAAGCGCG
>CAKZQI010000135.1 GCA_937139515.1 uncultured Armatimonadota bacterium | reverse complement strand
GCACATAGCGCAACCCGCATTCGTGGTCTTTGCGGTTCAGTTCGCGGTAGAAGTTCGTTTGGCGTCCGACCTCGCTGACGCACCAAGTGGCACGCACGCCCGCCAAAGTGAGCAGGTGGCTCAGCGTGTTTTCGTATTGGGCGTGCGCTGGGTCACAATCAATACTCACGACCCCCACCCCCTCCAATAGGCGTGGGTGGTACCAAAGCATCGGCACCACCAGCCCTGCTTGTTGCCCAGCCCAAATCACTGCTCGTATGAGGCTCTCTATCCAGCGGTCGGCAATCGGCTTGAGGAAGCATTCAACCCCCTCTGCACAAGGTTCGCGGTCTAAATGCCAGTCCAGTCGTGTGGCGTCGTCGGCGCGCAGGATGTGGGGGTTCGTCTCTTGGGGCACATCGCCGGGCAACACCGCACGCTCCACCAACGAACGCCCCATCCGCAGGCGCGCCAGCGTCTCACCGAAGTTCACACAGAACAAAATCGTGCGTCCTGCCCCGTAAGTGTTGGTGAGAAGGGCAGGCAGTCCCGTTTCGCGGGCGTGAGGATCCAACCACTGTGCCCAGACCTGAGCGCCATCGGCTAGCACAGCGACCCCGCCGAAGACGTGCATCAGTCCCCATTCTTCTGGTAGTAAGGGCGGATTGCCTTGAGCGAGGGCATAGCCTTCACCTAAGGTGCGCCACGAGCCATCGGCACGGGTCAGGGGAATTGCCCCGAACAGGTCAGGCAAGTTGCAGGGGCTACCCAGAGCAATCCAAGTGCCTCCCCCCTCCACAAAGGCGCGCAGGTTGGGAAGTATCTCTTCAGGGAACTCCGTGTGCCCGATTGTGATAAGTATGGCATAATGTTCCAGCCGTAGGGGGATTTCAGAGGGCAGTAGCCAATCCACCAGAAGCCCGCTTTGCAGGATGGATGTGCTTGCGCACTGGTCAAACAAGTTCGCCCTGAGCGGCAAGGGTGTCCCGCTGACCCTCGTGTGTGCGGAAAGGGGGCACACACCAATCCGTGCCCAACGCCAATTCATCGCTGATGCCATGACTCATGGGAATTATCGGCGAGGGTCGGGGTTTTGCTCAGGGCATGATGTCGTGTATTGCCTTTTCAAGGGGGGCGAGGGTGTTTAAAAAATCACTGGGAGCGCGGGCGTCTCGCCCGCCCGTGGCTTGGGCATCCTTGCCCAAGACTCTGAACAACGGTGCAGGCGAGACGCCTGCGTTCCCTGGGGACACATTCTATCCTACCTCGTGTTTTGCGTGCTTCGCTACACGGGCAGGATGCCCGAGCCACGATTTTTCAAACACCCTCAGGGGGCGAGGGTAGCACACGCTCCTCACCCCCATGTTGCTTAGCCCTTCAGTGCCCGCACTCTGGGCAGTCTTGACGGGTGCAGTGTTGTAGGGAAGTGTTGTGGGGTTCATAGTCCGGGCGGAAGAGCCACGGATTGCAACCGTCCCACCAATACTGTCCCGGATTGCCCTGAGTATCGTAGAGGGTGTAGGGGTCTATGCGCGGGTCGGTGTTTGCGGGAGCGAGTTGGGCACCCAGTCGGCGCCACTTCGCCGAGCCGTCCGCCTGTACAAAGACCGCCCCTTGTGAATGTACCCACATCGTGCCATCCAGCCGAAACATCGCACCCGTCGGATAGGCACCCGAGACCGGACCATTCAGACACGAGAAGTATCGGCAAGGGCGTGCCGGGTCATCACAACGCAGGGCAGGGTTCGTCAGCGCAAAGCCCTCCACGCCCGAACGCCCACGACCCTCCCACATGAGCGGCAGACTGGAAGGACACGCCACCGACGCCATACTCAAACCGTGCAGAAGCCCGTTGTAGGTGTAGCTCACGACCGAGGGCAGGGTCTGTGCCGAGTAGTCGGTGTTCAGTCGGCGTGAGGGTGAGGAAGGGCACCCGTAAATCTGGAGCGAGCGCAAGTAGGGCTGAATGGTGTTCGCCCAGTGCATCAGATAGGCTTGGAACAGTGGGCTTCCAGGTGGAACTGAAGTGCGCCAGTTCGGCGGTACCGCGTGATACCGGTCCCAAAGCCACTGCCCCGTGCTGGAGTCGCGCCCGAAACCGAGCGGGAAGGTCTCATCGTAGTCGCTGAGGTACATCGTGAAGGCGGTCGCTAACTGCTTAGACTGGGAGGTGCAGGCGGTCTGACGCGCCTTCTCGCGCGCCTGCGCGAACACAGGAAACAATATCGCTGCCAAGGTAGCGATTATCGCTATCACCACCAATAACTCAATTAGAGTAAAACCTTTTGAAAAATTTGTTCTCATCGTTTTGCCTCCATCGGATAGAGTTCTATCGCCAGACGACTGGCGCGAAAATCGGATAAGGGAGAGCGTCACACGCTTGGAGCGTGGACTGCAGGAGTTAGGCGAGTTCCGATAGAGGCGGGGCGCGCAGGTACAGTCGCGCACTGTGGAGCAAGATGCCAGCCACCTCGTCAACACGAGGCAGGGGCACAAAAGTCGCTGTGTAGGGAAGCGTGAAATCGCTCAGGGGAGGGAGTGCCTTGTGCAGGATTGGCTTCGCCACCCACTCCAGCGACGACAGTTGAGCGGGCTGTTCTTGAGGCGGATGGCAAATCACGCAACTGGGGCACTCGTGGGACGAGGCAGGTTCGCCACTTAGATGTTCGTGTCGCTCGCCCGCGCAACACTGGACGACCGCGTCCGAAGTACAAGTCAGGGCGCAACCGACCGTAGCCAGCAACGGTGCAATTGCCAGCCATACCATCAGCCAGTACGCCACCACTCGGGCGGGACGCCGTCTCACAAGAGTACTATACCTCATACCATTCCAAATTAACGGCAGGAATACCGAAATAATTAGGGTATAGTACCGATGAGGGACGCTATCGTGCAACGGAGTGCGGTTCTGTGGGCAGTGCTAGTTGCAATGCTTGCCAGTACATGGGCAAGCGATGGGTATCGCCCCGCACGCCTGAGCCTGGGCACGCGCGTGCAGGAGCTAAGCCCCCCCCCCCTCTGGGATGGGCGCGAGCTGTGGATACCAGCGCAACATTTAGAAAAGCTGGGTTGGAACCTCTCTGCGACCTCTTCCACGGTGAAACTGAACGACCTCCCGCCCGACTCGCCCCAAGCCACCTTATTGATGACCCCTATTCAGGTGGAACCCAACCAGAAGCCGACACCCTGTGTGCCCGTGCGCGATGTGGTGCGTCGTCTCGGCGGTCTCACGCGGTGGAATGAGGAGACCCAGACGCTGACCGTGCTGGCGTTCCTCAGACAGGTGAGGATTGACCCCGAAACAGGGCAAATCCAAGTGCAGACCAGCTTGCCCGTTGAGTGGCGCACACTGAACCTGAGCGACCCTGCCCGATTGGTGATAGACCTGTCGGGGTGTGCCTTGCCTGACCAGCCTCCCACGCCCGAAGGGGTCTTTGAACGCGTCCGTGCGGTGCGTGTGGGGCAGTTTGACCCGACAACCGTACGGATTGTGCTGGAGCTGGATACACCCCTGACCACCACATGGAACGGCACGGCACGCCAGTGGAGCCTATCGCTCACCGAGCAAAGCGCCCAAGTCGCTCAGTCCGATACCCAGCCCGAACCACCGACGGAAAAGGCTTCCGCAGAAGCCGAATCGCCTCCAGAACCTCAAGCGCCACCGTTCCAACTACCTACCGTGGAGCGCACGGCTCAGGGTGTGCAGGTCATCCTGCCCACGAGCGCGCCCGTGCGTCCGCGAGTCAACTTTTTAGAAGACCCCTTGCGCATTGTGTTGGAGGTGCCGGGCACCTTGCAGGAGACACTGGAACAAGTGGTGGACGACCCCAGCCTGTTCCTGCGCGCCTTACGCGCCATCCCGACGGAGGGGGGCACGGTGCGACTAGTGTTGGAGCTCACACGCTCGGTGGGGGCGACCCTGCTGACCACCCAGAACCAGATTGCCATCAACCTGCGCATGCCTCGCAACGCAGGTGGCACTTTGCGCCAAAAGGTGATTGTGATTGACCCCGGACACGGGGGCAACCAGACCGGCGCCCGCGCCCGCCACGGCAACCGCTGGGTTGAGGAGAAGGAAATTGTGCTCGCTATCGCCAAGCATGTGGCAGACCGCCTCTCTGCGGAGGGGGCGACCGTGATTATGACACGGGGCAAGGACGAAGCGATTGGGCTTTACGCCCGAACCGAACTGGCGAACAATGCCAACGCTCACTTTTTCCTGAGCATCCACTGCGATTCGAACCCACGCCCCAACTCTGCATCGGGTACGACCATCTTTTTCCACAAGGACGACGCTGACAGCCGTGCGCTGGGGCAGGCAATCCTGAACGAGATGGTCAAGGTCACGGGGCTTCCCTCGCGGGGCGTGCGTTCGGATAGTACGCTTTACCAGTCGGGTTTGGCGGTTCTGCGCACCAGCCAGATGCCCGCGGTGCTGATTGAGGTGGGCTTCATCAATCACGATACCGACCGTGCCAAACTAATTGACCCCAAGTTCCAAGAGCGGGTAGCGGAGGCGATTGTGCGCGGTCTCAAGTCGCATGTGGAGGGGCGCTGATTAGCGCCTCGGCTGGCTTGTAGTGGGACGCTGAGCATTGCGCGGTTCAATCTCCATCGTGCCGATTGGCTCGCCGTTGACCTCTTTGGAGACCGCTTCCACACGTTGGTCTTGCTCGCCCAAGAAAACAGTAAGCTGTTCGTTGTTGCGCCAGCGGATTTTGTAGAACTCGTCCTCGCCGTCCATCACCACATCCCCGATGAGTGTGATGGTGTTCTTCTCGCCGTCGTAGACGGCGCGGTTGGCGGTGGCGTTGAGCTTGCTGTAAGGTTCGGGACGGTCATAGACGAAGTTGACGCGCCCCTGAGCCTGAGCTGTGCGGACGACCAGCTGGCGTTGCTCGTCGGGCGCTAAGGTGGTCTGAAGGCTATCGCAGGTCATCTCAAAATATTGGTCTGGGGAGGCGATGCGCACGGGGCGGTTCACCTTTCCACGCACCTGTACCTCGTGGACACCCGTCTTGAGTTGGCGCGAGCCGACGAGCGTGGAGTAGGTAATGCGCACTTTACCAAACCGTATCTGCCCGCCCTCCTGCTGAGCAACAACGACGCCCAGCGCAACCGCCAGCCCAACCGCAATCCACCACCTGCACACGGCAGGAGTATACCTAAGGGCGCTGTAGGGGAGGATTGAGGTTGAATCGGTTCTTTCAAACACCCTCCCCAGAAACGCCTTACCCGAACCACTCAAAGTAGTCGGGGCTGATGTCCACCTGTACGCTTTTGACTTGCGTGTACAACTCAAGTAGGCAGTGCAATCCTAACTCGCGCCCGTTCCCGCTGAGTTTGTAGCCGCCGTAGGGCGTGTGGGGCGGAATCATGTTATAACAGTTTATCCAGACCTTGCCCGCCTCAACGGCGTGCGCAACGCGCAGAGCCTTGCCGATGTCCTGCGTCCAGATGCCCGCTGCCAAGCCGTAGTCGGTCATATTGGCAAGGCGGATGGCTTCTTCCTCGCCTTCAAAAGGCATTAGCATCGCCACAGGTCCGAAAATCTCGTCGCAGGCGACGCGCATCGTCGGCTCCACATTCTCCAGCACGGTGGGCTGGAAGTAGAAGCCCTTGTCAAACGGCGGTTCGGTGATGCGATTGCCCCCCATCAGCACACGGGCACCATCCTGCTTAGCCAAGGCTACATAGCCTTCGGTCTTCTCAATCTGTTCGCGCTTGTGCAGGGTGCCGAACTCGGTACCTGGGTCAATCGGGTCGCCGATTTGGAGCCGTTGGGCGCGCGCCACGAACTGTTCACGGAACCGCTCAAAAATCGGGCGCTCCACGAAGATACGCGTGCCCGCCGTACACATCTGTCCCTGAGCGAAGTAGTTGGCGAGCAGGGCGTAGGCTAAGGCGCGGTCGAAATCGGCATCGGCGAACACGATGAAGGGCGACTTGCCCCCCAACTCCAGCGAGACCGACGCCACATGCGAGGCTGACCTTTGCATCACGCGCACCCCGACGGCAGTGGAGCCAGTGAACGAAATCTTGCTCACTTTGGGATGGGCGGTGAGCGCGTCGCCCACCGTGCCCGGGGTGGGGTCGGTCAGCACATTGAAAACGCCCGGCGGAAGTCCCGCCTCGTGCAACACCTGCGCCAGCATCAAGGCGGTAAGGGGGGTGGTGGGTGCGGGCTTCAGCACCATCGTGTTGCCTGCTACCAGCGCAGGGGCGACCTTGATGACCGCCAGCCATAGGGGGAAGTTCCACGGGGTGATAGCGCCCACCACACCGTACGGCTCACGACGCGTGTAGGCAAGGTACATTCCTGGCACAGGCTGAACTTCGCCCTGCAGGGCAGGGGCAATCCCCGCAAAATAGTCCAACACAGCAACGGTGCTGGGGATGTCGTGCGCCATCGTCTCGCGGATGGCACGCCCCGTCTCCAGCGTCTCGGTCAGGGCAAACTGTTCAAACCGCTCTTGGATTAGTTGGCTCGCACGGCGCAGGATTTCGCCACGCTCCTCATAACTGCGTGCCGACCAGTCGGGGAACGCCGAGAGTGCCGATTGGACGGCTTGCTCCACTTGCTCAGCACCCGCCACCGCACACTCGGCAATCACCTCACCGTTCGCAGGGTTGCGCACCTCATAGCGTTCGCTTGTGGACACCCATTCGCCACCGATATACAAACCGTACGATTGCATCGTTGCCTCCTGTGGGCTTGTTAGCGCTCGCAGGGGCGATTCCTGCCTTAACCCCACGCTAACAATTCGATGTGCCACAATTAAGGTATGAGACGGTCTTTTTCACTCCTCACACTGATTTGGCTGTGCGGTCTTTTTGCGTGGGCACAGTCCCACCCGTTATTGAGCTCAGGACCGATGTTGGGCTACTCGGAAATGACCGAGACGGTCATCTGGGTTCAGACCACCATCGACACTGAAGTGCAGATACGCTACTGGCAGAAAGGTAAACCCGAGACCAGCCGTCTGACGCCAATCATCCGAACCAGCAAGGAGAACGACCATATTGCGCTGTTTCGCATCAGCAACTTGCCTTTGGGCACGCGCTTTGAATACGAGCTCTATCTGGCGGGCGAGCGCGTGCAGAGGGACTACCCGCTGGAGTTCCAGACCCAACCCCACTGGCGTTGGCGCACCGACCCGCCTGAGTTCAGCGTGGCGTTCGGCTCGTGTGCCTATTTCAACGATGAGGTGTTCGACCGACCGGGCGCGCCGTATGGGGGCGATTATGAGATTTTCGAGGCACTCCATCGCATTCGCCCCGACCTAATGCTCTGGCTGGGGGACAACATCTACTATGTGGAACCCGATTGGCTCACCGAGTCGGGCATGCGTTATCGCTGGCGTGCCAGCCGGCGGTATCCGCAACTTCAGTCCCTGCTCGCCAGCACCCACCACTACGCCATCTGGGACGACCACGACTACGGTCCCAACGACTCCGACAGCAGTTATCGTCTGAAAGATGTGGCGCTACGGGTATTTGCGGACTATTTCCCGCAGGTGCGCTATGGGCTATCGGAGGCGTCGGGCTGTTTCTATCGCTTTGAGTGGGGCGATGTGGAGTTCTTTATGCTGGACGACCGCACCTACCGCACCCCGAACCGCCAGCGCACCAGCCCTGAGCAGAAACAGATGCTGGGACGTGCGCAGTTAGACTGGCTCAAGAAGTCGCTCCGCTCGTCGCTGGCGACCTTCAAGGTGATTGCCTGCGGAGGGCAGATGATTAATCCGATGGTCTACTTTGAAGGCTTCGGGCTGTTCCCCAACGAGCAGAAGGAGCTGTTTGACTTCATCGTGCAGGAGCGGATTACGGGTGTGGTGTTCGTTTCGGGCGACCGCCACATGGGTGAAATGCTCAAGGTGGTGCCCGAAGGTGGCTATCCGTTTTATGAGGTCACCAGTAGCCCGCTCACTGCTGGCGCGGGGCGCGGTCATCCCGATGAGGCGAATAATCCCGCTCGTGTGGAGGGCACTTGGGTGCAGGGCAAGCGCCACTTCGGGCTAATGCGCGTGGTGGGCAAGCGAGGCGACCGCAAGCTGGTTTTCAGCCTGCACGATAAGGACGGCAACGCCCTCTGGGAGCGCACCATCCACGAGCGCGAACTCCGCTGGGAGAACTGAATTCTCGTGAAACCTTTCTAAATAGAACCGCCCCCTTCAGAGCCTCTGAAGGGGGCAGGGTAAGAACGCGTTAGAAACGATAGTACCTCTGTTAGGCTGCGAACTGATAGCGGTTTATGATTTCCTGAACCTGCTGGGTGAACTGATACCAGTTGGAGGGTGTCCAAGTCACATAGCCCGTCGCGTTTGCTGTCGTTTGCCAACTTTGAGCTTGCGAGGTGAAGTTCTCAGGCACAATCAGGAAGACAGGGAAGTTGGGATTGCCTGTGAATTGGCGGATTTGGTTGATGAACTGCGTCGCGTCGAAGTTGCCCGTTGTGCCAGTCGGATTGCCCCAATAGACGAACACCGCGCTCCAATTGCCTTGCGTGAACTGGGTGTACGCCGTTTGCGTGTCGGTTGCGGGGCAGAAGTACCAAGTATCAGGCGTGTCGGCAGTAGCGTATCCGCTGAATCCAGCATCACCGGTCACAAAGAACAGTCTCTGCATCTTTAGCCTCCTTCAGGTTCGCTGAGAACCTGTTAAGATTGTCGGCAAGTCAGAGACCGTTCTTTAGGGGTTATACCTTCACATCGATCTGTTTGCCTACCCCTTGAAGCTGGTTCAGCAGTGTTGCCATCTGCTCTTTTTGCGAGTTGAGCACCTTCTTTGCGAGGCGCACTTGCGCTTCCCCTGCGGTCTTCTCCGCCGAGTTGGTCGGATTGAGCGATGCCAGATTGATCCCGTTCACTTGCATAGTCTGGATTGTTGGTCATGGCTCAGGATTTATGGATAGGGGAAATACGGGGTTTGCCCAAGATGCGTGGTTTGGGTGTGCTTCTCGTGGCTTGGGCATCCCTACCCAGGCTGCTCAACGGGGCAGGCGAAACGCCCGCGCTCCCTGTATATTTTCCAATCCCCTCATCCGGTAGGTCTCTGCTTTGGGTTTCGCTGAGATTCTTCGCTCCGCTCAGAATGACAACTTCATACAGTGTCACCCGAAGCGAAGGGTCTGTGCTTCGGGTTTCAGGAGCTTCTCCGCTCCGCTCAGAATGACAAAAAGGGGGACAGTACCCGACCTGTCCCCCCACGATAGTGAGAGGTCTTTAGCCTGGGTTAGTACACAGGTATCTTCAGGTCTACCTCTTGGGCGTAGGCGTTGATACCACCTGTGAGGTTCTTCACACGCTGGAATCCCATCGCTTGGAGCAGGCGCGTGATTTGGGCACTGCGCCCACCCGAACGGCACATCACCACGATTTCGTGGGCATCGCTCAGCTCGTGAACCCGCTCGGCGACCTCGTTCATCGGGATGTGGATAGCTTCGGGCAGTCGGCTAATCTCCAGCTCGAACGGCTCGCGCACATCCAGCACCACAATCGGCTCGCCGCGGTCTAATCGGGCGCGCAGCTCTTGAGGGGTGATGCTCGGCAGGTCGCCCGCTTGGGTGGGTGCCTCTTCGCCCCGAATCCCGCAGAACTCGGCGTAGTCTATCAGGTCATGTATGGTGGGGTTCTCGCCACACACGGGGCAGTTGGGGTCTTTGCGCAGTTTGAGCTCGCGCCAGCGCATCTTGAGCGCGTCCAACAACAGAAGGCGCCCTATCAAAGGCTCACCCGCGCCCAGTATCAGTTTCACCGTCTCAGTCGCCTGCACCAGCCCAATCAAGCCGGGCAGAATACCCAACACACCGCCCTCCGCACAGCTCGGCACAAGACCGGGTGGCGGTGGTTCGGGATAGAGACAGCGGTAGCAAGGACCGTGTTGCGCCCAGAACACCGACGCCTGCCCCTCAAAGCGGAAGATGCTCCCGTACACATTCGGCTTGCCCAACAGCACGCAGGCGTCGTTGACCAAGTAGCGCGTCGGGAAGTTGTCCGTGCCGTCCACCACGATGTCGAAATCGCGCAGGATGTCCAAAGCGTTTTCGGAGGTGAGGCGCGTCTCAAACGGGATGACATGCACATGGGGGTTAATTGCCTGTATCTTCTCTATGGCGGATTGCAGTTTCGGGCGCCCCACATCTTGAGTGAAGTGGATAATCTGGCGCTGGAGATTCGACTCGTCTACCACATCCAAGTCCACCAACCCGATGGTGCCGACACCCGCCGCGGCGAGGTAGAGCGCAAGGGGCGACCCCAGCCCGCCCGTGCCGACTAACAGCACGCGCGCCGACTTGAGGCGCCTCTGACCCTCCATCGTCACTTCGGGCATAATCAGGTGGCGACTATAGCGAACGACCTCTTCTTGGGTGAGCGCTACATTCTGAAGGCGCTCCTCATCAATCACGCTGAGAGGAATGCGTTCCTGTGTGGCGGAGGTGCCCCCAGCGACCGAGGGCACAATCGTCAGTTCGGCGTTTTCAGTGAGGGGGGTATCCAAACCCTGCAGGTGTCGGATATCCTCATCGCCCAGATAGAGGTTCACAAAACTGCGCAGGCGTCCATCCTCAGCGAACAGGTGGGCACGCAGTTTGGGATACGCCTCCACCAAGCGTTCAATCGCTTCGCCCGCCGTCTTGGCATCCACCTTGAGGCTGGCTTGTTGGTCTGTGTAAGGTCTAAGAGCCGTTGGAATATAGACCGTTGGCATAGTTTCCTCCTATCGATACTGCTCTAAAAGCTGTTTGAAATCGTTTCGGTTGCGGATAGAGAAGCAACCGAAACGCCCGCTTCGCTCGTTTTGGGGTCTACTCCCACCACCGAGAAGGTTCCGAATGCCTGTTCCATAGACACACCCAGTTGCTTAGTGTGGCTAAATTATACCTGAGAGCGTCAGCTTCGCTTCAACCCGAAAAGCCTCCCCTGTCACCCTGAGCGTCAGCGAAGGGTCTGAGATTCTTCGCTTCGCTCAGAATGACAAATCCCCCACGAATCTGTTTGAAAAAACACTGGGAGCGCGGGCGTCTCGCCCGCTCGTGGCTTGGGCATCTTGCCCAAGAATGCTCGCTGTGTCTGCACATGTTTTGGTTCACGGGCAGGATGCCCGTGCCACGATTTTCCAAACACCCTCAGGGGGTGAGGTTCTCTCGAAAGACAAGGAGTTAACAAGGTAAAAGGAAATCCAGCTATTTTTCAAACGCCCTCGAACGTGTTTGAAAAATCAGTTGTTGCCCTCACCCCCTGCCCCTCTTCCGACGCTGCGGGAGAGGGGAGCCAAGCGTTCCCTCCCCCTGCATTAGGGGGAGGGTTAGGGTGGGAGTTTCTTGCCCCCCTCCGTCAAGTTCCCTCCGCAAACGTGGGGAACCATCAGGCAGGCTTCCTCCCTCGCCCAAAGCCTTGGGCGAGGGTGGGCAGGGGAGGGTGAGGGCTAACAAAAACGGTTTTGCACTATGGCTTGCTATTTTCCAAATACCCTCAACGCCCTCGGGGGCAGTTCCCTGCCGTTTTACGCTGGTGACTCTGCCTGAGCAGGTAGCAGGATTTGTACCCCTCGGCACGAACTTCGCTACAGGAGGTTGAACCGATGGAGACAACTGGAATTGATGCACTGTTGCGCGAGACACGCCTGTTTGAGCCGTCACCAGAGTTCGTGGCACAAGCGAATATTAATGACCCTCACATCTACGAGCGGGCGAGCGAAGATTATGACGCGTTCTGGGCAGAGTGTGCCGAGCGGTTAGAGTGGTTCGAGAAGTGGCACACGGTGCTGGAATGGAACCCACCCTACGCCAAGTGGTTTGTTGGGGGCAAGCTCAACGCCTGCTACAATTGCGTAGACCGCCATGTGAAAACCTGGCGACGCAATAAGGCAGCGCTCATCTGGGAAGGCGAACCGGGCGACGAGCGCGTGCTGACCTATGGCGACCTCTACCGCGAGGTGCAAAAGTTCGCCAATGTGCTCAAGTCGCTGGGGGTGCAGAAGGGTGACCGCGTATGCATCTATATGCCGATGGTGCCCGAAGTGGTGATTGCGATGTTGGCGTGCGCACGGATTGGCGCGCCCCACTCGGTGGTGTTCGGAGGGTTCAGCGCGGAAAGCCTCGCTGACCGCATCAACGACGCCCAAGCGAAACTGCTCATCACCGCCGACGGCGGATACCGACGCGGGAACATCGTGCCCCTCAAACACAACGCCGACACCGCCCTCCAAAACACACCCTCTATCGAGAAGGTGATTGTGTACCAGCGCATCGGGAGCGACTACACCGTCCCGATGCAAGCAGGGCGCGACCTGTGGTGGCACGAGCTGATGGCGAACGCCTCGCTCACCTGCCCCGCCGAGCCGATGGATAGCGAAGACCTGCTCTTCCTGCTCTATACCTCTGGCTCCACGGGCAAGCCCAAGGGCATCATGCACACCACAGGGGGCTACATGACGGGCGTGACCATCACCGCCAACTGGGTGTTTGACCTCAAAGAGGATGATGTGTACTGGTGTACCGCCGATGTGGGATGGATTACGGGGCACAGTTATATTGTGTACGGTCCGCTGTCCAACGGCGCGACCTGCGTGATTTACGAAGGCGCACCCGACTACCCCGACCGCGACCGCTTCTGGGCAATCGTGGAGAAGTACCGCGTGACCATCCTGTACACCGCCCCGACCGCCATTCGCGCCTTTATGAAGTGGGGCGAGCAGTACCCCAAGAAGCACGATATGACCAGCCTGCGCCTGCTCGGTTCGGTGGGCGAGCCGATTAACCCCGAAGCGTGGATGTGGTATCACGAGCACATTGGGGGCGGGCGCTGTCCGATTGTGGACACCTGGTGGCAGACCGAGACTGGGGCGATTATGATTACGCCTCTGCCCGGCATCGTGGCGACCAAGCCCGGCTCGGCGACCCGACCGTTTTCAGGCATCTTCCCCGCCATCTTAGACGAGGCGGGCAACCCCGTGCCTCAGGGGCGTGGGGGCTACCTGGTGATCACCCGACCCTGGCCCTCCATGACTCGCGGGCTGTGGGGTGACCCCGAACGCTTCATCCAGACCTACTGGAACAAGTACCCCGGCATCTATTTCACGGGCGATGGGGCGCACCAAGACGAGGATGGCTACTTCTGGCTGATGGGGCGCGTGGACGATGTGATTAATGTGTCAGGACACCGCCTCAGCACGATGGAAATTGAGAGCGCGTTAGTAGACCATCCTGCGGTTGCCGAAGCGGCGGCAATCGGCAAACATCACGAGCTGAAAGGGCAGGCGGTGGCGGTCTTCGTGATAGTGAAGGAGGGTTATACGGCGGATGATGCCCTGCGCAACGAACTGAAACAGCATGTAGCCCAGAAAATCGGCGCGCTCGCACGCCCCGACGATGTCATCTTCACCGCAGACCTGCCCAAAACGCGCAGTGGCAAGATTATGCGACGGCTCCTGCGTGACATCGCTGAGGGGCGCGCGCTGGGCGACACCACCACCCTCGCCGACCCCGCCGTGGTGCAAGCGCTCAAGGAGAAGTACGAAGGACACGACGAGGGCTAAGTCCCAACACCTCGCATGAAGCGCAAAGGGCTCAGGCTCGTGGCTTGGGCATCTTGCCCAAGATACCCTACACGGGCAGGATGCCCGTGCTACATTCCGTGGCTTGGGCATCCTTGCCCAAGACCTTGAACAATGGTGCAGGCGCGAGGCTTGGTTCCCAGCGGCTCCATCTTACCCTATCGCATGGCTTGCGTGCTTTGCTACACGGGCAGGATGCCCGTGCCACGATTTTTCAAACACCCTCGGACTCCAACGCCAAGTGCGACTCGGGCAGGATTTGCCCGCCGTCCACCACCAGCGCGTGCCCTGTGATGTAGCGAGCGTCGTCGCTGGCGAGGAACAACACCGCCAGCGCGACCTCCTCTGGCGTACCAAGCCGTCCCAGTGGGATGGTGCGGTTCATCGCCTGGATATATTCCTCTCCGAGCGCCTGCACGCCCTCGGTCAGGATATTGCCTGGTAGCACGGCGTTCACGGTGATTTCTTGGGGCGCCAGCTCAATCGCCGCGGAGCGCATGAAACCGAGCATCCCTGCTTTCGTCGCGCCGTAGTGCGTCCAGCCCGAATAGCCCGTAATCGGTCCTGTGATGGAGGAGGTCAGCACAATCCGCCCGTCGCGCTGTTGCTTGAGCAGAGGTAGGTAAGCCTTCACCGTGAGGAACATCCCCCTAAGGTTGACGCTCATCACCTTGTCCCAGTCGCTCTCGGTCATCGTGTCCAACTTGGCGGAAGGGTAGACTCCCGCATTACAACACACGATGTGCACCGTGCCGAAGGCTTGACGCACCTGCTCTGCCGAGGCTTGGAGCGAGTCGGACTGGCTAACATCGGTGGGGATGAACAGGGCCTCTCCACCTGCCTGACAAATGGAGTTTTGAGTATGGACGCCCGCTTCGGCATCCACATCTAACAGAGCCACCTTGGCACCTTCGCGTGCCAGCACCTCTGAAATGGCACGCCCAATCCCCTTGCTCGCACCTGTCACTACAGCGACTTTGCCTGTTAACCTTGCCATATCATCATCCTCCCCTCAGACTTATTCTTCGGTTATGTTCCGCTTCCTGCTACGAAGGGGTCGGTGTTCGTGGCAGGGGCATCCTTGCCTATGGTGCCTTCGTGGCATGGGTATTTTGCCCAGGTGCCTGTTATGTCGGTGTTTTACGGAGATTCTTCGCCTCGCTCAGAATGACAAAAATGGGGATTCAGAATGGTACTCCCCCTGTCACCCTGAGCGAAGCGAAGGGTCTGTGCTTTGGGCTTTGTTGAGGTTCTTAACTTCGCTCAGAATGACATCCCCTACTTGTCACCCTGAGCGCCAGCGAAGGGTCTTGGCTCCCCCTCTCCCTCGCTGCAGAAGAGGGGGCTGGGGGTGAGGGAGTTTTTCTTAGAACCCGCCGAGAATGATGTCAGGTCCGAGCGGTGGGCACTCAAAAGTATCGGCACCTCGCTTGCGCAGGTGCGCCCCATACCACACCACCAAGTCCTGTCCGACCGTCTTCTCACCGTTCACATACTGACTGATGTTCGCCCAGGAACCAGAACTGCCCATCACTTCCGCATCCAAGCCGCTTGAGCCTGGTTTGTAGCGAAGTACCCAAAGGTCGCCTTCACCTGTCTCAAACGACTCGTGGAAGCCGTCTTTAGCGTTCGGGACGATTTCGGCAGTGAAGTTGCCGTTCAGTTTGCGCACGCGCCATCGGCGGTCGCGGTTCGGGTGGCGCAGGCGTCGGGCTTCGATGTTAATCGGGAGCCAGCGCCCAGTTCGTGAACCGCGAGGGGCATCGTACTCGTCTACCACTAAGTCGCCTTGACCATTTAGGGCAAAGTGGATACGCCAGATGGCATTGTGCAAGCGTCCGGCACATACGCAGGAGTTCTCGGTGTAGCCATACAGGAAGCGAGGGCGGATAATCCCGCTCGGATGGAACCGCCACGAGGTGATGTAGCGATACCAGCCCGCACTACACTCAGAAATCAGCACCAGTTCGCCTCCATCCTCATAGACCGCAACGCCTCGGAAGTTACCTGGGTCTGTTAGGTCATCACAAATCGTAGCGACGGGACCGTTTGCGAGCCGCAGTCCGTTGCCGAGGTCGGTACCAGAGCAATCAAAGCAGTTCTCGCTGTAGAGCCAGTCGCGATAGGGGCCGCAGGCACGCCCATCATAAAACACATTCAGCACGGGCATCCCTGCACGCCTGATAACCAAGCGCCCGTTGTAAAACACATCACGCAGCTCTACCCCTGCCCCAACAGTCTGTTCACCTGAAACCGCTGTCCCTGAAGGGCGTCGTACGAGCATTGACCAAGGTCCCCAACTGAGTGCTTGCCAAGCGGTGCCACCGACGGAGTTGCAAGCGCCACCCGAGGGCGGTCCGCCACACGCTGCGGGCGCGAAGTCCCCGACCGTATTGGTATAACCGACAACTGTTTGGTCAACGAGGTCTATGAGGAACATCGCAGTGCGCCCGTCCAAACCTGAGCCGCGCCCATAGTGAACCTGCACCACCGTACAACGGTGGGAAGGCACATAGCCGAGCATCACATCGAGCCGTCCGAAGGGGCTATCGGGCGCCGACTCGTGGACGATCGCGGGCATACCGGGTGAGCAGTAAGCAGTGCCCCGACGCAGTGGTTCGCCGAAGTTCGGGTCTTGGGTCAATATCTGCACTGCGTCTTGATATTCCGTCTCAAAGAAGTAGAGCGGCTGCTCCTTGCAAGGCACGACCTCAACCCACTTCGCTGTCGGAAAGTGCGCAGTGACCTCGTAGCCGATGTTGTTTGTGTAGTCGTAAATCGTTAGCACAGCGCGGTCGGGATAGGGCACCGTGCCTGGCTCTTTGCTGGGCGGATAAACGAAGTGCGCCGAGAGCGCGTTGTAGCGTACCTTCTCCAGAAAGCGCAGGCGCGGATGCTCTGCCAGACGGCGACCAAACTCCAACGCCTCACGCTCGGTAATCACAAAAAATACGCCCGAGCGTATGGAGGTGCCTTTGACGGGGACTGCCTGATGAACCGAGCGGATAATCGGCAATCCCAGCGGGTTTCCTGCCTGCAACGAGCGTACTGCGTCCAATATTTTGTACATAAAAGACCTCCAGTTTAAGAATTGTACCCCATCCATAGGGTTTTGCGCTATGGATGAGGTGATACTTACTGCTGAGTGCGCACGGTGACTACGGCACTGAATGCCGACGCATTCCCCGAGCCATCCACAGCACGGACATAGTATTGATATTCCGTGTCTGGATGGAGCGTGGGGTCGGTGAACTGGGTCTCGGCACCGAAAGTGGTTCCCACTTTGTGGAATCGGCTTGCGTGGGGGTCACGTCGCCAGACCTCGTAGTGAACGACACGGTCATCGTCCGTAGAGCTGTTCCAGCTCAGCTCCGCTTTGTGGGGCGAGGGAGCATACGCGCTCAAGTTCTGCGGGCGTGAGGGGGCGCGTGTATCAGGCGGGTAAACCGTGGACGCAATGGCAATTGGCGGTGCCTTGTCGCTGGCGACCCACGCCTTATACAGCAACTCGCCCCAGTTGTCGGAGGTGTTCGCATCGCGCAGGAACTCCACATATTCGCGGGTCATCACCTGGAAGTAGAGGGTGGCGCGTATCTTGGCGGTTCCAGGGGGAGGCGTGTAGGTGGTGTCATCCCAGAACTGACCATCGCGGTAGGTGTAGTTCACAGGAGCGATGTTGAACTGACGGAACCGAGCGTTGCGGAACCCGCGTGGCGGAATACGATTATCAAACTGAACCGTGTTCGCCAATATCATATGGAAGGTGGGCGTGGTGCCCTCGGCGAGCTTCACTTGGTAGACCTTCGTGCTACTGCTGTCCAAGTTCGCGGTGTCAAAATCATACGCGCCTGCCTCACCGATTTTCTGACCGCTGGCGTTGAAGTACTCCACATGGAGCCAAGCACGCCGAGACTCGGGGTCGCCACTGGGGAACTTGTGCCCCGTGCGGTTCGTCACGCGGAACACAATCGGACTGCCCCGCTTGGGAACCTGCACCACCGAGAGCTTCGCCGACTTGCGGAGCATCTCAATCGTGTTGTTGCGCCCTGCAATCAGCGCATCGAGTTCACGCTCGGTGTAGTCCCAAAACATCGGCAAGATTTGGGGCACCCAGTAGTTGCCCCCTGCGAAGCTGTGCTGAGCGAGGTCGGGATAGACGGGTGGGAAGTCGAAGTTGACCGCGCGCCCTTCAATACGGGGCATATGGCACGACTGACAGGTGATGCCCTGCGTGGCGTAGTCGCTCAGCTTCCACTCGCTGTAGATACGGTCTATCGGGAAATACTCGTGGGGCGGTTGGGTGGTGGTGTCCTGCGCCAAGAGCGGATTGCTCACATCGTGGCACACCCCACAGAAACTGCTGGACTTATGGAACTCGGAATATTGCCACGAGTGGTTCGCATACGACTCGGGGCGCGGCCCGCGCTTGGCGGGGTCGTCGCTTATCACATACATTCCGTTGCCGATACCAGGCACAGGCTGGTCGGAGAGAGCGCGTCCCTCATCGCTCATCGGGTCTACCATACGGTGGCAGTGGTCGCACTGGATGCCTTGCAGGTCTTCATCCACGAAGTTCTCGCCTGTGTAGGGCACCGAACGCCCCTCCAGCCATGCGCTGGGTGAGTGGCACCGCCAGCAGAACTGTCCCACCCCCGGAGCGTCTTGCTCGGCAATCGTCAACGCCGCCCGAAACACCGGGTCGCGTGCCGATTGCGCCATCATATTACCTGCCCAGTTGAAGTGGATGTCCTGCTTGGCGTTGAAGTACGGGTCAGGGCCCTCACCTGTGTCGGGGTTGTACGCGTACTCACTACTGCCGTGGCAATAGTAGCAGAGCTCTGTGGATTGAAAACTGTAGCCCTCAGGGTCGGGTTGAGAACCGGGCAGGTGAAAACCGTTTCCGCCTCCCGCCATACCCATCAGCACCGTTGCTGGAAGGAGATAGATTCCCACCAAGCCTGCCTTCTTCCATCTACGCATCATCATACCGTTCCTATTATAGCCCAATTTTGGAGGCAATCGGTACAATTCCTGCAGATGGCTCAGGAATTTGCGACCGAAGGGCTGGTTCTCAGGCGCTGGCAGTCGGGCGAGGCGGACAAGCGCGTGTCGGTGCTGACACCCGATAGGGGCAGGCTCTCTCTGCAGGTGCGAGGGACGCAGAAGGCGAAGACGCGCATGGGCATGCTGTCTGAACCGCTGAACCAGATACGCTTTCGTGTAGTGGAGGGTAAGGCGCGACGCTTGATGGTTCAACCCGAGTTGGTGCGCTCGTTCGTGGCGGTGCGCGCCGATTTGGAACGGCTCAGTGGGGCGTTGGCGCTATGTGAGCTAGTGGACCGATGGTTGGCAAGCGAACAACCCGAACCCGACGCTTACCACATGGTGCTGAACGCGCTAAACGCTCTGGAGCGCGGTGATTCGCTTGCCTGCGTGCTGGGTTGGACGGTATGGCGATTGCTGAGCTTGCTGGGCTACTGCCCCGACCTCAGAAGTTGCTCTGCCTGTGGGAGTGCGCTTGGGGAATCGGATACCGTATGGCTGAATCTGAGTGGCGAAGGCGCTCTGCACTGTGTGCGGTGCGGTGCCTCTGGTTCGGACTGGGTTGCCCTTACGAAAGCCCAGTATCAGCGGTTATGCGAATGGGTTCAAGCAGAACCACCCCCACCGCTATCGGCAGGGGCAGCCGCTGAGGAGGAAGCAGAGCGCTTGGCACGCTGGGGAATTCGCTATGCCGAATCGGTCTTAGATAGTTCGGTGGGGTGGTTGGATTTCTGGGCGCGCTTAAGTGCCCTGCGTGAAAACGGGTAGAGCAGTCCCAACCCACCTGCTAACACCAGCATACTGGTCGGTTCGGGAATAGGGTCAAAATCGTCCCCACCGAAGCGCACACCACCTATCAAGAGCAGCGGCAGAAACGGAGCGAGATTGGTGCGTGTGACGGTCTCGGTGGGTATCGGGAGCGTCTCTACAGGGACGGTCTCAGCGACCGGCGTTTCCGCTTCCATCTCGGTCAGCACATCGGGTGGGAATACATCGGCGGCGACCACTTCCTCTATAGGCAACTCCACCAGCTCAACCAACGGTGGGTGCGGCTCAGTCGTGAGCTCCGCCATAATCGGTTCTGGGGTGACGACCGACAGCACGGGCGTGCCCTCAACAGGAACAACAGCAGGAGGCAGGCTGACGACAGGGGTCAGCGGATTGCCACAGTCCGCCTTAAGCACGGGCTTGTTATCCCGCTTGTTGACGAAGACCAGAGTGCCCTTCGGTAGGGTCTTGCGCACCACCATTAGTCGGTTGTCTGGGGGAGCGTAGTACACATTGAACATCTGGTCGCGCTCTAAGCGCGAGAGACGCAAGTTCTCCTCAAAGAACTCCGCCAACTCCCAGGCACTGCGTCCGAAGTGGCGCGCATAGCGCTGAGCGACCATCGGCTCGGTGCGGATTTGGTTCGCTAAGTCTTTCACCGACGCCACAGGGCGCACCAAGTAGGCATTTCGGGGTACGGTCAGTGCCGTCTCTGCTTGGACGAGAGCCATTAGGCAAGCTCCAAGCCCTAATGTCAGCATCAGTCGCGTAATACTCATTATTTCCTCCTCTCGAGTTGTTCCATTCGCGGGGGCGAAACCGCTATCGGAACCTATTTCTTTGACGGCATCATACTAGGCGATGTTCCCCGATTATACCGCACTACTACCAGAAAACTAACGCTTCCTACGCCACACCTCCACCTCTGGACAGATGTAAAGCATATCGTGTGGGAAACGGGCGCTCCTACCAAACAGGGGCGGGTTGTTACGAAACTGTGCCACCAGCTCGTACTCGCTTTCCAGTACCGAGCGGAACTGTTGGTAGTCGGTGCGCTGGATGCGTGTTACATCGCGCCACTCGAACTCGCTTAGCACAAGGTAGTCGGGGATCTGAGTGCGTAGGGCGTCCACATTCCATTCGGGAGGCGCAAGGCTCACTAAGCGAAAGGGGGTCTGAGCCTCGCGCATCTTCTGCAGGCGGTCTTGCCAGCGCAGTTCGCCTGTGTCGGGATAGAGCGGAGGCGTGTAGAACCAAGGCACGGTCGCAAAACCGATGGAGGCTCCCGAGGGCACCTGCTGACGCATCCAACGCAGGGCTTGGTCGCGGGCATCGGTACGCACCATACACAGCGAATAGCTCAGCGCCACCACTAGCTGGAACAGCGCAACCAGCAGAGCAAACGCACTCAGAATCGGCGCTAAGCGCGTTCGGGGCATCGGGGATTCGGCGGTTTGGGATTTGGGACGCTCCGATAGCAGGAGCGCCACACCCAGCGCCAACATCGGGTAGAGGGGAAGGGTGTAGCGCAGGAAGCGCACCTCTGCGCCCCCAATCAAGAGATAGTAAGCGACCGTGAACACCAACACGCCCCAAAGCACTCGGAGACGCACCCCATGTAGCACCCACCCCAATAGGCTCCCGACCAGCCCCAATAGCGTAAACCCTGTCGTAAGGTTCGGCGTGAGGTGATAGAGCCAGCCTAACCCCGTGTCGGTAAAAATCTCACCGTGCCCTTGCTGAACATGACGCACCTCATAGCTAAAATCGCGCCAAAACTTTTCGCTGTCCGCCCACGCGCCAGGACACACCAGCAGGAACACCCCAACCGCAATCGCTATCGTGGCGAGCGCGCCTTTGAGGAGCATAGCACGGTCAGCAGAGTAGCGCAGGAGCCAGACGGTCATCGGGGCGAGCGCCACCAGCCCTGCGTTGTATTTACAACCCGCCGCACAACCTGCCCACACCGCCCCCCAGAGGAGGGTTCGCCATAGTCGTTCGGAACGCCACAGGGCTACCGACTGGTACAACGCCAACGCCACGAAGAAAGTGGTCGGCACATCCACTGTTTGGAAGCGCGAATGCACTACGAAGGCGGGCGCCACCGCCATCACGGTTCCTGCAAGCCATCCCGCACGCGCCCCACCCACCTGACGGGCAATCTGGGCGACCACCACGGCGGTGCCAGCCCCCATCAGCGCCACCAGCACCCGTGCCCACAAATGCAAGCTGGCGCGCAACTGCGCTACCTCTATTCCAGAGGGCGACTCCGACAGTGCTGGGATGACCCCAAAAGACGAGAGCCAGTGAAGCCAGAAACTCCACAAGTAGAGTGGCAGGCTCCCGTAGTTGTAGAAGCCTGGAAGCCACTCTCCTGCATAGGGGTTCACCACGAAGTAGCTGGCAATCAAGATAATCCACTCGTCGGGATGATAACTGAAGTAGTGGTCGGCGTTGGGCAGTCCCCATCCGATTCCCCAAAGCCTGAGCAAGAACGCGCTCAGAAAGAGCGCTCCCCCTGCGATGAGGTTGCGCTTGAGTTGGGGCGTCCACTCCAAACGACGCGCTTGAACTGTGAGGCGACTGGGCGTGCGCTTAGACGATTTCACCCAACACGCCCTCCCCGCTGAGGTCTAAAATACGCACTTGCACTAACTGACCCACCAAACTGGGCGAGCCAGCGAACTCCACTTGCAGATAGTGGTCGCTGGTGCCGGCCATCAACCCACTGAGTTTGGAGCGGGTCTCCACCAACACGCGTTCAGTGCGCCCGATGAAGCGTAGGGTGTAGCGTTTGGCAGCCTCCTTTGCGACGGCTTGCAGGCGTTGGATGCGCTCCGTTTTGACCGTATCGGGCACATGGTCATCCATCGCTTCGGCGGGCGTGTCAGGGCGTGGGGAGTAGCGGAACAGGTGCGCCCGCACGAACTGTACCTCTTCCACAACTTTGCAAGTATTAAGGAACGCCCCCTCATCCTCGTCCGGAAAGCCCACCATAATGTCGGTGCTAATCGCGATATCGGGGATACGCGCCCGTAGGCGTCGGCATAGGTCTAAGTAGAAGGCTTGGTCGTAGGGGCGGTTCATCGCCTTCAGCACGCCCGTGTCCCCGCTCTGCAGGGGGATATGCAGATGGTGGCACATCTTGGGATGCTCGGCAATCAGCTCAATCAATGCATCGCTAATCAAAGTCGGCTCTATAGAGCTGATTCGTATTCGCTCTAAGCCCTCTATCTCAGTGAGTATCTGGCACAAGCCCGCCAGGTCGGGACCGCCGCTTCCCGAATGGGCTCCGTAGTCGCCGATGAGTACGCCCGTCAAAACAATCTCGCGATAGCCATCCGCTGCCATCGCCCGCGCCTCTTCTAAAACCTCTTGATAGGGGATACTCCGCAACACAGGGCGCGTGTAGGGGATGGAGCAGAACGAGCAGAACACATTACAGCCGTCTTGAACCTTCAGCACGGCTCGGCTTCGCCGTTTGACGGGTGTGCCTTCGGGCGGACGCTCGCGCTCCAAGCGTTCCTTCAGCTGGGGGAAATGCTCCAGAAGGTACTCCACCGTGCGTAGCTTTTCGGGGTTCGGCACGACCAAATGCGCCTCTTGGAGACGCTCGCCCCGCCGAAGGGTGAACTGGGCGTAGCATCCCGTCATCACCACGATGGCGTCGGGGTTCCGACGGCTGGCGCGCCGAATGGTCTGGCGCGATTTCGCCTCTGCCGATTGAGTCACCGAGCAGGTGTTAATCACATACACATCGGCGGGCGACTCGAAGGGCACAATCTCAAAGCCCTGCGCCTCAAAGCTTTCCAGTATCTTTTGGGTCTCGTACTGGTTGACCTTACACCCCAGCGTGGTAAACGCAGCGGTCGGCATAGCGCCGAAATTGTACCTGACTATTTAGCCCCCGAGCAGGAGGGCACTGACCTGTGAGGCAGGTATAATCCACTAAGTCTTAGCTGATAGGGAGGCAAATATGGCAACAGGAACCTACGATGCAGAGGTCGCCATCCTTGGCGCTGGTCCGGGCGGATATGTCGCTGCAATCCGAGCAGGGCAATTAGCAAAAGAACACGGTGGAACCGTAGTATGTATTGAACGCGAATTTCTTGGGGGCACCTGTCTCAACTGGGGCTGTATCCCCAGCAAAGCGATGATTGCCCATTCGGAGCGGTATCAGCATGTGCTCCACGCCAAAGAGATGGGCATCGAGATAGAGGGCACAGTGCGCTACGACTTCGCCAAGATGCAGGCGCGTAAAGACAAGATTGTTCAAACCCTGCGCGGCGGTATCGCCACCCTGTTCAAGAAGAACAGCGTGCAGTCGGTGGAGGGTTTCGGACGATTGATTGACCCCCACACGATTGAGGTGACCAAAGCGGACAACACGCGCCAGCAAATCCGCGCCAAAAGCATCATCCTCGCCACTGGCTCCAGCGTGATGAAAATCAACATCCCCGGCTTGGAGGGCGAGAATGTGTGGACGAGCGACGATGCGGTCTACGCCACTTTCGTGCCCGAAAGTATGCTGATTTTGGGCGCAGGTGCTGTGGGAGTGGAGTTTAGTTATGTGTTCAACGCACTCGGTTCCAAAGTCACTGTGGTGGAGATGATGCCCCAAATCCTGCCGACCTTTGATGAGGAGGTCGCCAAGGAGGCGGAGCGCGCACTCAGCCGACAGGGAATCACCTTCGTAACGGGAAGCACCCTCAAGTCCGCCGAGCGCGTGGGCGACAAGTGGGTCTGTCATGTGGAGACCCCCAAAGGGATGCAATCTTATGAGGTTCAGGTGGTGCTAATCGGTGTGGGGCGCAAGCCGAACACCGAGGGCATCGGCTTAGAGACGGTCAGCATCCAGATGAACAAGCGTTGGATCGCCGTGGACGAGAGGATGCGCACGAACATCCCCCACATCTACGCGATTGGCGACATCACAGGGATTGCGCCCTTAGCTCATGTTGCCAGCGCACAGGGTATCGTCGCTGCGGAGAACTGCTTTGGTGCCGAGCGACAGATGGACTACCGCGCCATCCCGAATGTGGTCTACACCGTGCCCGAAGTGGCTGGTGTCGGGCTGACCGAACAGCAAGCCCGCGAACAGGGCTACGAAGTGCGCATAGGTAAGTTCTCTCCACGAATTTTGGGGCGTGCCATGGCGGTCGGCGAGCAGTTCGGCTTGGTGAAGGTAGTTGCCGAGGCGAAGTATGGTCAGGTGTTGGGCGTGCATATCTGCGCCAGCCACGCCAGCGACCTGCTCCAAGAGGCGGTGTTGGCAATCAAGCTGGAAGCCACGCTGGACGAAATGGTGGACACCATCCACCCGCACCCGACGATGGTTGAGGCGCTGATGGAGGCGTTCCATGACGCCGCGGGACACTGCATCCACAAGGCTTGAGTAATGGCAGGGCACATGCAAGGTGTGCCCTGCTCTTGATATATCACTCCAGTAGAAGCTCAGAGTGCGTCAGGGTCTATGCCCAGTTCCCGTAGTTTCTGAGCCAACTGCTCAGCGCGCTGGCGTTCCGCCTCCGCCTCACGCTGAGCCAACTCAGCCCGCTGGCGCTCCTCTTCTACTCGCTGGCGTTCCGCCTCCGCCTCACGCTGAGCCAACTCAGCCCGCTGGCGCTCCTCTTCTACTCGCTGGCGTTCCGCCTCCGCCTCACGCTGAGCCAACTCAGCCCGCTGGCGCTCCCGCTCCAACGCCTCCAACAAACCCGCACGAACCTCCACAAAATAACGAAACGGTGCCC
>CAKZQI010000134.1 GCA_937139515.1 uncultured Armatimonadota bacterium | reverse complement strand
GAACTGTCATTCTGAGCGAAGCGAAGAATCTCAAAGAAACCCGAAAGAGACCCTTCGCTGGCGCTCAGGGTGACAAGGTGGGGCGTTCGGGTGGAAGCGAAGCTCACGGCTACCTACTTGCGTCTAAAAGTGTGTGGGCGTTTGGAAAATTGAGCTCAACAAATGTACCCTTGTCAGGGGACAAAGGGGGGTGAGGTTCTCTGGAAAGACGAGGAGTGAACAAGGCACAAGGACACCCAGCTATTTTTCAAACATCCTCCGCTAAGAATGACAAAGAGGGGTTAGAATGACAACCCCTACCCTGTCACCCTGAGCGTCAGCGAAGGGTCTCCGCTTCAAGTGGTGCAGAGATTCTTCGCTTCGCTCGGAATGACAGAAAGGGGGACACAATGCCAATCCCCACCCTGTTACCCTGAGCGCCAGCGAAGGGTCTTGTCACTCTGAGCCGAAGGCGAAGAGCCTCGCTTCAAATCGGGGAATCTACCTTTGTTAGGGGGCATATCCCACAAAAGAACAAACAGCAATCTGCCGATAATAAACAGCGGGAACTTTCGCCCTGAGCGGGTCGCCTAATCGTGGTGTGGGGTACAATAAGGCACTACACCAACGCGGAGGAACCTGAATGAGGAAGATTTTAGTGGTGGATGACGAACGCCATATCGTGCGTTTGATACAGGTCAACTTGGAGCGTCAGGGCTATCAAGTGGTGACCGCACACGACGGGAAAG
Source organism: uncultured Armatimonadota bacterium (assembly GCA_937139515.1). Taxonomy (GTDB): domain Bacteria; phylum Armatimonadota; class Fimbriimonadia; order Fimbriimonadales; family GBS-DC; genus CAKZQI01. The sequence continues at coordinate 24,278 of CAKZQI010000134.1, read as the reverse complement.
AGGCGCTGGAAAAGGTCGCCGCTGAGAAACCCGACCTCGTGGTGCTGGATGTGATGATGCCCTATATGGACGGCTTTGAGGTGCTTCGCAACCTGCGACGCAATCCCGAAACCGCCGAACTGCCCGTGATTATGCTCACCGCCAAAGCACAAGACCAAGATGTGTTTCGCGGTTGGCAAGAGGGCGTCGATATGTACCTCACCAAGCCGTTCAACCCCCAAGAGCTGTTGACCTTTGTGAAGCGCATCTTCCGCTCCAAAGATATGGGCGAAGATGGAGAAGGACGCTATGAACTCTGAGAACTCGGCACGCTGTCATTTCGGATGGCTCATCGGGGCGGCGGTGGTCGCAGCGACCGTGACCGCCCTGGCAATCTACCGACGAGTCCAGGAAAAGCAGGCTCAGCCTGAATATCGTGCGGAACGCGCCTACCAACGCGGAATCAAGCAGGTTCAAACAGTGCAAGAGCGTATCCCACGCTGGCTCGCCGAACGCGGATAGGTTGGCACCCTTCCCCTCAACGGAAGTCGCGGAAGGCAGGGCTTCCACGCCATCAACGCACAGAGCGGGAAGCCGACCCCTCACCTGAGACCGTGAGGGCAACTCAATCTTACGAAAGCAAACGGGAGGCAAATGCGTGTCGGTTCGTGTCGTGGTGGGCGCCCAGTGGGGCGATGAGGCGAAAGGGAAAATCGTTGACCTGTTCGCCCAGCAGTCGCAGTATGTCGTGCGCTACGCAGGCGGAAGCAACGCCGGGCACACCGTCTGCACCAACGGCAAAACTTACAAGTTCCACCTCATCCCCTCAGGCATTCTGCATCCCGACACCCTCGCCGTGATTGGCGATGGGGTCGTGATGGATTTGCGCTCTTTTCAGACAGAAACCGAAGTCCTGCGCCAACAAGGGGTCTCGCTCCAAAACTTGCGTATCGGCTTGGGCGTTCACCTGACGATGCCCTATCACCGCCAACTGGATGAGCTCGCCGAAGCGAAAATAGAAGGGCGTATCGGCACGACCAAGCGCGGTATCGGTCCGACCTACGCCGATAAGGCAGACCGTATCGGCTTGCGGGTGGCAGACCTGTTAGACCGCCAGCGGTTTGAGACCCGCCTGAGGCGCGTGTTGGAACGACGCAACCCTGTGCTTCAGCGCGTGTACGAAGCTCCCGCCATAGACGCCGATGCGTTGACTGAAGAGTTCGCCCTCTATGCTGAGCAGATACGCCCCTACGCGACCGATGTACCCCACCTGTTGATGTCCTCCCTTGAGCGGGGCGAACCCATCTTGTTGGAGGGGGCACAGGGCACCTTGCTGGACTTGGACTACGGCACTTACCCGTATGTGACTTCCTCGCATCCGGTGTCGGCGGGCGCCTGCTTGGGCACGGGCATAGCGCCCAATCGGATTACGGAAATCTGGGGCGTGGCGAAGGCGTACACCACGCGCGTGGGCGAGGGTCCGTTCCCCACCGAGCTGAACGACGAGACGGGCGACCGTATCCGCAATCGGGGACGCGAATACGGCACCACCACGGGCAGGGCACGGCGCGTCGGATGGCTTGACTTGGTGGCTTTACGCTACTCGGCGCGGCTGAACGGTTTTACCGCACTTGCCATCACGCTGTTGGATGTGCTGTCGGGGTTCCCAACGCTGAAGGTCTGTACCGCCTATCGCTATTGCGGTGAGACGACGGTGCGCTTCGTGTCCGATGGGTATGCGCTGGACGAGTGCGAACCGCTCTACACCGAGCTTCCCGGCTGGCAAGAGGAAATCACCGACTGCCGACAACTGGAGGCGCTTCCCGTCAACGCCCAAGCCTACCTGCGGTTTATTGAGCAGTATGTGGGCGTTCCCATACGGCTTATCTCGGTCGGACCGAACCGCGAACAGACAATTTGGGTCTAAATTCTCCCAATTTTTGCCCCAACCCGTTGTAGAATCGGCAGGAATCGGGTACAGTAAGTCGTACCACTTCCTGTAGGAGAACAGGGATGACCAAAGCAGGCGTAGGGAAGCGATGGATACCCATTGGGTTGTGGCTGTTGGTTTTCATCGTCGGATGGGAACTGACCCCGCGTACCGCACACATCTATAAACAGTGGTGGCTGACGCGCAGTGAAGTGGTTCAGTACGAGCAGGAGCGAGCGGCACTTCTGCAAGAGCAAGCCGACCTGCGCGCCCAAATCGAGCGTCTCTCTACTCCTTTGGGGCGTGAGGCGCTGGCACGCGAGCGAGGTTGGTTGATGCCAAGCGAGAAACCGCTCCAGATGCCCTGCACCCCTCAGCCTGAGCCAGCCCAAACTACCAGCAATCCCGGAAACTGACGACGACCTAATCGGGTATATCAGGGATTATGGAATCGCTGATCGCTCTGCTGACGCTGACGGCGCTGGAGATTGTTCTCGGCATCGACAATATCGTCTTTATCTCCATTCTCACAGGCAAACTCCCCGAACCGATACGCGCCAAGGCGCGGTTCATCGGCTTGGGTTTGGCGCTCGTGTTCCGACTGATCCTGCTGTCCACCCTCACCTGGATTTTACGGCTCAGTGCCCCGCTGTTCACGGTGATGGGCAACGAGTTTTCAGGGCGCGACCTGATTTTGATACTGGGCGGGCTATTTTTGATGGGCAAAGCGACCTATGAAATCCACCACAAAATCGAGATGGCAGAGAAGCCCGTTGCCGTGCCCTCTCGCATCGGCTTCACCTCCGCTATCGTGCAGATTGTGCTGGTAGACCTTGTGTTCTCCATCGACTCGGTTCTGACCGCAATCGGAATGGTTCGGGAGCTGTGGGTGATGGTCGCTGCGGTGATTATCTCTATCGTTTTTATGTTGGCGTTTGCGGGGCAAGTGAGCCGTGTGATTGATACGCACCCCTCGCTGAAGGTGCTGGCGCTGGCATTTCTGGTATTGATTGGCTTCAACCTGATGGGTGAAGGCTTCGGCTATCACATCCCGAAAGGCTACACCTACTTTGCTATGGCGTTTTCGTTGACGGTAGAGATTATCAATATCCGCATCGGTTCTCGGAGCAAGGTTTGAGAGTGTATTGCCTCTCGTAGAACGCCCCCGCAAGCGTCTATGGGGTATAATAGGCGTGGAGGTGACTATGAAACCCGGCAGTATCGCAATGATTGTTCTGGTTCTCGCGGGGCTTGCTTTCACCGTCCGTGCCTTCATCAACAATGCCAGCCCCTATGTGAAAGTCGCTCAACTCTCCGAGATACAGCGTGAAGTTCATCTACCCCTCAAACCGCTCCAACAAACCGTTCAATTTGATATCAAGACGATGACGCTGACCTTTGAGGGCGAGGATGAGACGGGCAAGGTGAAAGTGGTCTATCCCAAAGGCAAGCCGAACAACTTTGAGGTGGCGACCCAAGTGGTCGTGATTGGAGAGATGAAGGACGGGGTGTTCCATGCCCGCGATATGCTGGTGAAATGCCCCAGCAAATATCAGGGCGAGCAACAGACCGCCCAGAAATAACCACACACCCGATCTTTAGCCCATAGATTATCAGGAGACAACAATGCTTATCGGCTATGGTGTTATCTGGTTTGGGGCAATCTGTGCCCTGCTTTCGGTTGTGATGTATGCGCTCAGTGGTCGGCGTTCTGCGCTTATTCGCTGGGCGCGTTGGGGGTTTATTGGAGCGTTCTTAGGCATCGTTGGGGCAGAAGCGGTGCTCCAGTACGCTCTGCTCACGGGGCGCTACGACTTGCAATATGTGTTCAGCTTCAGCGAGCAGTCGCTTTCGCCTTGGATGAAGATGGCGAGCGCGTGGGCAGGTCAAGAGGGGAGCTTCCTGCTGTGGGCACTCTGGACAGGCATCTACGGGCTTATCCTGATGCGCACAGCAGGTGGCTACGAACGCTGGGTGATGACCGCCTACGGGACTGTGGTGCTCCTGCTACTCGGTATTCTGGCGTACCAAAGCCCATTCGCCCCGCTTCCAAAGCCCGACCCCGCCCCTCCCGTCTGGCCCCCCCAAGATGGCTTCGGCTTGAACCCCAGTTTAGAGAATGTGTGGATGAAGATACACCCGCCAATTATCTTTGCGGGCTTTGCGGCGCTGGCAGTGCCGTTCGCTTACGCGATTGCGAGCCTCTGGCGGGGCGAGTTTCACGAGTGGGTGGTGCGTGTGCGCCCGTGGGCAATCTACACCACCACGATGCTCGGTATTGGGCTGGCATTAGGGGGTTACTGGGCATACGAGACGCTCGGCTGGGGCGGGTTCTGGGCGTGGGACCCCGTGGAGAACACCTCCTACTTCCCTTGGCTGACGATGGCGGCGGGATTGCACGGGGTGATGCTCCAAATCAATCGTGGTCGGATGGTGCGCTGGAACCATCTGCTGATGGCAATCCCGTTCGTGATGTTCGTGTATGGCACTTTCCTCACGCGCAGTGGCGTGCTGGCGGAGGTCTCGGTTCACTCGTTTGATGCGCTCGCCAAAAGCGCGCTCTGGATTTTGCTGGCGATGTTGGGCGGTGGATTATTGCTCACGGTGGGACTGTGGGCGTGGCGCTACCGCTCGATGCCCCTGCCTGCGAACACTCAAGCGAAACCGATCTCACGAGAGGTGGTGCTCAAGTGGGGTATTGGCTTGCTGGTGCTCTCGGCGCTGATTAGTTTGGTGGGCACTTCGTGGCCCCTTATCAGCAAGGCGTTCACGGGGCAGATGGTCGCGCTTCAGCCGTCGTTCTACAATCAGGTGCATGCGCCCTGGATTATCCTCACAGCGCTCCTGTTGGCAGCAGCGCCGATGCTCACTTGGCGTGGGATGACCTTAGATGAAATCCTCCAACGCCTGACCAAGGGCTGGATGGCGGCGGTGGCGACGGGCTTCGCCCTCTTCTTTGCAGGCTTCCGCGAGCCGTTGACCCTGCTGATTTCGGTGCTGTTGGCGTTCGTGGTGTTCTCTAATCTTGGAGCCATCTGGCGCCGTGTGCGCACTTCCAAAGTCACGCTGGGCGGTTTCCTGACCCATGTGGGGCTGGGTATCGCCATACTGGGGCTGCTCATCTCCAACTTCTACGAGGTCAAAGAGCGCGTGGTGGTGGTTCAGGGGCAGGACACGATGGCGCTGGGCTATCGCTGGCGCTACTTGGACATGACCGGCAACGAGAAGTTCCCAGGCGACCCGTTAGCAGACAAGTTCAACCGTGTGCGTGTGGAGGTCGCTTCCCACGACGAGAAGTTCATCGTGGAACCGCGCTTCTACCAAGACCAGCGTCGAACCGAAAATAACAATGTAGTCTGGCCCCATATCGTGCGCTGGTGGAACCACGACCTGTATGTCGCCTTCTTCGCACCGCCTCAGGTGGACGCCAGCCCCATCACTATTCGCCTGCACGAGAAGGAGAAAGCCACGAAAGACGGCTACACGGTAGAGTTCCTCGGCTTTGAGACGGGGGGTGCAATGGGGTCGGAAGGCTTCCGAGCGATTGCGCGCACTCGCGTGAGCCACCCCGAGTGGGAAAAGCCTGTGGAGGTGGAACCGTTCCGCGTGGTCACTGCGGGGGGTGTGATCCCGATCCCAGTGCCCCTTCCCGACGGTTCACAGATTCTGGTCGGTCAGATGGATGTGAGCCAGCGGATGGTGGAGTTCCAGATGATTATGGTGCCGGGCAAGCCTGAGACGAACCCGCGCTGGGTCATCCCGCTGGAAGTGTATGTGAAGCCGCTCACAATCCTGGTGTGGCTGGGACCGCCGTTGACGGTGATTGGGGGTCTGTTGGCGACCGTGCGTCGGGCACGCGATGTGCGGTATGGGGTTCCTCGCGCTCAAGGTGAGACGCCCCCGCCTCCAGCTCCGCGCCAAGTGGTTCCGCGTGGTAAGAAGGCGCGCCTGCGTCGCCCTATGCCTGAGCCGTTGAGTGCGAAGGCGGTGGAGAAGTCCTGATGACCTCACCCACAACCCCCTCTCCGTAAACGGAGAGGGGGCGTCGGCATAAGGTAATCCCCCCTCTCTGCTTGCGGAGAGGGGGGCAAGGGGGGGTGAGGTTATCTGAAGCGCATGAGGGGGGGGCGTGTAGGAATTCAAGGCTCCCTTTGAACCTTGATTAGCTCAGCGCCCACTCCAGGCAAGCGAGACGCGCGAAGACGCCATTCTGCACTTGCGTGAGAATGCGGGAGGCAGTGCCGTCGGCAACTTCGTCGCTGATTTCAATCCCGCGCTGGATGGGTCCCGGATGCATCACGATGCAGTCGGGTCTCGCGAGGCGCAGACGCTCGGCGTTGATTTGATAGTCTCGGCGGTAGGCGTTGAGGCTCGATAACAGTCCCTGTTGCATTCGCTCGGTCTGCAGGCGCAAGGTCATCACCCCATCGGCGCCTTCCAGCGCCAGACGAAGGTCGTGGGTCATTTGAGCGTTTGGCAAGGGAGCGTCGGGCAGTAGGGTTGGCGGTGCGCAGAGCCATACTTGCGCACCCAAGCGCGTGAGCAGGGTGAGGTTGGAGCGCGCCACCCGACTATGCCGAATATCGCCCACGATTGCCACCTTGCGCCCCTCTAGCCAGCGTGTTTCGGGGTCGGGCATCCCAAAATGCTCCCAGAGCGTGTACAGGTCTAACAAAGCCTGAGTGGGATGTTCGTGCGCCCCGTCTCCAGCGTTCAACACGGGCACGGTCGCAAATCGGCTGGCGAGTTGGACGGCACCCGCCTGAGGATGGCGCATCACGAGGGCACGCACATCCTGCGCACAAAGCGTGTAGACCGTATCAGCGAGGCTCTCACCCTTTTGAATGCTGCTCCCTGAGGCAGTAATCACCAGCGGGTGATAGCCCAGTAGCACGCAGGCTTGCTCGAATGCCCCGCGCGTGCGGGTGCTGGGTTCATAAAACAAAAGCGCCACGAGCGGTTTTGTGCCCTGTGTTGACCTACTCTCGGTTTCAGCCCTCACTCCCGACGCTGCGGGTTTGACCTCACCCCCTAGCCCCCTCTCCGTAAACGGAGAGGGGGAACGCCCTGCCTCTCCCCCCTCTCTGCTTGCGGAGAGGGGGGGCGGAGGGGTGAGGTTTCCAGCTACCCTTACCCCCTTCAGCTGCGCCATGCGCCTCAGCAGGCGCGCTACAGGGAGGTCGTCAGCGGTCAATAGGTGGGGCATAGCCGTCTCAAGGCAGTTGGGGGGCAGGTTCGCGATGCTTGCGCAGCACCACGCGGTCGCGCCCCTCCAGTTCCGACAGTTCCACCAGCACGAACTCGGTGCGGCTGGTAGGCAAGTTCTTGCCTACATAGTCGGGGCGGATGGGCAGTTCTCGGTGCCCGCGGTCGATCAAGGTGGCGAGTTGGATGTTCGCAGGTCGTCCCAACTGCATCACGGCTTCCATCGCAGCGCGCACGGTGCGCCCCGTTTGTATCACCTCGTCTACCAGCACCACACGCTTGCCTGTAATCTGGAACGGCACATCGGTCTGATTGCGATGGAGCGGGTTGGGGCGTTCGTCAAGGTCATCGCGGTAAGGCGTGATGTCCACACTGCCACAGGGGATCCCCGTGCCCTCTATTTGGGAGAGGGCGAGCGCCAATCGGCGTGCAACGGGCACCCCGCGCCGTTGAATGCCAATCACGACCAAATCGCGTGCGCCTTTGTTGCGTTCCAAAATCTCGTGAGCAATTCGCGTGATGGCACGGCGAATATCCTCCGCGTCCATCACTACAACCTCCTCATGCGCTTCCATCGCTTGCAGTATACCCCTTCTGGAAAATCACAGGCAGCAATTTCAAAACCCCCTCTCCGTAGCCAGAGAGGGGGCAACAGTTTCTCCTGAGAAGTAGAGCAATTAGTCCTCTTCGCAGGTGAAGCGGAACATCACGCGCTCGCGTCCAGGGATGTTGCGGCGGGTCTCACCCAGATAGTTGAGGGTGGTCGCCTTCGCGTGCCCATCTGCCCAGACCACATTGGCGAGCTTCATATGGCGTCCCAGAATCGCGCCGTTGTTGCGGCGGTTGATGAGCGCAGGGAAGGGGAAGGTCTCAATCGGGTCGGTGGGCTGAGGGTCGGTCAGGTTAGCGCGATAAAAGTCCGCGCTTTGCCCATAGCCCTGCACTTCGGCAATCAGCACCGTGTCGGCGGGCAGGGCGAGGCGTGCCAGCGGCTGACCGTTAGGGGGGGTGCAGGGGATTTCCGCACTGCAGCTGGCGTAGTACATGTTGTTGATGGCGTAGCTTCCGAACCGTCGTCCCACATTGGTGGTGCCCATCGGGTCGCCACAATCTGCCTCACGGAATACCTGCGTGCCGTTGGGCGAGTAGGGCTGGAACACATAGCGCTTGTTGGGCATCAGCGTGTGCTGGCGGTTGCCCTCGTGCGGAAGCGTGCCCGAAATCGGCGCAAATGGGTCGCTCGGACAGTTGAACACATCTACATTCTTGATGTAGGGCTGGATTACATCCATCCAACGGGGCGAAGAACAGTTGGTGAAGTGAGCGCCTTCGAGCACGCGGGGCGGATCCGCATAAGCGTTGCGGGGCAGAATCTCGTCGTAGTCCTGAGTGTACATCTGCACACCCAAACCAATCTGCTTCACATTGGAAAGACACCCCGTCTGACGGGCTTTTTCCCGTGCCTGGGCGAACACTGGGAACAGGATCGCCGCCAGAATCGCGATAATCGCGATGACGACCAAGAGCTCAATCAGTGTAAAGCCTCTTCGTAGCATACGAATACCTCCTACGAGGAGGATACACGACCCCATTTTAAGAGAAGGTTAAGACCTGATGGGCACAGGTCTTAGTCATCCACGCCCAGGATTTGGGTGTAGACCACTTGGTGGGGATGAACTGCCACCACCCCCCTTGCCCCCAATTCGCTGGAGCCAGACGCTCGGATGAAACAGATGCCCGGCAGGCGCACCAAGTCGTCTGACTGACGCAGTTGTTCAATCACGCCCTCCGCTTCGTCGCGCGAGTTAATCGGACAGTCTATCTCTTGCCCGTTGGTCAATCCAATCAATAAGGTGACTCGTGCCATAGAGTTGCCTCCTGCTTAGAAGTTCGCTATGCGCGTGGGGACTCCTGCTACTCGATTCGGGCGACTCGGTACTCTACAGTGCCTTTGGGGGTTTGAACGACGATGGTATCGCCCTGAGTTTTGCCCAAAACGGCTTCGCCCAGCGGGGAGAGGATGGAAATTCGGTCTTGAAGGGGGTCTGCCTCGAAGGAGCCGACCAGCTGGATGGTGCGTTCGCGGTCGGTTCCGACTTCCACGAGCGTGACCTTGCTTCCCAAGTCGGCGATTTCACCCGCACTGTTGGAGCGGTCTACCACACGCGCACGGCTCAGCACGGTTTCCAGGTCCTTGATACGCCCTTCCAGCATCGCCTGTTGGCGTTTGGCGTCTTGGTAGTCAAAGTTCTCGCTGAGGTCGCCCAAAGCGCGCGCTTGGCGAATGCGCTCGGCAATCTCTCGGCGCTTGACAGTCTTGAGCTCTTCCAGCTCTTTCTTGAGGCGAGCGTAGCCCTCCGGCGTGATGAGAATCTCCGACATGGCGATTCTTATACCTGATTCAGGCGACTTGGCGTTCCTCCTGCGCAGCGGGTAAGCGCAGGACGAAGCAAGCCCCCTGCGAGGTCGGCGCAAGTTGGAGCGTGCCGTGATGTTTCTGGGAAATCTCCAACGAAATCGCCAAACCCAGTCCTGTGCCCTTGTTGGGGTCTTTGGTGGTAAAAAACGGGTCGAAGATTTGGCTGGCAATCTCGGCGGGCACGCCCGGACCGTTGTCTGCGATTGCGAGCTCTACCCACTCGCCGCCGTTGTCTTGAGCGATTCGCGTTTGGATGGTAATCTCGGCGTTCGGTTGGTCTTCCACGGCATCGCGGGCGTTGGTGAGCAGGTTGATGACAACCTGCTCCAGCGAGTTCGGTTCACCCAGCACGGTGGGCAAGGGGGTCCTGTAGTCCTCAACCAGATGGATGCCCCGACTGCGCAACTGCTCCCGCAGGAGCACCAGCGCGTTTTGCACGACGGCGTTGAGGTCGACGGGGTCTTGCTCTTCGCGAGGCTTGCGAGCGAAGGTACGCAAGTGCAGAATGATTTGGCTCATGCGCTGGGTTTGGCGTGCCACAATCTGCAGGTCTTCTTGGAGGGTCTGCAGGTCTTGCTCGGTCAGCGTGCCGTTTTGGGCGTCCATCGTGTCTAAGGTCTGCTGGGCAATCGCACGGATAATCGCCAGCGGTTGGTTGAGCTCGTGCGCTACACCCGAAGCGAGCGTGCCCAACGAGGCGAGCTTAGAGGATTGGATGAGCTGCGCCTCAGCGCGCTTCAGCTCCTCTTGGCCTTGTTGAACCGCCTCCACCATATGGTTGAACGAGTGGGCGAGGTCTTCCAGGTCGGGGATCCCGCGTTCGGGCAGTTCTACCCGGCGGTTGAGGTCGCCTTGAGCGATGTCGTGGGTCGCCCTTACCAACGCTCGCAAGGGCACAATCAACTTTCGGTGGAGCAACAGCCCCCCTACCAAAATGCACAGGAGCACCACCGAGAGCGCTATCAAGAAGGCGTTGCGCATCTGGTGGGTCGTGTTTTGGGTCATCTCCGCGCTGGTGGTTTCGATGCGGGCGTTGGTACGCTCGTACACCTCTGCCTGTTGGCGGTTGAGCTCTCGGCTCACTTCGCTCAGGGTGCTGTCCAGCATCGCAGTGATTAGGCTTGATAATTCCCGGCGCTGTTGCTGGTTCAGTGTATTGAGGCTGGCGAGCGAGTTGCGCAAAGCGTTTTGCTGAGCTTGACGCGAGAGGCGAGCCTGCTGAGCCTGATAGCTCGTTAGGTACCCCTCTATCTGCCGACTCGCTTGCTGACCGATTTGTTGGATGGACTGGCTGGCTTGCGCCTGTTGTTTGCGGAACTCTTGGGCTAACTGCGCTTGGATTTGGTTGGCGACTTCGTAGGCATCTTCGGCGGGCTGGACAGTGATGAGGGTCGCCCGCAAGGCGCGAATGGGCGCTGTGCCCACCAGATAGGTTGTGTTGCCCAGCGCAATTTCTTGGGCGGCAGGGCGGTTCGTGCGATTGAGTTTAGGGGTGAGCTGAGTCTCGGTTTGCCCTACTTGCTCGGCGTTCGGGTGGGCTAAGATGCGCGCCTCCGCCGAGACCATCATCGCATATCCCTCGTTGCCTATCCGAAAATGGCGCACCACACGGTTGAGCTCGTCCAGGCTGACCAGTGCAAACAGTGCCCCTGCAAGTTGGGTGCCTCGTTGGCGCACGGGCACAATAACCGGCACGACAAGCCGACGCTGAGCCAGCTGGGGTATCAACACCGTCTCACCGATCACGGGGTCATTCGTATCTTGCAGGGAGTCCCATAGGGGGGTTATCGTAGGGCGCAATACTTCCTCATCCATCGGCTCATCACTGACGAGCAGGCTGGGTTTGCCCTCTGCGTCCAACTTTGCCAGCACGAAGTAGGCATCTTCGCGGTTTTGAAGCGCCTGCAAAATCCAACGGCTCTCTTGCTCTTGGTTGTTCTGGATGGCAGGCTGTTGCGCCAGCAGGGTGAGTTGCGTGATATAGTTGCGAATCACGCTGTCCACTTGGCGCGAGAGGCTCTCGGTCACAATCTGAATCTGTCCTGTCACCAGCTGGGCAATCGCAGAGCGGGTGGTTTCGTTGGTCACCTGCGCCAGATTGCCGAGGCTCTCTTGCTGGAGCTGTTCCACACTGCGGGACACATCGCTCAAGGTTCGGTTGAGGTTCTGTTGGGTTGTCTGCTGAAGTGCAGTGAACTCACGGGCACTTTGGGCACGAAATTCTTCAATCCCCTGCGTGAGCACTTCCTGCTGTCCTTGTAAGGCGCGTTCGCGATAGGCTTCGGTCTTCTGGTCTATACGGTCGGAAAAACGCCCGACCGAGTTGCGGAGCACGCGTTCGACGAAACTCTCCACCTCTTGACGATAGTAGCTCAGCTCCTCCAGAGCGCCCTCTCGGAGCTGTTGGCTTGATTGGGTGATTTGCGCCCTCAGGTAGAGCATCAGCACCGTGCCCGCAAGCATCACGGGCAACAGCGCCATCAAAGTGTACATCATCTGGAGCCACGCGCGCAGACTCATCCGTTTCATTGTTCAAACACCTTGTCGGCAAGATTCAATAACATTTCGGGGATGGTGAGGTTGAGCGCCTTTGCCTGCCTGAGATTGTAATAGATGAGGTACTTGCGAGGCGATTGGATGGGGAGGCTGGCAGGGTTACCTCCTTCCAGCACCCGCGCTACCAGCTCGGCTCCCAGGATGCCCTGCTCTCGGAAGTCGATGCCAAGCCCCAACAGCGCACCGCGACGCACGAAAGTATCCGCGAACGCAATCAGGGGGATTTTCTGTTCCGTGGTGAACGCCAAAATTTGGTTGAACGGCTCTGGCGAGGCACAGACAGGGTCGGGGATGAGCATAAACGCGTCAATTTTGTTCTGAAGCGATTGAAGCGCACCCTGCAACGACTCATTAGGGCGCAGGGGCGCCGCCACCAACTGGAGCTCCATCCGCTTAGCATCATCCTCGGCTTGAGCCACGAGCCGTCGTGAGGTCGGGTCATCGGGGTTATAGAGAAGTCCGATGGTTTTTACCTGGGAGTGCACATCCAGCAAGGCACGAAACATCCGCTGTGGACGCACCGAAAGCTCCACGCCCGTAAACAGGCTTGCTTTTGAACCTGCCTCTGGGTTCAACCCCAGCCCGACAGGGTCTAACACCATCGTGAACACGACGGGCACTTTCGGCTGATTGGGCTGGCGTTCGTAATATTGCTGAATCGCTTGTACGGCGTTATTGCCCACCGCAACGAGCAGTTTGGGCTTTCGGGTGAGCGCGGTTCGCACAATATCGGGGTCGGAGCGGTCGCCCTTGAGCACGAGCGTTTGAATTACAAGTTGGTAGCCCTGACGCTCCAGCTCGGAGGTCAGCCCGGCGACCGCCTCGTCGTAGATACCGCCCTGACGGCTCTTGAGGATGACCAAATCGGCTGATTGGGCATACCCCAATAGCACTAGGCATCCCCACACCCAGAGAATCCATCCTGCTCGTTGCACGGCGTTTACCAGTCGCGTTGGAAAGTGAACCAGACACTGCGCGATCCGCCTGGTACGCGCCAACTGAGTTCGGTAGGTGTGTTGAATAGATTATCAACCCTCAGGCTCCAGCGGGTGCGTTCGTCTTGATGATAGATGAGGTTGAGCATGCTGTTCCAAGCGTAGGCATCAGTGCGCCCCACGCCCACCGCTGGGTAGTTGAAGGCAATCTGCCCACTCAGACCCCGCTCCTGCCAGTAGGCTAAACGGAGCACGGCAGACTCGACGGGCGGTTTGTATTCTTCCCGAATGCGTGCGTCATATCGCTGTTGCACATAACCCGCACTCAAGTTCCAGCCTTTGCCCAGCTTGGCGGAGAACTCGGCGCTCCAGCCGCGAATGGTGTAATCGAACAGGTTGTTGTATTGACGAATGTTCGGCTGATTGCTAAAAATCTGGAACAGGGTCACCCCATCTTCGATATCTTGATAGAAGTAGCATAGGTCAAGGCTCCAGCCACGTGGGGAGGCGTGTTTCCAGCCCACCTCAGCGCTAAGAACGCGTTCGGGGCGAAGCTTCGAGTTGCCCCAGATGTCGATTTGGAAGGGAACCCAACTGCTTCCCACCTGCACAGGCATCCAAATGGGAAAGTTTTGCAGATACAGCTCTATGTACGAGGGTGCGCGGAATGCCTGCCCTACTGAGGCGCGCAGGATGTCGTGCGCACTGAGTTGATAGGTGAAGCCTCCGCGCGGGCTGAACTGACTGCCGTAGATGGAGTGCTGGTCATAGCGTGCGCCCAGGATTGGACGCCACCTGCCTAAGTTCCATTCGCCCTGCAAGAACACGGCAAGGTTGGTACCCGAGTGGGTGCCTCCCAAATGCACCGCACTGCGCGCTTGCGTCCAGCGGAAGTCGCCCCCAGCCAAGATAGACGCTTGGGGTAGGTTCCAACGCCAGTAGGCTTCCAAACCCGCCATGCTCTGCTCAAATTCGCGTGGAGTACGCGAACCCAGACCGAAGTTGTCCAGCGGGGTACTGCGTAGCATATCCTGCTCACCCGTTAGCCCGTACAGGCGCACCACTTGGGAGCGGGTTTCGCTTTGTGAGCTCTGCTCGGCTTGCCAGTAGTGTGTTCGGTACACGAAACGGTCATGGGGCGTGGGGAAGACACCATAGCGCATGCCCACACTGCCTCGGTCGCCATCGATGTAGGCGTAATAGAGTTTCCAGTGGCGTCGGTTGGGGGCGCCAATCTGGGTGTTGAGCATCACCGAGCGCACGAGCGTGTCGTTGTTGCGGATGCGGTCGCTACCCGGGTCGCGCCAGAACGAGGCTTGCATGCCCCATTGAGTGCCGTTGGGCGTGCGACTCGACCAGCGCAGGGAGGCGTTGTAGCCCCCACGCGCCGTATAGCCGTTGAACAGCGAGGGGCGCTCGTTCTCCTGCGTGGTGATGATGTTCACCACGCCCGCAAAAGCGTTCGGTCCGTACATCGCGGATCCAGGTCCGAAGGCGACCTCCACACGCTCCACATCGTGGGTGCTAATCATCATCGCAGGGAAGTTGCCCAGCAAAGCGTCGTTCAACGGCAGACCATCCAACAAGAATAGCAATCGCTCGTTGAACTCGGACGAACTATAGGCACCGCGCACGCTCAAGAATCGGTGCAAGGACGCCTCTTGCCCCTGAAAGTCGGCGACCATGCGCTCCAACAGCTCCTGAACGGTCTGCGCGCCTGAGAGCTCAATCTCACTCCGTGTGAGCACGCGCACGGTCGTGAACGATTCGTAAACCGTGCGCTCGGTGCGTGTGGTGGTCTTCACCACCTCTTGAGGGTCAGCAAAGAGCCACTCAGCGCTCTCGGAACTGCGCTGAGCGAAGCCAAACCCCCACAACAACGACATCATCAGCAACCCTCCAGTTAATCGCTTCTGCACTGTGTTTACCTCCTTAGACCGACCTGGGTAGTCTCTAAAGAGTGGAGAATCTGCCGAACCTCCCATAGGTCAAAAGGCTTCGCTAACACGGCGAGCGCCTCGTCGGCAGACCCACTCTCCAGAAAGAGGTCGGGGTAACTGTCCATCACCACAATCGGACAGGGCGAACCCTGCGCGCGAATTTGACGAACGAGCGAGATGCCATCCATTTGGGGCATATGCACATCGGTGAAGATGAGGTCGTAGGATTGCTCTGCCAGCTGAGCCAACGCCTGTTTGCCGTTGGACACGACCGTCACCGTGTGTCCCTCCGAGCATAAGAACTGCTCTAAGAGCATTTGCACCATCGGTTCGTCATCCACCACCAAGACTCGCATTCCATAACCGATTTTCGGCACTCTCAGCAAAAATTGCAGGGTAGCCAGCCCTCCGCACGAACTCAGGAGGCTGATGAGAGCGTGGCGTATTCGTCCAGCGAAGGCACTTCAGGGACGCTGGACACCTTCGGGCGACAAGTCTATCACGCACCGTGCGATTATTTTGGGTGCGCTGGCGGAGGGCACAACCGAGATCGACCATTTTCTCGAATCGGACGATTGCCTGCGCACGCTTCGGATTGCTCAAGCATTGGGGGTGCAAGCCGAACCGATAGATATGCACCGCTGGCGCATCACGGGGCTGGGCAAGCGTGAGCCGAACGAGCCATCCGATGTGCTTGACGCGGGCAACTCGGGCACCACCACGCGCCTGATGGCGGGCGTGTTGGCGTCTTATCCTCTCTTTTCGGTGTTGACAGGTGACGAGTCGCTAAGGCGTCGTCCGATGCGCCGTATTGTGGAGCCGTTGCGCCAGATGGGGGCGCAGATAGACGGGCGTCAGGAGGCGACGCGCTTACCCCTCGCCATTCGGGGCACTCAACTGCGCGCGCTTCACTACCTTACGCCCGTCGCCAGCGCGCAGGTCAAGTCGTGCATTTTGTTGGCGGGGCTTCGGGCGTCGGGCGTTACGGAGGTCACTGAACCCCAACTCTCGCGCGACCACACCGAGCGGATGCTCCGTGCGTTCGGCGTGGAGTTGGAAGAGCAGTTCGGCACGCAAGGAAGCCACCGTGTGCGCCTGCGAGGAGGTCAGACGCTAACGGCCTGCAAACTGCGGGTACCGGGCGACTTCTCCTCGTGCGCCTTTATGTTGGCGGGCGCGCTTCTGTTGCCTGGCTCTGACCTCGTGATAGAAGGGGTCGGGGTCAATCCCACCCGCACGGGCATGATTCAGGCATTGGCACAGGGCGGGGCTCATCTGGAGTGGGAGCAGGTGGACGAGCAGGGTGGTGAGCCTATGGCGAGCCTACGCGTGCGTGCCCAGCCCCTGAAGGCGATGCAGATTGCAGGCGAACTGATCCCGAGCTTGGTGGACGAGGTGCCCATTCTGGCGGTGATGGCAACCCAAGCGCACGGCACGACCGAAATCCGCGATGCGCACGAACTGCGCGTCAAGGAGTCAGACCGCCTCGCCACCATCACCGAAGAGTTGCGCAAGATGGGCGCGCAGATAGAGTGCCTGCCCGATGGGTTGCGCATTCACGGACCGACGCCCTTGTATGGCGCGCCCGTGCAAAGCCATGGCGACCATCGGATTGCGATGGCGCTGGCAATCGCAGGGCTGGTCGCCCAATCGGGTGAGACCCTCGTGCAGGATGTGGACTGCGTGGCGACCAGCTTCCCCGACTTTGAGGCGGTGCTCCATCAGCTGGTAGAGTGGCGATAAGGCATAAGTCTCTACCCCCTCTCAAACGGGTCTTCGTCGTCCTCGCCGTCCAGCAGACCTTTCATCGGGGGGGCTATGGGCACTGGGGTTGTATCCTCTATTGCTTGGGTGACGATACGCTCTATCGGCTTGGGGAGATAGTGTTCAAAGCGTTTCAGCACCTCGCCTTGAGGAGGGCATTCACACATCACCTTCAACATCGCCTCAATCACACGCTCGCGGTTCACCTCCCCGCTGACATCCTTCGCACGAGCGATGGCGTCCACGAGGGCAATACGGTCTAAACCCGTATCCAACTTGCGCAAGTTCTCCCAGACGGCATCCTCCAGCGGTTTGTCTTGTTCGGGTGGGTACTGGGTTAAGCCGTCCTGTCCGCGCAGAACGGCGGGGCGAGGGAAGCGCACAAAGATAGGCTGGTTGAAATAGGGGTGTCGTACTAAAATCTCGCCGGGTGCCAGCGCGCCCATCTTCTCTTTGACCGCCGGACCGAAAATCTGATAGCCTGCCTGTGCCATCTCTTCCATCTCGATGCGCCCGTAGAAGGAGGTCGAGCAGTTGCCTACCACTTGGCGGTCTACTTGAGATCGGAACTGTTGCGCCCCAAACAGCACCAGCCCGAGATAGCGTCCCCTTGCGCAGATGTCTCTCAGCGTGCGCAACACATAGGTCTCTCGGTGAGTGTGGGGTGCGTACTGGTTCAACTCGTCCACAATCACCATCACCGCATCCACGCCCAAACTGCGCTGTTCCATCCGCTCCCTCAGCTCGGCTACCACACGGGTGAAGATGAGGTCTTGTGCCTCTGCCGACAGGTTGGCGACATCAATCACATAGACGGTGCGGTCTTGGAAATGCCCCCAAGGCAGGTCAAAGGTGTCGGTGCCTTCGCTGACCAGCCCTGCGAAGCGGGTTGTGAGGTTCACCAGACGGTTCTGGATTTTTCGGATGGTCTCCACGGCGAAACTGCGCCAGTTTTTCTGGTTCCGCATCTCAAGGTACTTCAGCACCACCTCAAACCAGCGCACCAAGTCGTTGAAGTTGCGTACCTCAAACCGTCGGGTCAATCCTCGTGCTTGAAGCGGTTCCGCCTCGTCGTCGTCAAACTCAAAGTAGCCAGGGTCAATCACTCGCTGGCGCAAGAATTGGAGGAAGGCGTCGGCTTTGGCGTCCACATCATCTTTGTTGAGCAGAACCTCCACATAGCGCATCACTTCCTTCAATCCCCAGAGCAGAGGATGGACATTGTGGCGCACTTTGGGATGGGTACGCAGGGTTGCCAAGTTCACGCGGTCAGGCTTGAAGGGTGCGTAGTACTCCACTTGCGGGAACGGCTTCGGTTGCATCCCCACCAACTGATAGATTGCTTGGTCGTTCGGTTCCAGCGGGCGAAACGGAGGCAGGTCAATAAAGAGCAGGTCGCCCCCTTTCACATTGAAGCAGACCACCGCCACGGTGCGATTGGATACCTTCTGGAATACGGCGTTCACGAGGAACTGGATGGCGCTGGTCTTTGCCGCAAGACCGCTGGTGCCTGTCACATTCAGGTGTCCTGCTTCGGGTCCTATCAGGAAGTCGGCATCCAGGTAGACAGGCGCCTTGAGGCTCCCACTTTCGTAAATCCCAACAGGCACGCGCCGATCGGGTGGGATTTCATCAATACGAAGCGCCACCAGCACATCCTGCTCGCTTGCGGTATAGACCTCGCCGATGGGCACGGGCTGAACGGGCTGTTCGGGCACATGGCGCAGTACCGCCGCGATGTAGACGCGGATTTCGGGGCGTTCGGTGGGGGCGGGAGCTTGGGGGTCGCCATCCGCGCCCAAAAAGTCGAACATCGGGCTGGCGACATCGTTGTAGCCCTGCCCTTCGGTGACCACGCCGTAGACGGTGCGCCCGCGCGCCTGCACCACGACCAGCGTTCCAATCCCGATGGGCGCATCTGGCGTTGCCCAGAAGTGGAAGTGGAACGCAGTGTTCGGTTGGCGTTCGGTGCCGACGACCCGACCGACCAGCTGACGCCCTTGCGATGCCTGACCGTTTTGGTGAACCTGCACTGCACTCTGCGTATCCATACCGATAGGGTTAATACCCCAATCGCGCCACGATTCCTGCTACTTCGGTCAACAAATGTCTACAAATTCGGGGATTTTCCGAGACCGAACTGGCGGACAGCGGGTTTCAGCTCTCTATCTGTTGGAAGAAGGCGGGGTGGTTGCGCCAGTTCTCACGCACTTTGACCCAAAGCTCCAAGTAGAGGCGTTGACCCAGCCACAGCTCCAGTTCTTCGCGAGCCAGTTTGCCGATTTTCTTGAGCATCGCGCCCTTATCGCCGATCACAATCCCTTTGTGGGTCTCACGCTCAACATAGACAGTCGTCGCGATGTAGAGGACGCCGTTGGGGCGCTCTTCCCAGCGTTCAATCGCAACGCCTACGCCGTGGGGCACCTCTTGGCGGGTGTTGAGGAGCACCTTCTCGCGGATAATCTCGGCAGCGAAGAGCCGTTCGGGCTGGTCGGTAATCTGTTCGGGCGGGAAGAAAGGAGGACTCTCAGGAAGATACTTCAGGATAAGCTCCAGCAGTTTGTCGCAGTTGTGCCCTTTGACGGCGTTGGTCATCATCCACTCGGCGTGATTGGGCACTAACTCCCAATAGGCTTCGGTGTGAGGCTTGACTTTTTCGGGGGGCAGTTTGTCCATTTTGTTGAGCACCAAGATAATCGGTGCTTTCGCCTGCTCGCTCAGGATTTGGGCGATGTGGCGGTCTTCGCTGTTGGGAGGGCGGCTGGCGTCCACCACGAACAGCACCAAGTCGGCATCGTCCAGCGCTCCGATTGCGCTCTCCACCATGCGTTCGCCCAGTTTGTATTTCGGCTTGTGGATACCGGGCGTGTCGACGAACACGATTTGCGCGTCGGGATAGTTCGCCACGCCCAAAATGCGTCGGCGTGTGGTTTGAGGGCGCGGCGAGACGATGCTGACCTTGCGCCCCACGAAGTGGTTGATGAGGGTGCTTTTGCCGACATTCGGCTTGCCTATAACGGCGACAAATCCCGCTCGGAACGGAGGGGTAGGTTCACTCATACAAGTCTGCAGTGGGAGCGCCGGGTAGTTTCTCTGGACACGGGTCGGGCGCTCGGTCGGAGCGGGCGACATAGCGTTCCAGATCGCGCAGGTCGTAAAAATGGGGACCGACACTGACCCTCAACTCGCGGGCGGTCATTTCGGGGTGTGCGATGACCATCACGCGCTTGCCCTTCGCACGCAGCACCTCAATCAGTCGCTCGAAGTTCCCGTCCCCACTGAGAATCGCACACACATCGTAGTGTTCCATCGTGAGTAGGGCGTCGATGGCGATGTCCACAGCGAGCTCTAGCCGTTCCCACGGCACAATCTCCTCACGGGTGCCACAGCATCCTTTGATGGGGCGGGTGCGTAGCACATAGCCCGAATGGAGAAGGTAGTCGTGGAATGTGGCGTCACGCCCCTTGGCGTTGGGGTCAACCGCCGTGTAGTAGTAGGCGTCTGCCACCTTCATCCCAAGAGTCGTCCGAAAATAGCACAGCAACTTGCGGTAGTCTATGAACCAGCCCAACCGCTTCTGCGCATAGTACATATTGGCTCCATCAACGAATATAGAAACCCGCTCCAATTTGGATAGACCTCCTGCGTTGGTACGCTAACTGGATATTATACCCCACTCCTGAGGTACTCTTTAAGGAGATGCACGACTTGGTGATTGTGGGTGCGGGTCCGGTAGGGATTGCCAGCGGGATAGAGGCGAAGCGTGCGGGGCTGGACTTCGTCATGCTGGAAGCAGGAGCGCTGTGCCAATCGCTGTTGGAGTACCCGTCGGGGATGCGGTTCTTCTCGCCTGCAGACGATTTGGCGGTTGGTGGCTATCCTTTCCCGACGCCCCACGACGAGAAGCCGACCCGCGAGATGGCGCTGAACTACTATCGCAAAGTCGCCACCGCCGAGGACCTGCCTGTGCGCACCTACGAACGAGTTGAGCGCATCGTACCAAGAGAGGGCGGATTTGAGGTCTATACCGTCTGTAGCGTTCAGGGGACGCCCTACCCTGTCTATCGGGCGCGTAGGGTTCTGCTCTGCACGGGGATTTGGGGCTTGCCGAGGCGCTTGGAGGTGCCCGGCTCTGATTTGCCCCATGTCGCCGTGCGCTTTGAAGAGCCACAGCGATACTGGCGCAAGCGTGTGTTGGTCGTGGGCAGTGGGAACTCCGCAGGCGAAGCGGCGATTCGGCTTGCGGACGCCGACGCCCAAGTGTGGCTTGCCGTGGAACCTGAGACGCTGGAAACCTGTCGCTTCCGCCCGTTTGTGCTGAGAGAGCTGCTCCTGCGCGTGGAGGAGGCACGCATCCATCCCTTGCTTCAGACTCAAGTGGTTCGGATTGAACCGCACTGTGTCTACCTGAGGGTAGGGGCTGAGGAGCGAAACTTGCCTGCGGATTTCGTGCTGACCCTGCTGGGGCTTCTGCCCGATACGCGCCTGTTGAAGCCACTTGGCGTGCCTGTAGAGTCTGACGGGAAACCCGTCCACGACCCCGAAACGGGCGAGACGCCCCTCAAAGGGTTGTTCGTGGCGGGTGCGCTCAGCCGAGAGGGATTTATCTACATCGCACGCAACTCGGTGCAGAGGGTGATTAGGGCGATAAAAGAGGGTCTATAAGGCGGACAAGACCCTTCCAACTCAGGCGAAAAGCCCCCACGCCGTCAACCTGCCGTCCAGCAGAAGGAGCACCTTATAGCGCTCTGCCAACTCGTTCGCTTGGGGATAGACTCCTTCCCCTGCCACCGCAGGGTAGACCTCCAGTCCCAGCGCGCGCAAGATTTCGGCGCGTTGATAGATTCGCTCCACATCGTCAGGGTAGAGCATCCACGAGACCTCCACCACGATATAGATGGGGGCGTCCGTTTGGGGATGGCGTGCCGAAAGCAGGACATCAATCTCAGCCAGCTGTTGCCACTGTTCTTGAGTGAAGGTGTGTCCTTGACGGCGTAGCCCATCCAGAAACTGCCCGACATTCAGAACGCGCGGCCGGTTCACATAGTAACCGAACACGGCGGGCGCTCGGTTGAGATATTGCGTTTCCAGCGCCATTCCTTTGAGCTTTGCAAGGTCATCTTTCGCGTACTTCGACCACTCCACTAAGTCGGCAACAATCCGCTCGAGGCGGTCTAAGCGTTCCACCGATTCCTGAGAAACCGCTATCAGTCGCTCGGCTATGCCTTCCAGACGCTCAATTCGTGCGATAGCGTCTTGCTGGCTTGCTTGCAGAGCCGAAACCGTCGTCACTAAGCCCGATACGGTTGCAGACAAACTTGCCACCGTTTCAGACAACCCTGCCATCTTGGTGGACAAGTCTGCGACGGTAGTGAGCAGGTACGCCACTTTTTCGGAAAGGTCTCTCACGGTTTCGGAGAGGCTCGCGACGGTTTTGGACAGGTCTGCGACGGTAGTGAGCAGGTACGCCACTTTTTCGGAAAGGTCTCTCACGGTTTCGGAGAGGCTCGCGACGGTTTTGGACAGGTCTGCGACGGTGGCTTCCAAGCGTTCCTGTCGCTCGAACCCTTGCCGAACCGATTGAGACAGCTCCCGTACGGTTTCAGACAGCTCTGCCACGGTCGCTTCCAAGCGTTCCTGTCGCTCGAACCCTTGCCGAACCGATTGAGACAACTCCCGTGTGGTCTCAACCAGTTGGGGGATTTGGCTTGCGATTTGCCGCTCCTCTTCCGTCAGAAGCACTTCGCGGAGCCGTTCGCGCAGGTCGGGACGCTCCTGAAGCAGGCGTATGATGTCCTCAAGTGCCAATTCATCCAACTCTTTGCGTGCCACGCTGAAATTGTACCTGCTTAGGACAATCGGTCTGAACAAGAATCCGCCTTCTTTGGGAACTCCTCGCCAAAAGTAGAGTATAATTTCGAGATGCACTTGGGAGGAGAGAAATCAGGCACATTCACCTCCTTTCCTGAACTCTCTTGAACCGTCCTACCCCAAAGCTTCAGCAACTGGGGCGATAAGAATGAGTAAAAGGACTTATAATCAGCGCGGAAGCGCAATGGTGAAGTCCCTCTATGAGTGGGACACGATGGACGATGCTGAGCGGGAAGAGTGGCTCCAACAGAGTAGCCTCTTTCTTCAGGAGGGGTTAGCCCAGAGCGCCACTCAGCTCCTGGCGGTTCGTTGGTACTTGAATGTGGTGCAAGCGTGCTTGTACAAAGGGATAGCGTTCCCCGTGGTCGCTTTGCACGCAGTGATTCGTGAATGCGGTCCCTCGGTCACAGTGATTCTGAACCAATTAGAACCTGAGCAGCAGCAGTTTTGGGTCGTGGCGTTTGCGATGTCCACTGCCTACAGCGAAGGCTTTGAGCGGGGGATGAACCTCAGCGAGGAAATCCCTGCCCATGTGGATGACAGGAAACTTCCCGATTATAACCCAAACTAAGGCGTGTCGATAAGTTGGAGGTGGGGGCGTTGTGCCCCTGCCTCCCGATGCAGAGCGGTGTGGTGGTGGGGTATATTAAGCGGGCATGGAGCGGTGCCCGAGCGGCTGAAGGGACACGACTGGAAATCGTGTAGCCTCCGAAAGGGGGCTCGTGGGTTCGAATCCCACCCGCTCCGTACCTCTGATACGGGGAGAGATGATTCATGCGACGCTGGGCACTGCGCCTGCTTTTGACCCTTACGGGGCTACTCGGCTCGTACATCGGGCTGAGTTTGCTCCTGTTCGTGGTGAGTATGCACCACGCCAGCATGTCCCAAAGCGTCTGGACTTGGCAACCGATTTCCCCTCCGACCCCCGACCAGCGTCTGCTGATCATCGCTCCCCATCCCGACGACGAAGTGTTAGGCTGTGGCGGGCTGATTGCCGAAGCGGTGCGTCAAGGGAGTGCAGTGCGCGTGGTGGCGCTGACGGCAGGCGATGGCTTCTCGGGCGCAGCGACTTTCGCCTCACGCACAAAACCGACCCCTGAAGACTTTCTGGAACTGGGCCGATTGCGCGCTCAGGAGCTTCGGCACGCTTGCAAACGGCTGGGACTGGCAGAGAGCGATGTCGTGCTGTTAGGTTATCCTGACCGTGCGCTCTGGCGGATGCTCCAGAATCCCAATCAGGCGGTGCGCTCCGGCACGACCCGCGTGAACCAAGTACCCTACGACGATGCACTCTCGCCCAACAAGCCCTACACAGTGCCTGCGCTGATAGATGACCTCAAGCGGGTGCTTGCGGAGTTCCAGCCGACCGAGGTGTTCGTGAGCCATCCGCTGGACGACCATCCCGACCATATGGCGTCGGCGCTCCTTGTACGCGAGGCGCTGGAGCAAGCGTATGCCCAAGACTTGTTGGCTCAGCGCCCACGCTTGTATTACTACATCGTTCATCGGGGTGACTGGCCCCTGCCTCAAGGGGAGCATCCCCAGCGCGACCTGACCCCACCGCTCGGGCTCGTCGCAGAGGAAGCGGTAGATCATCGCATAGGCGGCGCCGCAGTGGGTGTCCCAGCGGACCGTGTTGCAGAGCGGCGCCATGTAGAAGGGGTGGAACGACAGGAAGG
>CAKZQI010000133.1 GCA_937139515.1 uncultured Armatimonadota bacterium | reverse complement strand
GCTTGCCATCGGTTGTCCGTCCGTTTCAGGATAGATGATGGTTGGTTTGTCCACAGTTGCTTGCATTCCTGCTCACCAAAGGAAAATATACCCCACTTTTCAAGAAAAAGTGGCTTTTACTCATCGGAACAACACGGTGCCCTCAAGGAAGATGAAGCGATTATCTCGTTCATCAAAGCCGAAGCCAACACGCAGGCGTTGAAGGAGCGGATTGCGGAACGGGAGCCGATAGAAGAGACGAACCTGATAGCTGGCACTCCCTCCCGAAAGCGTGCGCCGGTAGGCAATCCCCACTCCATCAAACAGATTTTTGACCAGATAGAGCGTGGCGGGCTGAAGTCCTGTATAGTCCAACGAGAACTGTTCCAGGTCAAACGCTTGGGCAATTCCCGTCTCTATCGGCGCAAGCAGTCCGGGCAAGACTTGCGCTCCCAGAATCTCACCAATCTGTTGGCGGAACACATCGGCGGGGTCTGCCCCGCGCGCCAGTGCGCTCAAGACTTCCCCGCGCCCCAGTAGGCTGAGGATGGTCTGCTCAGAAAGCCCAGGCGGGTCGGAGCGGGCGGTCATCTGGAGCCGTTCGGGGTCATCCAGCGCACCGCGAATGTCCACTTCGACTCGGTAGCGCTGAGGCGTGCCTGTGAAGTCGACAGCGACTACGCTGGTGCTGGCACGCACATCCAAATCGATGCGTGCGAGGGTCTCCCCTTGAAGCGTGGTGTAGGGGTAGCTGACACGCACGAGGCTATCAGGTTCAAGGCGCAGGCGCGCGGTGGGCAACCGCATCGCCCCACCACGAATCCCGAAAGTTCCCTCCATCACCAAGTTACGCAGGCTTCCCGAAACCTCGAGATTGCCCACCATGCGCGCATCTAAGTTCGGGTTGCGGAACAGGAACTCCTCGGCAGTGTCCACCCTGAGGTTCAGCGTGGGGTCTATCGGGAGCGGTTCACCTCCCTCTGCCGTTTCAAACTCGGCAGGCAGGAACAGGAACCCCTGCTTGACTTGGAGGTTGCCCTCAAGGCGTGGGCGCTCAAAGTCACCTGCGAGGTTCACGGTGCCCGAGACCGCCCCGCGTGCCGAGCCTCCAATCACGGGGAGCTTCGGCTCGTTGAGGGTCAGCCCTTCCAAAGTGGCACGAAGGTCAAGCGTCGGTTTCTCGCCCGCGAAGTTCGCACTGCCCGTCAAGTTCAGAGTGCCCCCTTCTGATGAGTGAGCGACCGCTTGCAAGACCCTCGCCTGCTGACCATCAAACTCCACTTGAAGTCCTATCTGCTCTAAGGCGGTGCGGAACGATTCAAAACCCACTGCCCCGTCCACGACGCGCAGGCTCCCTTGAGGTCTCGGTTCGTTCAGAGTGCCTGCAATCTGTAAGGTGGCGTTCACCGTGCCGCGGGTGCGCTCTTTGTCAATCGGGAGCGCGAGTTCCAGAATGCTCAAAGGTTGCTCGCGCAGGCTGAGGGCGAGGCGGATAGGTTCCTCACGCGGGATTTCGAGCGGCGACCAGCGGAAGGGCAGTTCTCCCGACAGGCGTGCCTGATAGTCGCCTATTCGTACCAGTGCATCTTCGGTGGCGATGCGTCCCTCCTCCACAAAAATCTCACTGAACAAGACCCGGTCAATCGTGTAGTCGCCGTAGGTCAGGTTCTGGAGGGTGGCAGAGAGGTTCAGGCGTGGGGACTGTGCATCGCCTTGAGCGATGAGGCTCAAATCAACCCTACCGTCCACTTGGGGCAGGCTCGCATCCCAGAGCCGAACCCACGCCAACGGAAACTGCTGGAGCTCCAAATCGGCAGAAACTTGCTCGTTGTAGTACTCGGCTTGCGCTTGGAGGCGGGTCTGGTCAGAGACCCAGCGCAGGCTGTTGAGCTGAGCGCGCTCGGTGCGTAGCT
>CAKZQI010000132.1 GCA_937139515.1 uncultured Armatimonadota bacterium | reverse complement strand
ATGAAATAACGGAGACAGCGATGTTGAAGCCTGCAGAAAAGAAACTTACGGGCAAGCAGAAGGCGGCGGTCATCCTCGTGGCGATGGGCACCGAAGTCGCCGCGAAAGTGC
Organism: uncultured Armatimonadota bacterium; assembly: GCA_937139515.1. Classification (GTDB taxonomy): domain Bacteria; phylum Armatimonadota; class Fimbriimonadia; order Fimbriimonadales; family GBS-DC; genus CAKZQI01. Next base: position 11,061 of record CAKZQI010000132.1, on the reverse strand, counting down.
TGACCCATCTCAACGAATCGGAGGTGGAACAGATTAGCCTCGAGATTGCTCGCTTGGGCAGTATCCCTGCCGAGGTGCGCCAAAGCGTCATCCGAGAGTTCTACGAGCTCTGTCTGGCGCAGAATCTGGCGTTGGAAGGTGGGTTAGACCACGCACGCATGATGCTGGAACGCGCCTACGGTTCCGAAAAGGCGGCTGAAATTTTGGAACGGCTCACTCGCACGCTTCAGATGTTGCCCTTCGACTCCATCAAAAATGTCCATCCATCCCAGTTGAGTACCTTCCTGCAGGACGAGCATCCCCAAACGATTGCGCTGGTGTTAGCCTACTTAGAGCCTCAGGTCGCGGCGGCGGTGTTGGGCAACCTGCCTCCCGAACTGCGCCCAGAGGTCGCTGAGCGTCTCGCCACGATGGGCAGTACGCCCCCCGAAGTGATACGGCGCGTGGAGAATGTGCTTCAGCGCAAACTCTCCAGCATCGCCAGCCAAGAGCTCACCGCCGCAGGCGGGGTCAAACCCCTCGTGGAGATTCTGCAACTGGTTGACCGCAACACCGAACGCACCATCTTTGACTACCTGACCGATAACAACCCCGAACTGGCGGACGAGATACGTAAGCTGATGTTCACCTTCGAAGACCTGCTCCAACTGGACGACCGCGCTATCCAGCAGATTCTCAAAGAGGTGGATATGAAGGAGTTGGCGCTGGCGCTCAAAGGTGCGAGCGACGCCCTCAAAGAGAAAATCTTCCGCAACATGTCCGAGCGCGCTGTGAATATGCTCAAAGAGGAGCTGGAGTTCATGGGTCCAGTGCGCGTGCGCCAAGTGGAAGAGGCTCAGCAGAAGGTTGTCAGTATCGTGCGACGGTTGGAAGAGGCGGGCGAGATTGTCATCTCGCGTGGTGGCGAAGAGGAGATGATGATCTAAAATGCCCAGCCAGACTCCCTTCCCCCAACTGAGCGAGCTTCAGCGGGAGGACATCCATACCCTCCCGCCCGACTTACAGCCATTGCGGGCACCAGTTGTGAGTTCCAGCCACCCCGCGGAACCGAAACCCGCCGTGTTTCCCGAATATCGTCCCCCAGCGCCGGAACCCGAACCGATTGACCTGCAAGCAGTCCAGCAGGAGGCAGATGCGATACGCCTAAGAGCAATCCAAGAGGCAGAGCAACTCTGCGAAACGGCGCGCCGAGAAGGCTACCGACAGGGCTACGAGCAAGGCTATGCTGAAGCCCAACGGCGTGCCGAGCAAGAGGCACAACAGGCACTGCTCAGCACCCTCCAAAGGCTCCAAGCGGAGGTGCAGGAGTTCCTGGAAAGGCTACGCCAACAGTCCGAAGCCTATTTGCACCAGGCAGAGCAGGGGATGTTGGAACTCGCTTTAGAGACGGTGCGCAAGGTGGTCAAAGAGGAACTGCGCCTGCATCCGGAGCATGCGCTTCAGATGGTGCGTGAGACGCTCAAGCGCATCAAGACCTTCGGGGAGGTGCGTGTTCGGGTGAACCCGCTCGACCTGAGCCAGGTGCGCCAACATCGTACTGAGCTGTTGGCGGTCCTGGACGAAGTGCCCCAGATAGAGATTGTGGAAGACCGCCGGGTGGAGCAGGGCACTTGCGTGATTGAGACCGACCACGGCACCTACGATGCGCGCCTAAGCACCCAGCTGGCAGAGATTGAGCGCGCCCTGCGTGAGGTGGCGTAACAATTCGTGGCATGGGCATTCTGCAGTTCGAAGGCGACTGTATCCCTATCTTCGCCCTTTTGGGCGTTCCGCGTCCTTTCTTGTCATTCTGAGCGAAGCGAAGAATCCTGGCGGAACCGTATGCGCAGACCCTTCGCTTCGCTCAGGGTGACAGGGTAGGGGTTGTCATTCAGTCGCACTCTTTTGTCATTCTGAGCGAAGCGAAGAATCTCTAAACCCCTAAACAGAAACCCTTGCTAACACACAGGATGGGGCTATTGTTGAAAAAACAAGCCCCCTCCTTAGAGGGGGCGTAGGAGACTGAACTAAGGGTTATCTTAACAGCCGGTGTCTTCCGAGTCGGTGATGCCAGTGCCTGGCACGCCGTGCAGGTCGTTGTAAGGACCGTTCACACCGCTGGGGGTGCTGGTCACGGCTTGTAGCCCTGCCTCGGTCGCAATCAAGCCCTCACCGGGGTTCTCACGCCAGTTGTAGTAGAAGTTGTTGGCACCCACGCGAGTCGCCTGACCGTTGTAGGCAGTCGCAGGGGTGGGGAACTGCTCGCGAGGCGCGATGTTCTTGATACCGTTCCAGCGGAACCACTTCGCGTGTCCGTCCGCGAAGTTAATGACCACACCCTCTTTGTGGCGAGCAAAAGCCAAGAAGTTGAAGTACTCCAGCGCAGCGTTGTTCTTCAGGTAGCCGTCAAACAGCATAATCGTGTTGACAGGCGACTCAACCGCAGCAATCTTGGTAACGGGCGTGCGCTTCTGGATGTTGAGTCCGCAGAAGTTCTCGGCGAACAGTCCGAGGTTGGGGATATAGCCCACATAGCGGAAGGTACCCAGTGCAGGGCGCGGAGAGTTTGCCGCCTGAACACGCTGGGGCCAGTCAATACCAGGGCGGTAGCTGGGACAGACAAAGATATCCGTGTTCTTGATGTAGGGCGCCAATACATCGTAGATCGCCACTAAGTTCTGGGTGGTGAAGTAGGCGCTCATGGGGAAAGTCTCGTCATAGTCCTGAATATACATCAGCACACTGGTCGCAATCTGCTTCTGGTTGTTCGTACAGCTGGTTTGGCGTGCGCTTTCGCGTGCCTGCGCAAACACAGGGAACAAGATAGCCGCCAAAATGGCGATAATCGCAATCACCACCAGCAGCTCAATCAGCGTAAAGCCCTTACGATTCATTCTGTAATCGATCCTCCTCATCAGTTTCTTCCCTACGGCGACGGCGATTTGTGCGTCGCCATCTTGGGATACGCTATTATACCCAACTCTTGCGAATGTCAAGGGGATGTTAAGAGCGCTCGCCGAAAAACTCGCAAAACTACTTGGACGACGCGGGAACCCGAGGAGCGCTTGGGCAGTCCCTCCCTCACACCTTTTGCGCGATTGCACTCCACTTATTGCGCAGGCGACCAGCACGGGCTGATGTAGTCACCCTCTTCGGTTAGTGCTTTGAGCTCACTTCCGTCCACACGCACGGTGTAGATTTGGCGTGCCCCTTCCTTGCCCATACTGAACACAAGGCTCTCCCCGTTGCGCGACCAAGAAGGCTCGTACACCTCGCCCGCAACGATTTCGGTCGGTACACCGCCCCGCTCGGGCGCCACATACAATCCTTTGCGCTTCAGCGTACCGTCTTTGCGTCGGTCTACCATGACGAAGGCAATCCGTGAGCCGTCGGGCGACCAGGCGACCTCCATCGCTCCTTCGGAACTGTCGGGCGAGACCCAAAGTGGTTGCACGCCGAGGTTCTGAAGCCCTTCCGTGAGGTCTATTCGGAACACTCCGCCCACGCGCTCACCTGTTTCGGGGTTTGCCAGCAAATGCACGACCGCCATCGCAATCAACAAGCGATCGGGTGCCCAGTCCACATCCACATGCTCGGCGAGCGCAATCACAGGCAGGGCGAAGGTGGACTGTGCCATGTTGAGGTCTTGAACCACCAACTGTTCCCCGTCGTCCACGCGCTGGATAGCGACAATCAGGTTCTCTTCCAAACGCCGTGCGTAGCGGAAGGCAATCTGGTCGTACTGCTCCCGCACTTGGGTCATTTGGGAAGGCAGTGGGATGAGCTGGCTGGCGTGAACCCCTTTTCGATCAATCTCGGTGACCAAGCCCTGCGCCACATGCAAGATATGTTCGCCGTCGCGGTCGTAGCGCGGTGCCAGTTTTGCGCCCCCGCCGATTGTCAGTTGGCTCAGGTTTTTGCCGTCGGGGTCTATCGTCCAGAGTTGATACACATTGTCGCGCCGATTGGACGAAAACACGATTTTCTTGCCATCAGGCGCCCAATCAGGCGAGCGGTCGTCCGCCTCATCGTCGGTGAGTTTCTGCAGAGTGCCATCGGGCAGAATGACCACCAGGTCGCCGTTGGTGGGGTCGCGCAGTTGCACGGCGACAATCCAGTCGGTTGTGCTGGGCTTTAGAAGGCGGATGTCCAAGCGTCCCCACGGCTGGGAACGAATGAGCGCCAACACAGCCACCAAAATCACTGCAAACAGAATGCCAATCAGGGTTCGTTCTCGTCGTTTAACTTTCATCGCTTTTATCGGAGAGGATGAGCCATGCGACCAGCACGGAGGGCGCTTCGGCGTTGTTCGCGACGCGTTCAATCACGCGGTTGAGCTGGCGTTCGTCCGCTTCGCTTTCTACGGGAATGCGGGTGAGCGCCTCACGCACCATCTGGATAGCCTCTTGCAGGTAGCGGGCGCGGTTGATAGCGAGGCTCCGTCCGGGTGTCTCGGCGAACTTGCGCCCCAACTGCTCATACAGCCCATCCCAAGTATGGTAGGTGCGGGTCTCTTGCTCGCGCTTGCGCGTCCCCTGCTCAGACAGACGGCGCAGTTCCTCTTGCTTGCGCAGGTGTAGTTGCCAGTCGCTCAGGGTCGTGCCTTCTATTAAGATAATCTGGGGGCGAAAGCCATACGCTTCGGACAAGTACTGCTCAATCAGATTGCGCACGGTCGGGTTGTTGATATGCCCCACGAACTGTATCGAGTCGCTGGGTAGACCCAGCACCACCGTTTCGCCCTCCATCGTGACCATCGTGAGGCGGTCTAGCGCTTGGTAGAGCGTGCGCCCCGTCACTTTCGCTTTGACCTTCTCCCGAACCAGTTTCCAGACCTCTTGCATATCGTTGTTCATAGTGCCTCCTGATTGCGTTCCCAGATAATTCGCAGCCCCTCTAAGGTAAGGAGTGGGTCTGTATGTTGAATGGAAGGGCAGAGGGGGGCAATCCGCTCCGCTAATCCACCCGTGGCGACGGCGCGCGTGGTAGCACCCAACCGCTCGCGGAAGCGGGCAATCAGGTACTCGATTGCACCCACCGAGCCGAGCAGAACCCCGCTACGCAAACTGTCGGCAGTTGTGCGTCCGATAGGCTCAGGAGGCTGATTGAGCGCAATCCGAGGGAGTCGGGCAGTGCGCCCTGCCAGTGCCTCCAGCGCCAGCTCCACGCCAGACAGGATTGCCCCGCCCAGATAGGTTCCCTCGTGGGTGATGGCGTCCAAAGTGGTCGCCGTGCCGAAGTCCACCACAATCAGCGGCGTGCCATAGTGAGCGATTCCGCCAACGGCATTCGCCAGACGGTCTGCGCCCACCGCGCTGGGAGGCTCGTAGTCAATCGGGAGCCAGCTCACAGTGTGGGGCGATACCACGAGCGGTTCCATCTTGAGCAGGCTTCGGCTCATTCGTACCAGTGTCTCTTCCACCGTCGGCACCACCGAGCAGAGCACTACCCCATGCAAGGGCGCATTATAGCCCTCCGCCTCCAACAGGTTGCGCAGGATAACGAAATGCTCGTCTTCGGTACGGGCAGGGTTCGTGTGGATACGCCACGAACGCCATACAGAGTCGACACGCACACCCATCACAGTGTGCGTGTTGCCGACATCGATCGCTAAGAGCATCAAGGCAATTATACCAAGCGCACCGGCTCGCCCGTTCGTGCCGATTCGTCCGCCGCGAGCGAAATCGCTAAAGAGCGCACGCCCTCGCTGTAGTCTGCCGAGATGAGGCTTTGATTGCGTTCACGAATGGCTTGGACGAACATCCGCGCCTCGTTGAGATAGGGGTTCTCACGGGTGGAGTGCTCAACGCGAAGGTTCGGCTCGTAGAGGTGTGAAGCGTTGTGGAACACATCCACGCGCAGGTGGGGCGTGTAGACCCGAATCCCCACCTCGCCCGGCACGCGCAGGACGCAAGTGTTGCTAATCACGCCGACTGCACCGTTGACGAACTTGAGGTTCACCACGCCTGCTGAGCTGACATCGCCCCCCGAATGGGGCATTAGGTCGGGGTGATGGGCAAAGTGGGCGAACACCTCCTCCACCTCGCCAACCAGATAGCGCGCCAAGTCCACGATGTGTGTGGTCTGCTCCACAATCTGTCCGCCCGAAAGGGTGTGCTGGCGCCACCAACTCACGCCGGGCATATCGCCATCCCACGCACCTTTCGCCATCACGACCGATTGCCCCTGCAGTTTTTCCTTCGCCTGTTGGGTGGTCTTCATATAGCGAAAGTGGTAGCCGACCATGCTGAGAATGCCGGACTTTTGGATAGCACTTTCAATCGCGCGGGCGCGTTCCAAAGTGCGGGCGACGGGTTTCTCCACAAATAGGTGGATCCCCTTCTCAGCGGCGAGTTCCTCGGCTCCCTCGTGGGCATGGGGAGGTACACACACATACAGCGCGTCCATCGGCACCTCGTTGAGCATTACTTTGAAGTCATCAAATGCTTGCCCGCCGGATCGCCCTGCCGCCGACTCAGCGCGTGCCTTGTCCACATCGCAGAAAGCGACCAGCTGAACTCCTTCTACCTGGCTGAGTGCGTCAAAATGGGCGTTTGCAATCCCGCCTGTTCCTACAAAGCCTATCCGAATAGCCATCGTTGCCTCCGTTCTTTTTGTTCTGCCTGAGTGTTGGTTTTCCTATTGTGGCTTGGACATCCTTGTCCAAAAGGCTCAAGTAAGGCAGGCGAGACGCCTGCGTTCCCAGCGGACACTTCCTACCCTACCTCGTGGCTTGCGTGATTGCTACACGGGCAGGATGCCCGTGCTACACTGCGTGGCTTGGGCATCCTTGCCCAAGAGGCTCTCACCGAGTGTGCAGACGAGACGCCTGCGTTCCCAGCGGACACATCTTGCCCCGCACCCCTGACAAGGGTACATCCCTTGTGTTCAAAATCATGCCAACCCGCCCCCCCTTGACGCCCGTTCGTTAGCCCCCTCACCCTCCTATTGTCATTCTGAGCGAAGCGAAGAATCTCAGTGCCATGCTAAGCAGAGACCCTTCGCTGCGCTCAGGGTGACAAGGTGGGGCGTTCAGGCGGAAGCGAAGCTCCCTGCTCAGGGCTACCTACTTGCGTCTGAAGGTGGGCGGGCGTTTTGGAAGACTGAACTCAACCAGTGTACCCTTGTCAGTCCCTGCACCCACCTCGTGGCTTGCTCGCTTGGCCTAGGGTCAGGATGCCCGTGCCACAATTTTTCAAACACCCGCTACAGGGTATAGTTTGAGTAAGGACTACAGGTGGAGACACTAAATGCAAGAGCCACATCAAATTGATAAAACTGTCTTTGAGGTAGTACCTTTGGAGGAAGCAGACCAGCGCGACCGCGAGTACTGGTGGTCGCTCTCTCCAGAGGAGCGTCTCAGGGCGCTGGAGCAGATGCGCCAAATCGCTTATGGTTATGACCCTACCGAACGACTTCAAAGAGTTTTTGAGGTTGCTGAACTCGAACAGGGTTGAATACCTTCTGGTGGGTGGGTATGCCGTGAGCTTATGAGGAAATTGCTGTTCCCAAAAGCCCGCCAACTCCGCCGCTGACTGGCAGGAGACCACTGATTTTTGGGGTATAATAGCCTGCAAGGGGAGCAAGCCCAAGTTTGCCCCTCGTAGAGAGTCGCACTCGTGCAATCAGGAGCTCTCATCTAATGATTATAAGATACAAGCAATAGGAGGTAGGCACGAGACATGGGCGACCCAAGCATGTTAGTACAACAAGCGATTGCGCTCAAAAATGAAGGGCGCTACGAGGATGCAGAGCAACTGCTGAAACAGGCTCTGGCGATTAATCCGCTGTCGTCAGAAGCCCACCATCAGCTGGGGTTAGTTTACTGCTTCACAGGCATGTTTGACGAGTCGATACAAGAACTGGAGACCTCGGTTCGTCTCAATCCCGAAGCGGTACAACCACGGCTGGATCTGGCGTTGACCTACTCGATGCTGGGCTACGAACCCGAAGCGAAGCGAGAACTGGAAGAGGTTCTGCGTCGCGACCCAGCGAACGAGATGGCACAACGACAGATTGTTTACTTCAAATAAGGTGCGTGCGTGTCTGATGATTTGACCGGGTAGGATGGCGTCCTACCCGGTTGCGTTCAATTAGAGCCTCTTTGGGACTGGGAGTTCTGGAAGCGTCGACCGCCCCCACGAAAGCCTGTGCCCTCTTCACCGATCACATGCAGGAACACCAAACACATCTCGTCGGTGGTGCGCTCACCCCAGCCGATCATTTTGGGAGGGTTATTGGGGTTGTTGGGGTTGTTCGCCGAGTTGTCGTAGAAGGCGCGCACCTCCACCCGCGTGCCACGAGGGAGCCTCACGGGCGATTTGTAGTGATAGGTATCTTGCCACTTGAAATCCCAGTCCTTTATCCAGACGAGGGGAATGGTCTTGCCGTCGGGTGTGTAGGCGTCCACCTTCATCTCGCGCCCAATCAGGTGCATGTGGGGCGTAATCGCGACCACATCCACATCGCGCGGGGCAATCCACATCGCACGCACCTCGTGACGCTCAGCGCCCGCTGGAATGCGGAACAGCGGGTTGATAATCCAAGCGATGCCTACCGGCTTGGGGTTGGGTGACTTCTCCAAATAGATACCAATCCGCGTACGGTCGCGCTCGGGCTTGCCTGTGCGGTAGTAGTGAATCTGTAGCACCACATCGGCGCCTTTCTTGAGACGATAGCCTGTGCCTTCAGGCAGTTGGATAGCCGTAGTGCCAGGTGCCCATCCTCCCAGCATCCCTGCAGGCACGAAACCGGGCCAGCCGAACGCAGCGTAGCCCGGCGCAGGGTCTTGTTCATCCAATCGGCGCGCCGTGCCCGAAGTGTCCTCGTACACAATCACATGGTGGACAATGTTGCGGTTGCCCGGCTGAATATCAATCGCCCGCACGAACACATCGCTGTCGAAGTTGGTCGGAATCACAAAATGGCGGTACTCATCTTCGCCTGTGGGACCCAGTTCGTACTCTTCGGGCATCTCGTACACGATGTCGGGTTCACCCAGCGCCCATCCGCTTGTGAACTGGCGTGGCGGAGGCAGGTCTTTGGTGTTGCCCATCGGCGCACCGCTCTCCACCCACTTGGCAATCAGCGCAATCTGCTCATCGCTCAGCCGTCGTCCGTGCTGGAACTCGCCGTAGCCCGGCTCAGGCTTCCACGGGGGCATCTGGCGCGATTGGACATACTTGACAACCTCTTTGCGCCAAGTGAAGGCATCGCGGTAGGTCATCAGTGGGAACGGAGCAACCTCGCCGGGGCGGTGGCACGGCTGACAATATTCCTGCATAATCGGGGCGATGTGCTTGGCGTAGGTCACCGGCGACGCCTCTACCGCTTCCGAGCGGAAGTGGATGGTACATCCGAAGGTCTCTGCCGAGGCGACCTTGACAGGCTTGTTGGCAATTACGGCGTCAAGCGCATCCCGCAGGTAGTGCTGGCGCACACGAGTCTCGTAGCGATTGTCGTCTATCGCACCCCGATAGCGGAGGACACCGCGCTTGTCCACAAGCACGGCTTGCGGGGTCATCGTGGCGCCCAGATGGCGTGCCAGCATCCCGTCAGGGTCGGTCACCACGGGGAACTTGTAGCCCAGTTCGCGAACATTCTTGCGAATGGCGTCCAAATCGTCATCATAGTTGGGATAGACGATGAACATCTGGACACCTTTGGAGGTATAGCGGGCATCCATTTGGTTGAGGCGCACGGCATAGCGCTGGGCAACGGGACACCTCGCTCCTGTGAAGATAAACACCACAGGTCCCTTTTGAGTGAGTTGTTCCAGCGAATAACGACGCCCTTGAATGTCTTGGAACTGGATGTTGGCAACTTTTCGGTTGAGATTAGCACTTTTGGGTGCTTCGGTCAACACGCGGTGCTTCTGACTCACGCTCTTTTGGGGTTGCGCACTTTGGGGCGGTTCACCCAACCACAGAGTGGACGAGACACTCAGCGCACCCAACAACAGCCCGGAACTCAGCCACGCTCTCATTTTATATCTCCTGACCCGTCAGTAAGTAGATTATACCTCTTGACGACAGAATCCCCTACAGGGTTCAGCAAACATGGGGAGACTCTCATTGTGATACGGAATGACAGACCAGATCAACCGATTGTTACATGTACCAGCACTTTCATAGAGGCTGCTCGAAAGACTTCCGTTTTCCGATAGGGCGGGCGAGTGCGTCGGGGGCTATCTAAAACGCACTGGCGAAAGACATTCAGCTCTTCGTCGGTCAGGGGATATGTTGAGTCCATACATCGTTTCAAGGCAGACTCGATAGATTCATTGCTGAGTACCCTGGGGTGAAGCATTATCCCTGCAGAAACTTTTCGTCGGGCACGGTGGACAAGTTGGCGTGCGTGGTCTGGTCGAATGTCTAAAATCTGGGCAATCCGCTCGTAAGGAGTTTCATTCCCCCAGGCTTTCCAAGCCAGAAACTCCTCTTCGTTGAGCTCGGTGCGCGCAATTTCAAAAATAGTGTCTAAGATTTGTTTGTTAGCGAGGATCACATCAACCAAAGGGCTTGGGTCGGACACTTGATCAAGGAAAGCGATTTCCTCCTCGTCATAAGGGTCTTGCAAGACGGAGGCAGGTATCTCCCATCCGTTGCGACGGTACTCACTATGCAAGAAGCGTTTAACCGCGTTAATAGTAACCTGGAAAGCCCAGAGTTGGAAACTTCCTCGGTTAGGGTCGTAAGTTCCCAGCCCCTTGAAGATGTTGTGTAGCGCTTCCTGTTTGGCGTCTTCTATCAATTGAGGGGAACCCCTCAAATACTTGGCGACCCAGAATCGGACATGCGGACTAAGTCGTTGAAACAGCTGATCCTCGAGATGTTCATAATCCCCACGATCAAGTTCAGTTATTGCGTCAAAAGAGCGCAGTTGGAGCACCAGTTTATCTATCTCCTGCCATTCGTCCATCCTTTTTCATTCCAAGACGATTTTTCGTTTAAGCGAATTTTACCCTATGTTCCCATAGCATAGGCAGAATCGGTTGAGGGGGTTCGAAAATACGATGTAGCCCTCACCCCCCATCCCCTCCTGACGAGGGTACAGGCGTTGGGTACAAAATCACACCGAACC
>CAKZQI010000131.1 GCA_937139515.1 uncultured Armatimonadota bacterium | reverse complement strand
GTGCGTCGTGAGGTTTCCATGACACACCCTCTTAGGGGGAGGGTTAGGGAGAGGTTGTTTCAATGACGCACCCTCTAAACGGAGAGGGGGTCGGGGGTGAGGTTATTTTTCTCTCCCCCTCCGTTCACAGACTGCGCTCCAAAATAGCGGGGATATGCTCGGCAGTGATGTCCTCGTGCTCACCGACGGGGTTCGGGTTGTGCTGGGCGAACAGCGAGGCAACCTCACTGAAGCACTCGCGCCCTAACCCGTAGGCAGAGAGGCGCGTAGGCAGCCCCAGCCCCTCAAAGAAACCGCGTGTGCGCTCAATAGCCTCGTCAATGCGGGCATTCTCATCCCCCTCACGGATGCCCCAGACTCGCTCGGCATACTGGAGCAGTTTCGCACGCTTCGGCTCGCGCTTGAAATCCAACACAGCGGGCAAGACAATCGCCAGCGTGCGCGCGTGGTCGATCCCGTACAGGGCGGTCAGCTCGTGTCCAATGGCGTGAGTGGACCAGTCCTGAGGCACACCCACTCCGATGGTCTCGTTGAGTGCCACCGTGGCGCACCACATCAGGTTCGCCCGCGCAGCGTAGTGATGCGGGTTTTCCAGCACTTTGGGGGCTTCCTCTATCAGGGTCAGCAGAATGGCTTCCGCCATGCGGTCTTGCAGGGGCGCGTCGGCAGGATAGGTGGCGTATTGCTCCATCACATGGGTGAAGGTGTCCACAATCCCGTTCGCCGTTTGGCGCCAAGGGAGACTATAGGTCGTTTCGGGGTCTAAGATGGAGAAGCGCGGGTAGACCAGCGGGGAGCCGAAGGGGAGCTTCGCTCTCGCCGAATCGCGACTGATAACCGACCACATGTTCATCTCGGAGCCAGTGCCGGGCAAGGTCAACACCACCCCGATCGGCACTGCGGACTGAAGCGGGGCGCGCTTCGCCACGATGTCCCACGGGTCGCCCTCAAACGGTATCGATGCGGCGATGAACTTCGTGCCATCCACCACCGAACCGCCTCCGACCGCCAGCAGGAAATCCACCTTTTCGCGTCGTGCCAGCTCCACAGCGGGCATCAGCGTATCGTATTGGGGGTTCGGTTCTATCCCTCCGTACTCCAGCACCGTGCGTCCTGCCAGCGCCTGCATCACTTGGTCGTAGACGCCGTTCTGCTTGATACTGCCCTGGCCGTAGGTGAGCAGAATGCAGGCATCGGATGGGATTTCCCCTGCCAGTTTGGGGATAGTACCTTTGCCAAAAATCAGTTTCGTAGGGTTGTGGTGTGTAAAGTTGAACATCCTTAGCAACCTCCTGCCATTAGGATACCTCAGGGGGGACTTCACACTGCCAGCCTTCAGGAGTACGGCGTAGGTGGAGTAGACCGAACCCCCTGCCAAACGGCACCGCTTGGGTCAGCCAGACCGCGCCGATGCGCTCCGGGGGCAGGATTGGCGTGTGGGAGTGTCCGCCCACTATCAAATCCAGTTCGGGGCAGGCTTCAGCCAGTTGGCGGTCGGTCTTGGAGCCCAGATGCGTGAGCGCTATCAGCAAGTCCGATTGGGGACGCAGTTCGGCAACCCACTTGCGGGCGGTCTCAATCGGCGGGTCAAACAGATACGCGCTGAGCAGGGCGCTTTTCATGCGCGGGGTGACCATCGGCACAGTCAGCCCCAGCACACTGATGCGTATGCCCAAGTGAACTGTCTGCCAATAGGGTTGGACGGGAAGGGGCGCGTCGGGCGGTTTGGGACGCAGGTTGGCGCACAGCACGGGACACGGCGCGCCCTTTAGCTTTGCCTGAAAGCCGACCGGGGTGATGTGGAACTCCCGATTACCCAGCGTGATCGCATCGTAGCCCGCCTCTGCCATCCATCGCCAAGCGCTTTCGGGAGCAAGCGGAATGCCCAAGTTGCCAGAGCGGATACAGTCGCCCGCATCCAAAAGTAGGGCACTGTGAGCGGTTTTGAGGGCGCGTAGCCTCGCTACGAACTCGGCGCTCCAGCGGTTATGCACATCGTTGGTGTGGATGAGGGTGAGGGTCATTGGCAAGCGTTCATCCACTGGCGGATGGTCTCGGCGGGCGTCTGGGCGCGCATCAGCGTCTCACCGACCAGCAGAGCGTTCACCCCCGCTTGCCAGAGGGCGCGTACCTGCTCGGCGGTCTCTATCCCGCTCTCGCTCACGCGCATCACACCTTCGGGGAACCGTGGGAGCAGGCGGAAGGTCGTCTCCAGCGTGGTGTGGAAGGTGCGCAGGTCGCGGTTGTTCACCCCAATCAGCGTAGCCCCCGATTGGAGCGCAAGGTCCAGCTCGGTTTCGTCGTGAACCTCCACGAGGGCGTCCAGCCCCAGCGATTGGGCGAGTTCGCGCCACGCGCAAAGTGTGTCAGGGTTCGGAATTGCCGACACAATCAACAAAATCGCATCGGCGCCCGCCACTCGGCTTTCGTAAATCTGGTATGAGTCTATGATGAAGTCCTTGCGCAACAGGGGCAGGGGCACCTCGTGGCGGATTAGGGCGAGGTATTCCAGATTGCCCCCGAAGTAGGGTTCGTCTGTCAGCACGCTGAGCGCGTCCGCACCCCCTTGATAGTACTGTTGGGCGGTTGCCACAGGGTCAAAGTTCGGTTGGATGATGCCTTTGCTGGGCGAGGCGCGTTTCACTTCGGCTATTAGCGCAATCGGGTTCTGGGTGGTGCGGAGGGCGTTTAGGAACCCGCGGGTGGGGGGCAAGTCATTCAGCCGAGCACGCAACTCCCCTTCGGGAACCGCCTGCTTGCGCCTCTCCACCTCGCTTCTCTTGTCGTCCAATATCCGTTGGAGGATAGTCATCGCCCGAAATTCCCCAGAATTCCCCGAAATTCTACCCGTGCGCTGTCCGGTTTTGGCGGGCTTTTGAGTCTATTAAGGGTGGAACTCCTCTGCAAGAGGAGTTCCACAGGGCGAATTATAAGATATCAGCGGCGCTGGGCTTTGATCCTCCTTTCGACAGCGTCGCTCATTTTTTTTCGAGCGGTGTGCCTCATCAACTGGTGCCTGAGCGGGGTTCGTTGGGGATACCTATCGGGTATGCTAAAGTCATGAGAAGAATCGCTGTAAATCTGCTCGCTCTTCTGGGCACAGTATCGCTTACCTTCGCTCAACAGGCTCCTGCGGGCACCACCCAGACCAACAGTTATGCTCAGCTCGTGCAAAAAGTTGCGCCGAACATCGTGACGGTGCGTATCGTCGCCAAGTTTGAAATCAAAGCCGAAGGCGAAACCCAAACGGAGGAAAGTAAGTTTACTCTGCAGGGAGCGGTCATCACTTCAGACGGGTTGATTATGCTGTCTGGCGTCCTGCTCTCGTCCGAAAGCTTCAAACAGCTGGCGGGCATTCAAGGCGACGAAGTGAACTTCACTGTCACGCCTCAAAGCTTCAAAGTTATTTTTGGACAGGAGACGGAGGAGAACGATGCAACTCTCGTCGCCATCGACTCGCAGCTGGCGATTGCCTTCATCAAAGTACGCGACCTCGGCGAGCGCAAACTGACCCCGATTGAGTTCAAGGAGGTCAATCCGACCATCGGGAGTGAGCTGGTGACAATTTCTCGGCTCCCGCGTGGCTATGACTATGCGCCTTACTTTTCAACAGGGCGGGTTATCAGCGAGGTCAGCAAACCGCGTCGCGCCTTCCTGCTGGAGGGCAACATCACCGAGCTGGGATTGCCTGTCTACACGATGGGTGGGGAAGCAATCGGCGTGATGGTTCCCCTTTCACACGGCTTGGACGATGAGGAAACCGACTTCGGCTTCCGAAGCAACTTCGGCAGTAACGACCGTGCGCTGTTCTTGGTGCCGACCTCCGCGCTCAAGCCATTGATTGAACAAGCGATCCAACGCGCCTCCGAACAGAAATGAACCGAATGGGCTGGGTTGTTGACCTCGGTCAGATAGGCTATCGACCCGCTTTTGAACTCCAGCGGGCGCTCCACCGAGCGCGAGTGGCGAACCGTGTGCCCGATATCCTGCTCTTGTTGGAGCACCCGCCCGTCATCACAATAGGCAAAGCGTTCCATCCGAATCATCTGCTGTTCACGAGCGAGTTTTATGAGAAGCAGGGCATAGAAGTGTGCCCCACCGACCGAGGCGGCGATGTGACCTGTCATAATCCAGGGCAACTGGTGGGCTACCCGATTTTTGATGTGCGCCTTCACGGGCGCGACCTGCACAAGTTCCTACGCAACTTGGAGGAGGTCTTAATACGCACGCTCGGCGAGTTCGGGCTGGAGGCGCATCGCGTGCCGAACTTCACGGGCGCGTGGGTCGGCGCGGAGAAGGTCGCTGCGATTGGCATCAAGGTCGCCAAGTGGGTCAGTATGCACGGCTTTGCGCTGAATGTATGCAACGACCTGCGCCTGTTTCAGATGATTGTGCCGTGCGGGATCGCCGACCGCGGAGTCACCTCCATCAGCCGACTATTGGGACGCTCCATTGAGGTGGAGGCGGTCAAACCGATAGCGATCGCCCATGCGCAGGCAGTGTTTGAAATGACACTAACGCCCCTGCCTGCCAAGTTTCTGACGGAGGTGCTGGCGGACACGAGCGCGGAACATGCGCTCGGCTGATGGCTTCTCTCTGACCCACTTCCCATCAGGTACAATAAATCCGAATGGCAATTCGCGTCAGGTTGGGGCAGGACGAGGTGCAGGTAGAACCGGGCGGGTCTGCCCAGATTGTTGCCTTTGTGAGCAACGAAGGCGACCAGCCCGATCAAGTTGCCTTAGAGGTGGAGGGCATTGATACCGAATGGTGTGCCATCCCCATCCCTTCGTTTCAAGTGGCGCCTGGCGAAGAGGTTCAGGAACGGATTCTCATCCGCCCACCCCGCCGTACCGAAAGCCGAGCGGGCACTTACCCTATTCTGGTGCGGGCGCGCTCGGTGGAGAATGGTGGCTCCAGCACCGCTCAGGCGAGTTTAGTTATCCGCCCCTACAGCATGCTGATGTTGGACATCGCTCCGCGCCGAAACTTTGCGACCCCGTGGCGCAAGCAAGCCCCCTACGAGCTCACCATCAGCAATCAGGGCAACACCGAACACCTGCTCCAACTGAATGCTTCCGACCCCGAGGACAGCCTCGCCTTCGAGTGGGAACACGAGCGCGTGAACTTGGCGCCAGGCGAGTCGCGCACCGTGATGTTGTATGCCCAACCGCGCCAGCTGCCCCTGATTGCCAACCCCACCCTCTACAGTTTCAACGCCACCGCCCGCAGTGTGGATGACCCCCTGCGCTCCTCAACGGTGCAGGCACAGTTAGAGCGGCGTGGGTTGGTCAGCCCTGTCGTGCTGGTGTTCATTCTGCTCCTGCTCTTGATTGGAGCGATCTGGTCGTACACGCGCCCTCAGCCCGTTCAGATTGACGAGTTTGTTGCCGAGCCAGCCCAAATTACAGCGGGACAGACGATTCAACTGCGCTGGCGCGTGCAGAACGCCGAGAAGGTGCTGTTGGAACCTGCGCTGGGTGAGTTTGACCCCGCCCAACAGCGCTCGCTCCAGGTTCAGCCTACAACGACCACCACCTATCGCCTGATTGCACGCAATCGGTATGGCGAGCAGGCGCGCGAGGTGGTCGTGATTGTGGAGAACGCCCCACCCGCACTGCCTCCGACCATCGTGCGCTTTTGGGCGGAACCAACCCAAATCAAGCGGGGCGAATCGGTACTGCTCCGATGGCAGGTCAGCGATGCGACCGAGCTCATCCTGACGCCTCCTGGGGGGCAGAAGTTAGATCCCGCCCTGCCCGGCTTTGAGCATCGTCCCTCCCGCACGACCGAGTATGAGCTGATTGCCCGCAACGCTCAGGGTCAAATGGTGAGCAAGCGGGTGCGCGTGGAGGTGATTGACCCCTCCAACGCGAAGATACTGCTGTTCGAGGCGAAGCCTGACCTGATTACCGCAGGCGAGACCACAACCCTGCGTTGGGAAGTGTTGAATGCCGTGCGCGTGCAGATTGACCAAGGCGTAGGCACGGTGAACGCCCAGCAGGGTGAAATCAGCGTCACGCCTACCGCCACCACGACCTACACGCTTACGGCTTACGACTCAGAAGGACGCACGGTAACCGCGAAGGTCACAATCACCGTTCAACCGCAACCTGAGTCGCCCACCAGCGACCCTGCCAGCAGTCCCTAAAGCAGGTATAATCCCGCCAGCGAGGTGATACAACGATGGTGACCACAACACCGGTAAAAAGGATTGGCTTAGCCGATTTGACCCATCTTAGCACGGGCAAGCGCACGCGCCTGTACCGCATGATGTACGAATCGGGTCTAAAAAACGGTACCCTGATGGTGCTTCCCTACGATCAAGGGCTGGAACACGGTCCTCGCGACTTTTTCCCCTACCCGCCTTCTGGAGACCCCGCCTACATCTGCGAGCTGGCGATAGAAGCGGGCTTCAGTGCAGTCGCCTTTCAATACGGGATTGCTGAGAAGTATATCGCGAAGTTCGCAGGGCGCATTCCGCTGATTCTTAAGTTGAACGGCAAGACCGAAGTGCCTTCGGACGCTCAGGCGCTCTCGCCCCAGAACTCCAGCGTGGTCGATGCGGTTCGTTTGGGTGCCGATGCAGTAGGCTACACGCTCTATGTCGGTTCGCCCCGCCAAGATGAGGACTTCCGCCAGTTTATGCAGGTGCGCGAAGACGCCGAGAAGTACGGTATGCCCCTGATTGTGTGGGCCTATCCGCGTGGCGAGGCGGTGGAGGCAAAGGGTGGACGCGATAGCCTGTGGGCGGTGGACTACGCAGCACGCACCGCTGCCGAGCTAGGCGCCGATATCGTCAAGATTAACTTCCCCAAGCTGGCTCCGCCCGAAAAGCGTGAGAAACACCCCAAGCCCTACAACGAGCTGGAGGAAAGCGACGAACAGCGCATTCATCGTGTGATCGCATCGGCAGTGCAGACCCCTGTCCTGCTGTCGGGTGGCGAGAAGGGCAACGACGCCGATGTGCTCCAGAAAGTGCGCCTGTCGATGGAAGCGGGTGCGATTGGGATGATTTTCGGGCGCAATGTGTGGCAACGCCCCTATGAGGAAGCGCTCCGCCTCACCGCCCAGTTCCGCGAGATTCTTTCGGAGTACTCGCGCCCGCTGTGAAGGGATTGACCTCAGACCTATTCGCGTCCGGATTGAGGGGCGAAAGCCCCTCTTTTCAACTTTGTCCAGTTGCTAATGCTGTGGGGCGATGTCGGCATGCGGAGTCCCGACGAACTTGAGCACTCAGCGACCTCTCGTTTGGGCAACGAGAGTGAAACGCCCATAGAGCCAAATGATAGCCCAAATAGCGAACCGGAGGGGGTTCCAATAGACCCCCAGCGCTATAGACACGAGAAAGAACCGCTCTATCTGACCTTGAGTGCAATTATCGCTGTGTTTCTCTGGTGTGGGCTATTCCCTACTGCTCTAATCGCCCCGATAGTGGTGGTCTCAGACCTTCTCCAAGAACGCCCCATCAACCTGCTGTCGGGAGACTGGGGTGGTGAATACCTAATCGCAGGGCTGATTGGGTTGTGGGCAATCCTGAAGTATCCGACCCTTTTCTATGGCAACTCGGTGCGAGTGAGCGAGAAGCAGTTAGGCTCTATTCACCAGATGGTTCAAGCGATGGCTCAACGGGCTAACTTCAAGCACCCTCCCGATGTGTTCATTATGGGCAGAGAGGGCGGGTTGAACGCTTTAGCCGCTCGCTTGCTCAAACTGCGCGTTATCATTCTGGAAGGCGACCTCGTGGATGTGCTCATGAAAAGCAAGTCGGAGAAAGAGTTGGCGTTCGTAATTGGGCACGAGCTGGCGCATCATCTTTTGGGGCATCTATCGCCAGCAAAGCTGATTTTTCTTTTGCCTGTGCGAGTCATCCCGTTCATCGGGGCGGCGTACAGCCGAGCATGTGAGCTGAGCGCTGACCGACTGGGTGCGGTGCTATGTGGCGATTTTGACGCTGCAAAACGAGCGCTGACGGCGATGGCTTGTCGGAGCGAGACGCTGACTCGCCACTTAGACTCCCAAGCCTTTATGGAGCAGGAACAGCAGTTGCCCCGATTGCGCACTTGGCTCCTTGAGCTGACTGCTTTACATCCCCGCCTCACCCTGCGCGTTCGGGAGCTGGCACAGTTTGAAAACCGCCTGCGCGCTGAGCGTCACCAACAAGGAGAGAACAACACGGGGAAGGGGTGAAGCAATAAGGAATGTTGATGCAACTTCGTAGGCATCGAGGGTATAATCGTAAGTGAGGCAATGGCAACTCGTATCCTTGAAGGCACTTGGGAAGAGATACTGGCACATCACGAGACGCTTTCTGGTAAGCATGTGCGCGTGATTGTGCTCGATCCCCACGAGGTGGAGCCTAAGAATTTGATTGAATTCTTAGGCGATTTCGTTGGCAGTCTAAGCCTAGAATGTCCCGATACGGCAGAGAGAGTTGACGAGTCTTTTTCAGCAATTGTTTTAGAGAAGCACTCACGAAGAAGCGAAACAGATGAGCGTTCCAAGACAATCGTCGACACTCCATCAGAGTCAAGTAGAAAGAATAAGGCATCAAGACCCGCAAACGACAACGATGATACTGTGTGATGCTGGTCCTCTAATAGCACTCTTGAGCAAGTCAGATACTGCGCATCAAAAGTGTATGCGTATTGCCTCAAAATTACCTGCAGAGCCTCTCCTGACAACTCTGGCTTGCTTTGTTGAAGCAATTTACTTTCTGTACAAAAATGGAGGCTTTAAGGCTCAGCACAATCTCTGGCAAATGTGGGTTCAGAGAAAATTGATTGTTCACTGCCCCTCAGAACAAGAGATGATAAGAATCTACGAATTAATGAAGCAGTATCAAGATATACCCATGGACTTTGCCGATGCCACTATGGTAGCATTAGCAGAGTCCACTGGTACAACCGAGTTGTTTACATTAGACTCTCACTTTTATGCCTACCGCATTAATGGCGAGAAGTGGTTTACAATTTTACAAGAACCTGAATCAAATTAGTCCGAAGAAGGCTTCAAAGGCTTGAACTGCATCCGCGCTCGCACGGCTTCCCCGACCGCCTCTATAGGATGTTCTGCTTGGTTGCGCTCCAACGCTGTGAACACAGGGCGCCCTGCCATATTCTCCAAAATCCACTCCCGAGCGAACTGACCCGTCTGTATCTCTTCCAGTATCTGGCGCAAGTTCGCCCGCACATGGTCATCAATCACGCGTGCCCCGCGCGTCATCGCTCCGTACTGCGCCGTGTCGGAAATGGCAAACATCATGCCTGCAATCCCCGCCTCGTAGATGAGGTCGGTGATGAGCTTCAGTTCGTGCAGACACTCAAAGTAGGCAACTTCAGGGGGATAGCCTGCCTCCACGAGGGTCTCAAACGCAGCGCGCACGAGCGCGGGCACACCCCCACACAGCACCGCCTGCTCGCCAAACAGGTCGGCGGTACATTCTTGGGCGAAGGTCGTCTCGTAGACCCCCGCGCGTGTGCCGCCCAACGCCCGCGCGTACGCCAACGCCAACGGCTTCGCCTCGCCCGTGTGGTCTTGATGAACCGCAATCAAGCAAGGTGCGCCCTGTCCCGCCACATACAGCCGACGCAGTTGCGGACCGACCGCCTTCGGCGAGACCATCACCACATCCACCTCGCTGGGGGGCACAATCTGCCCAAAATGAATATTGAACCCGTGCGCAAAGCAGAGCGCCTTGCCTGCGGTGAGATTCGGTTCAATCTGCTCCTGATAGAGCGCGGGCTGATGCTCGTCGTTCACAAGCAGTACGATGAACTGTGCCTGCCTGACCGCCTCAGGGACGGGCATCACAGCAAAGCCATCGCGTTCGGCGCGCTCCCACGATGTGCCTGCACGCGCCCCCACAATCACTTGCACCCCACTATCGCGCAGGTTCTGGGCTTGGGCGTGCCCCTGTGAGCCGTAGCCGATGATGGTGACCGTGCGCCTCAAAAGCGGTTCCAAAGGAGCGTCAGCATCGGTGTAGACTTGCGCCATCTCAATTGCCCTCCTTCTCATCGGGAGCGGGTTTTTCGGTTTCCTTGTCAGTGGGTGGCTTCGGCTCGGAAGGTTGAGGCGGGGCAGGCTGCTCCTCGCGCGTGATGCGTACTTGCACGGTGACCTCTCGGCTTCCGACGACCTCCACCCCCGGCGGCACTTTGAGCGCCACGCGTACCTGAGCGTCTTGGGTGAAGTTACGCAGGGAAATCGGCTGGGTCTCCAGCACGCTGATGTCGGCTAAGCGTGCAGGGCTACCGCGCAACTGCACTGCCACCGGCTCGACCGAGAACCAGACCACACGGTAGGGGAAGCGTGGCAGGTCGCCCAAGCGCGGGCTTATCGGCACCGTCTTGGAAGTGGGCTGGGGCACGAGATTAAGCTTGAGGCGCACCTGAGCAGGGTTCACCTGAAGGTTCAACACAGGCTCGCCCTCCGCACTCACGGGGGTCGGCACGGCGTCAACCTCCATATCGCCTTGCAGTCCCGTCATATCAAAACTCACTTGAACGGCTCGCACGCGATGGACTGCCGACGCAGGTCCCGTGATGCGCACACTGCCCGGCTCGGGGATGGCTTCGGCTAACACCTCTTGCAGGTCGGGTGTTCCACTCAACACCACTCGGATCGACATTTGGCGTGTGAGGCGCTGTTCCAAGCTGACCCGTGCGCGTTGGCGCTCGGCGGTGATGGTCAAGCTGCGCTCCCACTCCGTTGGGTACTGCAAGCGTATCGGGAGACTGTTCTCGCCTGGGCGGGCGTTGCGCAGGTCAATCGTGGCACGGATTTGGTTGGCAGAGGTGGTCTCCACCGCTTCGCGCATCCCCCGCACCGTCACCCGCACCCGATTGCCTGACACAAGGCTCACCTCGTAGTTGGGGGGCGCGTTGAGCATCTCAATCGGTATCTCGTAGGTCTGTTCTATAATCGGATGGAGTTGGGACTGTACATACAGCACCAGCAGGACTGCCGTAATCAGCGAACCGAGCTTCTCCACGAGATTTGAGCGCCAGCCCATCGCTTATTTCTCCCCCGAAGTGGTCGCAGGTTGTTTGGCACTGTTCGGCTTTGGCTTGCGACGCACAGTGAGCGCACGCCCCATTTGTTGAATAAGCGCAGGGCGCGACTCGCCAATCAATAAGTCTCT
>CAKZQI010000130.1 GCA_937139515.1 uncultured Armatimonadota bacterium | reverse complement strand
GCGTCGGAACTGTGCGTCGTAGACGGGCTTGATTTCGACACACTCCAGCCAGCCGACGATACCGTCCGCCGCACCCGTGAACCAAACCTCGTGTACATAGCCCTCATCTACCAGCTCTTTCAGAGTAAGGAAGCGCTTTGGGTCTTTGGGGTCGCGCACGCCGATCAGCTCTGCGAACTCTTCGGTAAAGAAGCCATCGTAGCTGCCGTTGAGACCGTTGGGGGGCATCACCTTCTTGCGGGGGGTCTTGCTACTGTTCTTGCCCTTCGCCCCATTCGGGTCCTGCAGGTCCACATACCGCCATACGGAGTATTCCAGAAAGCGAGGTGCGCGGGGGTCTTTGTAGCCGTGGTAGCGACTGCTCTCGTTGAGCGCAGTGATAAGGTCTGAGAAGATTTTTTCAGGTCTGCCCGCCTCGATTCCGTTCACGAAGTTGATACACAAGAGGCGCGGGCGCATCACACGGATGCGGTCGTGGTTGCGCGCTATCCACTCGTCCGAGTTGGCTCGGCTTTGAGTGTTGGGCCACACGGTGGGGGCGCTGGGGTCGCGAAGGGGCTTCGGCGTGCCGTCGGGGTTGAAGTTCTCACGCCAGCGCATCGTCTGTGCCAATGTTTCTGCCTGAAGTTGCTTGAACGAGTACATCCCGTGCCTCTCTCTAAGTTTACCTCAGTCGTATTGGCGTAGCATCTGCTCAGCTTCCTCACGCGACACCAGCACTTGGCGTGGCTTGGCGCCATCCAGCGGACCGACAATCCCGCGCCGCTCCATCAAGTCCAGCAGGCGCGCGGCGCGCCCATAGCCAATCTTGAACCGACGCTGGAGCATCGAGGTGGACGCCTGACCATGGGAGACGACTAAGCGCACGGCAGAGGGGTACAGCTCGTCATCTTCTTCATCGTCTTCGTAGGAGGCGCCGGGCATCTCAAAATCGGTGGGATTGAGTAAGTAGACGGGCGCCTCTTGGTCGCGCCAGAAGTCCACAATCGCCTCAATCTCCGCCTCGCTGAGGAAACAGCCCTGAATGCGCATCGGCTTGGAGGCGTCAATCGGCAGGTAGAGCATATCCCCGCGCCCCAACAACCGCTCAGCACCCACCTGGTCTAAGATGGTTCGGCTATCTACTTGGCTGGAGACCGCGAACGCAATTCGGCTGGCGATGTTCGCCTTGATGGTGCCGGTGATGACATCCACCGAAGGACGCTGGGTGGCGACCACGAGGTGGATGCCCGTAGCGCGGGCGAGCTGCGCCAATCGGCAGATAGAGGTCTCCACCTCAGCGGCGGCTTGCATCATCAGGTCGGCTAACTCGTCAATCACCACCACCACATAGGGCAGACGCTCGGCTTCGGGCATACGCTCGTTGTAGCCCTGAATATTGCGCACGCCCATGTTCGCAAACAGGTCGTAGCGTCGGTCCATCTCTTTCAGCACGGCGCGCAAGGCTCCTGATGCCTGCCTCACATCGCGCACCACCGGACACATCAAGTGCGGAATGCCCTCAAACAGCGACAGCTCCACGCGTTTGGGGTCAATCATCACGAATCGCACCTCACGCGGGGTCGCCCGAAACAGGATGCAGCTAATCAGCGAGAGCAGGCACATGCTCTTGCCCGAGTTGGTGGCGCCGCCAATCAGCAGGTGGGGCAGGCGGGTCAGGTCGGAATATTTCGGCACGCCCGCCACATCCTTGCCCAGCGCAATCGTGAGCAGGCTGGGCGCGTTCCAGAACTCCTCGCGCTCAATCACCTCACGGAGCGGAACCACTTGGGGCACATCGTTGGGCACCTCCACACCAATCGCGCTTTTGCCCGGAATAGGTGCCTCCACACGCACCGCAATCGCCGCCAGCGCCATCGCCAAGTTGTCCGCCAGATTGACCACCTTGCTGACCTTGATGCCGGGGTCAAGTTGAATCTCGTAGCGGGTGACGGTGGGACCGTGGGCAACCTCCACCACATTCGCGCCGATACCGAACTCCTCTAAGGTGCGTTCCAAGATGGCAATCTTCTCTTTCAGTTCGGCTTGATTGCGTTTAGGGGGTGCAGGAGGCTCGCGCAGGAGCGAGAGCGGTGGCAGGGTGTAGTTGCCCTCACTGGCAGGCAGGGGCACAGGAGCTTTGGCAGGGCGCAGTTCGCGGGCGCGCTTGCTCACCGCAACTTCTGCGGGTTCACTGGGCACGCCGACTTCCTCTTTAGTTTCCTTAGTTTCCGATGTGCTGTTAGTGCCATTCGTAGAGATTTTGGGCACCTGAGTGCGCACAGGTGGACGTTCGGGTTTGCGTTTGAGGTTCTCACTCGCTTTCTCAACAGTGTTGGTAGCGACCGAAACAACCGCGCGCGAGGCTTGCGCCGTGCTACGCCACCCTGTGAGCAAGAGCCGTCCCGAAGCGCGCAGAGCGGTAGCCAGCGGGAGGTTGAACATCATTAGCACACCGAGTAGCCCCATCACACCCAACACCACCAAGCGCGCCTGACCGAGCGCCATCGTGAGCAGATAGCCCAACACCGCGCCCAGATAGCCTCCCGTCGCTTTGAGCGTTTGCGCTTGGAACCACTCGCCCGACTTCGGGTCGGGCTGTGCCATCCATGCCAACAGCACCAGATAGACCAGTAGCCCACCGCCAATCACTTCGGGCAGAGCCAGCTTCCCGTAACCGAACACCAGCGCACCTGCCGAAAGCCAAAGCACCACAGGCAAGAGGTAGGCGCCGTTGCCGAAGAGCAGGCGCATCGCCTCTCGCAGGCTTTCGCCCACCACGCCCGTCTGGGGCACCGTGAGGCTCATCAGCATCACCAGCCCCAGCAACACCAGCCCCATTGCCACGCGGTCATAGAACTGCTGGGAGCGCTCTTTGGGGGCTTCCGCCACTCGGCGCGCGTTCCGTTTCGCTTTCTTGCTCTTCGGTTTCGCCATGCTCTCACCCGATAGTAGATGTAGCGTTCGCTTTTGTCTACCACCATACCGATTGTACCCGATTGCGTTATAAAGAATGAGAGTGTGTGTGAAAAATCGCTGGGGGGCGGGGTGCCGAGAGTGTTCGAAAAATCGTAGAACGGGCATCCTGCCCGTGAAAAAATCGGGTAGGTTAGGGCAGAATGGGTCTGCTGGGAACGCAGGCGTCTCGCCTGCGTTGTCGTTCAGAACCGCTTGGTGAGGGATGCCCATGCCACGGATGCGGGCGGGACGCCCGCGATCCCAGTGATTTTTCGAACACCC
>CAKZQI010000129.1 GCA_937139515.1 uncultured Armatimonadota bacterium | reverse complement strand
CGCGCTAACCCCACTCCGTGCTGTCAGGGTCAACGGCGTTGAGGGGGTCATTTCCGCAGTACCGATACAGGTTCGGGTCGCCTGAGGCGGTATCAATCGGGTCTCTCTGCAGCCATCTGCCTGAATACTAATCTTCCACAGGAATATTCACATACCGAGTCTCCTCGTAAAAGTTGTTCGGAAACTCCCCATGCTCCACACGCCTCTGCACTAACTCATCGCGCTTGAAGGTGAGGTAGGCACGGTATGAGCCGTGTGCATCCCCACCCTCAATCACCAACCTCACTTTACCATCCTTCAGCCGCTGGAACCATATTCGGTTCACCTCAGCGAGGTCTGCATAAACGCCTCGTCCTCTGGGAAAATAGGGCTTGCCCTTGTAGCGCACCTCTAACGACTTCACGACCATGGTGGGCTTGGAGAGTTCTACACCGTACCACAAGCCTTGGTCAAAGGCAGGGTTATAGCGTCGCATTATAAGAGTGGCTTCATAGTCCGATAGTTTCGCTCTAAGAGTCTTCGTGCTTGAGGAGGATTGTTGGGAATGTGCTATCAAGAACCCGATAGCGACCACGAAAAGACACCCCACGAGGAGCAAAGCACGAACTGAACCCACTTGGTGTCCCAAAAGATGCCGTATCTTCACCCGTTTCATCTCCCTCACATGTGAAATTTTATTGTCAATCATTCTCACGATATATTATTTCAGTATAGTACATATCGAGGAGCCAGTGAAACACACTTGGATAGTGCTTGGGATCGCCTAATGTCTAATACACTTCATCAATACCTTGATGACCAGGCTTAACTACAATTTCCGTAAAAACATCTGAGGCAGGTGCTAAATGCCCGACCTTTATCGCTCCCTCCAATAACTCAGAGGGAGCAATCAGGTCAAAGCGTAGACCGTCCGCACCATAGTCCTCAGACTCGGTTCCCACCAACTCAATCCGTTCATACTGCCTCGCCAGCTCCGCTACATCGTCAGGAGGTTGCTTCAAGACGCCCTCGTCAAGAGGCGTCGTGCAGGGTACTAAGCGAAACACCGTCGTGTCCTGCAAGATTTGGTACGCCTCTTCGCGCGCTTGTTTCAAGTCGAGCTGAGCAATCCGCGCCTCTTGCTCCCTGAGTTGCCTATCACGCTCTTGAGTAGCACGGCGGTATGCACAATAATCGCTCCATAACTTGGATAGAGGACGGTACAAGATTCCAACCGTTATTATCACGCTTATCAGAACAACCCATCCGAACCAACTCATACTGCCTCACCTATGGACATTCCTCCGTGTTCTCTAAATCCCGACGCAGATTGTTCAAGGTTCGCGCTGGAATAGTATACCGATTCGTGTGCCATCGGAGCGCATCTTCCAACCGCTTCATTCGGCGATGAAGTTTTTTATGAGTAGCGCGGTCAATCAACCTCAGGTTCCACCACCCTGAATGGATTTTTTTGTTCAGACCTCCTAACGGAAACAGAGCGTGCTTACCTCCAGGATGCCCAAGCAGCGGATTGATGTGGTGTAACTGTTTGCCATTACGCGGGATGTGCCAAGTCATCGCTAGTGCCTCACTCCTTATTCTCTTAGCCCCCTTCTGTAATGCCTTGCGCACGAGCACCTTTGACCCGCCAGTGAGCAGAATTTCGGCACCGACCTCTGTGTATTCACCTGCTCTGTAAGCCACACTGGTCTTATCTACTGCGTCGTTCACTCCGAGCCAATCTCGCACCCGATCGGTGAGACCAAAAGTAAGCGAATCCCCTACGCCTGCCCAGAAGTTCGCCATAGTATCCAGCCAATCTAACCCTGAGGGGTCAACGGCGTTGAGGGGGTCATTTCCGCAGTACCGATACAGGTTCGGGTCACCAAAGGCAACCTCAATCGGGTCGCGCTGGAGCCATCTGCCTGTGCGGGGGTCATACTCCCGTGCGCCCACATGGTACAAGCCCGTCGCAGGTACAGACTTGTACCCCTATACCCCCAGAAAAACAATCCAATCGCATTCACTCAAACGGCGGAGGCTCAATCATACGACGCAACTCCTCCATTTCCTTTCTAAACTCCTGCTCCATCCGACGCAACTCCTCCTCCGAAGGCGGAGGAACCATCCTCAGCTCTACCTCAGACACGGGCACAAACCGAGTACCCAATACCGAACCACGCCCCAAACCTTCTAACACCTCTACCACACGCTCGGAAACTACTAACCCCAGATACTCCAAACAAAGAAAATCGCCGAACTCCATCCCGACCTCGGGAACGGCAAACCGAATAGTGGCGCCGTCGGGCGCATCCATATTCCAGCCCAAACACTCCGCACACTGAACCCACTGCCCGCCCGCTATTTCAGGCAAGCGCTTCTGCCCCAAAACCGCTAACTGCCAGATATCCCAGTGGCGCGTGCGGGTCTGCCAAACGGGAAACCACAGCAAGTTCGGGGGGTTCAACCGCTCAACCGCTTGGCGAGCCTTGCCCGTGAAAAAGAGACGGTCAGCCAGGTAAACGTGCCACTGCGGTTCAAAATGTTTGGATCGCAGATAGATCGGACCGAGGTCGGTTCCTGGCACAATTCTGCGCTCAGGTGGCAAGCTGTAAGCAACACGCACTCTTTGTTCGATGGCTCGGAACTCTTGAGGCGATACCGTGACGACGCTTAGCGGTTCTCTGGGTCTACGCAGGAGCGCATAAACCATCTTGCGTATCGTGAGCGGGATGGGTTCAGGCAGGGGAGCTGTGAAGTCGCTATGGTACGAAGTGCCACACTTGGGACATTCTACCATAGGGAGGTACAAACGGATTCCGCGTTGAGTGGGGTCGAAATCCCAATCTACCTCGAGCACTTCCTTAGAGGCGACATAGTACTTTGTTTTTGCACTACTCATTGTTGCCCCATTCTTTTGAGAGATTCAATCGCTTGCTTAGCCTCTTTGGAATTATACCTGAGGCACTCACTCCAATCAAAGTCGGTTATTCCCGCTGCCTCAAGCATTTTTCGTGCCCGATTGTAAGCGTCCTTCTTAAATAAATCTTTTGAACACTCACTAAGTGGTTCATAACCATCTTTGCCACACAGAGTCTCGCCTTTTTGATTAAAGTATTCTTCAGCACGACTATAAAATCATCCCACTCTTTGTTCCACCACCCTCCCTTTGCTCCCCCGCTGTGAATCCACGAATGAAACCAATCGGCAACTACAATTATGCAATCATCAACCTTAA
>CAKZQI010000128.1 GCA_937139515.1 uncultured Armatimonadota bacterium | reverse complement strand
AGTTTCAATTTCCACCCGCCCCGAAGGACAGGTGCAACATTATAGCACATCCGCTGACCAAATGTCAAGCTTTGGCGAGGGTGTTGGAAAAATCGTGGCATGGGCATCCTTCCCATGTATCAAAATTGTGGCACGGGCATCCTGCCCGTGTATCAAGAGCGACGAGGCGGGTGCAGGGCAGGATGTGTCCGCTGGGAACGCAGGCGTCCCGCCTGCAGGGTTGTTGAGAGCCTCTTGGGCAAGATGCCCAAGCCACGAGCGGGCGAGACGCCCGCGCTCCCAGTGATTTTTCAAACACCCTCAATAGCGCTGAGGGGGGTTGAAAAATGAGACCCCCCTACTCCCCCACCAGCGCTTGTAAGTTGACCGAGAACCCCTCCAACGCCTTCGGTTGGAACACCTCACCCGCTTCCGCGATCGTGCGCAAAAGATAGCCTTCAGGGGTGTGCTGATACTCGTGAACTGTAGTGTTTGCCTATGCCCAAATCTCGGGCAGTGTGCGGGGCGCAACAGGAGCAGGGTTAGCAGGCGCCCCCGATTCGGAAACACCGAACGCTCGCTTCCAATTCCATGTGGGTTCCGCTACCTTCAATAACCCGACTCGAACGCACGGCAACCTTGCCATTGCTGTGCGTGGCGACCAGTCCCTCACCGACATCCAGCTACGCGAACTGCGTCGGTTGGATGTAGACGCAGAGAACGGCACTGCGAGATTCTCGGGTTCTGCAGTGCTCACGGCTCGTTCCCGTACGGGCGCTCAACGCACGCAGGGTGTGGTTGTAGTGCGTGTGGCGGACAATCGCGGACCCGGACAAACCGAGGGCGCCCCCGATACGATTAGCGTAGCGTTCTTCACCAATCCAGACAGCGACCCCGTCTTCACCTATAGTGGGGTTGTGAAGCAGGGCGATATCAAAGGGTTCAGTCGCTCTCGCTAAGGCGGATAGACGGAGTAGGCAGACTCCCTTTGAGTCTGCCTTTTCAATAGGAATGCTCCCTTGTGTTAGCAAGGGAGCATTCACACAAGGGGAGAAGGGTTTGTTAGCGTACGGGTTGACCTGTGGTGCAGTCAATCACAGGACCACCGCCTGCAGTGTAGGCGCGCTTCGCCCACAAGAAGCGGTTCGGGTTGAAGGTCGCCTCGAAGCGGAGCCACTGCACATGCCCGTCTGCGAAGGCGTAGATGGAACCGCCCGAGTGGCGCTCTGGCTCCACATACTGAATGCGGTGGTTGCCAGCAGCGGGATTGTTGATTGCAGCACGGGCACGGTCGGCGGTCAGAGCCACAATCACTGCCGAACCGGGGATGAAACTCTCCCCATCAAACGGGGTGTAGGAACAGGTGACAGCAATTCCGTTCGTATTGCGGTGCGACTTGATGGCTTGACCGCTCGCTTGGGAGGTATCGTTCCAGCGTGCGATGTTGTTCGTCGCCTCGGTGAACAAAATGACCTCGGCGGGCGTGTCTACGGCGGCTTGACTGGTCACTTGGGCAGGGTCAATCGTGCGTCGCTTACGGGGCATAATCATCTCGTTGCCAACATAGCTTAGGCGCGGGGCTTGGATGTCAATGTCAGCATCGTACTGGGGTACCTGACCAGCAGGATAGCCATATCCTTGGTTGTTGGTGGCGCGACTGAAGTTGGTAGGAGCAACGCCTCGGTTCGGGTCGCTCGGACATACATAAATGCCCCAGTTCTTCACATAAGGACCTGTGCTTCCCGTCCAGTGGACATAGCCACCTGCGCTGTTCTGGTCGTTGCGGTAGTAATAGGCTTGAGGGTAGGTCTCGTCGTAGTCGTTGATATACATCATCACCGCGAGCGCTGCTTGCTTGACATTGCTATTACAGGTCGATTGGCGCGCTTTTTCACGCGCCTGAGCGAACACAGGGAACAGAATCGCCGCCAAAATAGCGATTATCGCTATTACGACCAACAGCTCAATCAGCGTGAAGCCCCGATATCCGTTTCTGGTGCTCATGTAGGTGAGTATACAGACCGTGTTATTAAGGAGAAGTTAAGCCTGCGTTAAGGTTAGGTTAAGGTTTCTCTAAAAGCGCTTGGCGTGAAGGGAAAAATGATAGCCCAAGTTCCCGGGATTAGCCTTGATGGGCAAGGATGCCCAAGCCACGAAAGCGGGTGAGACGCCCACACTCCCAGCGTTTTTCAACACCCTTCCCTCCCCACTGAAACCGCTGGGGGCATCCCTGTGTAGAGAGGTTTGGAGGTGGCGCATGCGAGGACATACGATAGCGGTCTGGGGTTTGACGAGCGCGCTGGTGGTGGGGCTGATGACCAGCCTCTACCCTCAAGAAGAAACCCGCTCGCTCATCGATTTCGAAAGCTCAGGGCACGGATGGTTCGTGTTCCCTGGCTTCGATGGCAAGGTGGAACTCACTCAAAATCCGCGCGATGTGAAGGGCGGAAAGCAGGCTCTGCAGTACACCTATGTCTCAGCACAGGGCAAACTGAACGGGATTATCCGCTTGGAACCCGAACCTTGGGCGCAGGCGTTCCGCTTCTGGGTCAAAACCGACCGTCCCACCTTGTTGGCGATGCTGATTCAAGAGGAGGAGGGCGAACGGTGGCAGGCACCCTTCTGGGTCAATGGCAACGAGTGGCAACAGGTAACGCTTGCGGTTGCCGATTTCACCCTCGCGGAGGATGTGAAACCTGTCAACAATAAGCTGAGGGTGTTTGAAAAATCAGGGCGCCAACGGGTATCCTCCCGACGATGAAGCAGAAC
>CAKZQI010000127.1 GCA_937139515.1 uncultured Armatimonadota bacterium | reverse complement strand
ATTACGCGCTATCGTCCGCGCTGGTACTGGAACAGTGAACTGCTTCGTGACATGCTCCACTATAGCTTCACGCAGGGGCTTTCGAGATGGCTCTTCAACCTGCACATGGTGGCACCCACGTTGATACTACTCCCGATAGCGGGCAAAGAGGCGGTAGGTTACTACAACCTTGCTCTGCGTTTTGCCACAGTGCTGAACTTTGCGAGCGAGGCAGTGGGGCGTATCACGGTTCCGGCATTTGCCCGTATTCAACATGACTTGCCTAAGTTGCGCCAAGCGGTAAGCGAGACGATGTACCTACGCCTGCTCGCTACCGGGATTTTCTATGCTGGCTTTGCACTAACTGCGGGATCCCTCCTTCCGTGGATACTGGGAGTAAAGTGGAATGGTCAGGTACTGTTATGGGTCTTTGGACTGTTAGCAGTGGGCATGTTGGTGGGGGCAATTACGGGCATTCAAGCTTCGGCACTTTATGTGATAAAAAAGAATATTACGGTCGTTTTAGCAAATTTAATTTATATTGTTTTTTTACTTTGCTTCTGCTTGGTGCTTAGTTTACTGGCTCTCGGAGCCTTACAAACTTTATGGCTTTGCATTTGCTTCGGTGATTGCCTTCGGACCGATCGTTATCACGCTTCATCTTGGGTTCAGCCGAGCGGTGGGGGCACCAAACTATTTGCTCGCCACCCTCTGGTTAGTAGGATTTATCCTCATCCTTTTCGCCCCGATTGTGGGATGGTGGCTCCTAATTCTCTCTGTTCCTTTCGTTGCAAACCCGCTGAGTGTACGAACAGCTCGCCACCTTCTAAAACAGGTACGCGAATTGAGACAACATCAACCCACACTGCACAATTCCGGGCCTTCAACATCCCCCTAATCAGCCAAAGTCCTTGCGAACCTTGTACGAAGAAACCAAGCGTCGGTAGATGGCTGGCAAAAGCGACATAAGAAGCATCCAGACGACGGAGGGTTCTTTGCGCATTATCGAGAGTGCTTCTGCCCAGCATCGTCTCTTCAAGGTGGAGGCAAAAAGAGGGTAGTAGGCTAACATGCGCCGCTTGCGGAAGCTGGCTCTAAGAAGACGCTGGATACGAGGTTGTGATTTCGCTTCAGGAAGACTCACCAAGTAGTTATAAGATTGCTCTATCCAGAAAACCCAATCATCCCCGCGATAGGTTTCCTTCAGCGAATTCCCTCGCAGGCGATAGTAGTACATTCCTTCGGGCAACACTCCGAACTTCGCCCCTTTCAGCATCAATTCAATATACAAAGTATAGTCTTCTGCACTGCGCAAACCAGGTACAGAGCGGACGCCATGGGCTCGCATAAACTGTCTGCGTATGAGGGGCTTACAGGATGGATGTTGCCTGATGACTTCAGCGATCGTGTAGGTACGCGGAAACTTTGGAGGGGTACCAAAGGTACTCCACCCAATCTTATGAACAACCCCATCCTCAGTGATGTGAATTTTGAGGTCCGCCACCATATCGAGCGTTTCCGCGTGAGCGTACTCTACGAGACGCTCCAACCTGTGCGGGGCAATCCAATCATCCGAGTCCACGAGAGCGAACCACTTTCCCCGTGCTTCTTCAAACCCTCGGTTTCGTGTACTGCTGAGACCTATATTTTGGGGATTATGCACAAGGCGTATTCGTGGGTCTGACAAGTACCGCTCCACCACCGCCACAGTGCCATCGGTAGAAGCATCGTTGACGATCACCATTTCCCAGTCACTAACTGTCTGAGCGAGAACCGACTCGATGCACTGGGCGATATAAGGCTCCACATTGTAGGCAGGTACAACTACAGAAACAAGGGGTTCCGAACTCACTTACCTCCCTCCAGTCGCTGCTGGAAATCGGCTATAGTGCGCCTCAATCCCTCCTCCAACGACACTTTCGGCTCCCAGCCGAGCAGTTCTTGTGCGCGCGTGATGTCGGGGCAGCGCTGTTTCGGGTCGTCGGGCGTGAGAAACTCGCGGAACACAATCTCGCTCTGGCTTCCCATTAGGTCGCGAACAATCTGGGCGAACTCTAAAATCGTGTGCTCTATGGGATTGCCGATATTGACGGGCAGATGATAGTCGGTCTGGGACAGGC
>CAKZQI010000126.1 GCA_937139515.1 uncultured Armatimonadota bacterium | reverse complement strand
AGGGGATGATGCGCTTTGTGCCGTTCATTTGCCATCCTCTTCGGGCTGGCGTCGCCACTGCACTGGCACTTCAACGGGAGGCGCAGGGGTGGACCCCGCCTGCTTGGAGCGCCCTCGCCGACCGCGACGACGGTTGGCGCGTCGCTTGGGTTTGGGAGTGGGTTGAGGCTCAGCTGGCTCCACCTCAAAAACCTCCTCAACAAACGGTTCCATCGGCTCTGCGACGGTCAAGTCTTGCTCTTCGTCCACGATAAAGGGCGATTCTTCCAAGCGTATCGGTTCTAAGAGCGTATCTTGCCATTCGACGAGCGAGGTCGGCTCTGGGGCGGTGGGGGCTGGCTCCGAGGATACTTCCTCTTCTCTTGGGGATGCGAGGTGGACGGTGATTCGTTGGCCTTGAAGCAACGCCTCCAGTTGCGTGCGGGTGCCCGCCAGAAGCAGTCGGCTCTCACCTTCCTGTAGGAAAAGGCGATACTGAGTGCCACTCTCCATTACGAACGCCCCTTCGTTGGGGTCATAGAGGGCGAGCGGTTCTGGCAGTTGGAGGGTGCGCATGCCCGCTTTGTGCGCGTGGATGTGCAGGATAGGGAGGCGCGCATGGACGACATCGTTAGTATCCAGCCACACATGTCCACCTGCCCAGCGCACGAAGGCACGCACCATTTCAGGCGTTAGCACACGCTCACCCACGAACACCGCTTTCCAAGTGCCGTGGTCGCAAACCGCCAGCGAGGGCAAGCCCGTGTCAATATATTCGCCCACGACCTCGCCCGATTCCGAAATCGCATAGAAGGACGGTTCACACGCCTCTGGTTCGCCAAGACGCTCCAAGTTGAGCGCACGGGCGAGCGAGTGGGCTTTGTTGACGATTTGAGTGCCCTGCACACTGCCCCACGGCTGGCGCGCAATCGCAACGCCCATCGTCTCACGAGCGTTCGCTAACGCGTCGCGATGCCCATGGAACAGCGAGCCAGCGTACAGCCAGACCAAGACGCGCCCATCCCGCTGGAGCCGACGCCGTATTGCATCGCGTGCCATCCGCGACATTCGCCACGCATTCAGAAACAGTACCACTTTGGAAGGCGGAAACTCGCGCCGAGTGATGTCCTCTAGTAAATAGAAGCCGACCGAGACGCCACTGCGCAGGATTGCCTCACGCGCCTGCACCACCATCCGCTCAATCAGCGAAGAGCCAACCCGCACATAGCGCGTGCTTTCGGGGTCTACAACGACCGCCAGTTCGGGGGGAGACTGGTCTATCTGCTCACGCCACTGCCAGAGGTTGCGCAGGCTCTGGGCGTGTTCCCAAGCGAGCGGGTTCGCCAGCCATCCCTCGCCCCAGAGGTCCATCCACATTTGCCCGTGAGCGAAAGCGAGCGCCTGACCTGCCGAGCGCGCCTGCACCTGCATCACGGACTCGGCAGTGTGGAGAGTCGGGTTGTAGTCATCCTCCACATTTGCCATCTCCGAATGAGCCGTCCCCAGATGGTGTCCCGTCGCCGACTCGCTCAGGCGCGGCGAACGCCCGAACGGCGTGCGGTAATCCTCCTCGGCGATGAACAGTTTGCCGTGCAGGTGTACCGAGTCGCTGGGCACGGCGAACGCGCCCGTACCGCCTGGCAAGCGGTCGCTATAGGTCAATGGCGCTGAGAGCAGGTCAATCGCGTCCGAGCGCAGGATTTGGCTCAGCGCGAAGTGTCCTGCGTGGGGATGGCGCCACTCTAGCACATAGCCGTAAGGCACACCCACCAAGGCGCGTCCTTGTGAGACCGACTTGATGCCTTGCGCTAAGCCCACAATCCGCCGTGCCGTGATGTCGGATAAGAAGCGGTGGTAGTCAATAGAGCGCCCTTCACGGCGGGGATGATAGAACTGCTTGTGCGACTGGCTGGATTGATAGGTGGGGATAGATGCCGAGGCGAAACTGACTTCGCCGTTGAACCAGCACGCTCGTAGGACGACCGTGTCGCCCTTGTACTGTCGGCGGAGCCACTCGCGGAAAGCAGTGAGTGCCGACTCGCTGGTGTCATAGCCCCCTGAAGCGGGTTGGAACCATTCGCCCCAGTCCAGATGATAGCCCAGCGTGTTGGCGCCTTCGTCCTCCTGCTCGGTCAGTTGTACTAATTTATTCAACTGCTCCTGAGCCTGTTGCCACCAGCGGTCAGCGCAGACCGAGGGTCCGCCCAGCGTGCCGTCGGCATACCGCACGACCGCTTCGGGGTACTCCTGTTGCCAGTTGCCGACGGGCGTGGGCACAATCCGCCACAAGATTTGGGCAGGGGGACAGAGTTCGCGAATCATCGCCGTCCAGTAGCGCACTTGGTCAAACGCCTCAATCGCACCGGTGTCGCGTACGGGAAGCGCAATGAGGAGCGAGAACAGTTCTACGCCTGCCTCAACTGCCAGCTGAATCTGTTGGAGCACGCGGGTCGCTGCTTCGGGCGTGTGCGGGTTGCCGAAGAAAAACTGGGGGCGGTAGGCACGCTCACCGACGATAATGCGAGGCACACCGCCTTGAAACTCAATCCGAACGAATGGATGGCGCACAGGGGGTGGCGGAGGCACTTCGGGTTCGGTGGGTATTTCCACGACGGCGGTGGTCTTCTTGCGTCCTCTTGTTCGGCGCTTGGGCGGCGCTTCTGGTGTGGGGGCGGGTTCCGTTTCTACAGGTGCTGGGGGCACTGCTTCCACGACAGCTTCCGCAGCAGGTTCTGGCTCCGCTTTCTTGCGTCGGCGGGGGCGTTTCTTGGCACGACCAGTCGTTGGAGCCTCAGGTGCGACTGGCGGCTCTGGCGCTACAGTTGCTTCCGCTGGCCCGGCAGAGACGGTCTCCACTGTCGTTTCAGCGCTTGCAGTTTCTTCGGTAGGGGTCTTTTTGCGCCTTCGTGTGCGTTTCGGTTTTGAGGTGGGTTCTGCCGAATCGGCTGTGATCGCGGCTGATCCCATCTCACCCCCTAACCCCCTCTCCGTAAACGGAGAGGGGGAACTCGGCTCTCCCTCCTCTCTGCTTGCGGAGAGGAGGGACGGGGGGGTGAGGTTTTCGGTTGCCCTCACCCCCGCCCCCTCTCCCGACGCTGCGGGAGAGGGGAGTAGTTGGCTCCCTCCCTCGCCCACAGCGCTGGGAGAGGGAGGGCTGGGGAGGGCGAGGGTTTCTCCCCCCTCTCTGCTTGCGGAGAGGGGGGACGGGGGGGCGAGGTTCGCTTCACCCTCTTCAGAAGTCCCAACAGAGATTGGAACAGAGGTTTCAACACTCTCCGCTTTGCGGCGCGTGCGACGGCGTGTCAGCTTGGGCTGGGGCGCCTCTGCCAATGATGTCTCTACAGCCTGCTCTCCTTCAGGGGTGGGAACCGTCTGCCCAGTTTTTCGGGTGCGTCGTGCGCGATTAGGTGTCTCAACCGGTGTCGGTTCGGACAGCGCTGAAGGGGGAGTGTCGGTCTCGGAAATCGTCTTTTTTCGCCTTGCCATCGTCGTCAATCAAAGGAACCTGCTGTGCCCATTCTAACAGGTCGGCGGGCGTCTCAAAATAGCAGTCAGGTTGAGCCGAGCGCAGGTCTTCGGGCAGATGAGCGCCCCAGCCGATCGCGGCGACCTGTGTGCCTGCGGAGCGTCCACAACTTAGGTCAAACACCGTGTCTCCGATATAAATCGCCTGCTCGGTGGGCACCCCCAACCATTCCAGTGCTTTCAAAACAGGGTCTGGGTTCGGTTTGTGGCGCTCGGTATCGTCGGCGGTGACCACCGCATCGACCCAACCGTCTAGCCCTAACCGTTCCCAGCTGAAGGCTAACTCCGCTCGGTTCTTAGAAGTTACCAAGCCCACAGCGAACCCACGCTGATAAGCGGTGCGCACCGCCTCTAACGCCTGCTCGATTGGCTGTTCGCGGTGGCGGTTGGCTTGGTAGTAGGCAATCTCGTCATGCTCCAGAATCTCGTGGTCAATCGGGCGGTCGACTCGGTCATCCAGATAATGCATCTGCACCTTGAGCGGTAGCCCGATGAGCCTTCGTATCTCTTGAGAGGGCAGCTGAATGCCGAGATGCTTACGGTAGGTGTGGTCTAATGCGCTCACAATCAGAGCGACCGTGTCTATGAGAGTGCCATCAATATCAAACAGGATGGCACGAAAGCCTGCGGGTCTCTCCATCGCCAATAGTTTACCTCATGAAAGCTCGACGGGCATCGCCTGCACCTTGAACGGCAGATGCTGGACAATCTGGTTGCGTTCGTTGACCAGCACCATCTTCGGTTCAACCCACTCGTCGGTCAGAGTGAACGAGGCGATAATCACCCGATGCCCCTTTTGAGCCTTGTGCGCAGCTGAGCCATAGATGGCAACTTCGCCAGAACCAGGCGGTGCGGGGATGACATAGGTCTGAAAACGCTCTCCATTGTCCATAACCCATACATGCACCAGCTCGCCCGGCTCAAAGCCGACGGCGTCCATCAGCTCTTCATCGATGGCGATACTCCCGATGTAGTCAATGCGCGAGTCGGTCACACGCGCCATATGAATCTTGCTTTTCAATCGCTCTATCAAACGCATTCAAAACTGCCTCCATCCCTATTGTACCCCACAGTGGCTCCAGTCGGGCAAGAGGAGAATGTTTGAAAAATCGTGGCACGGGCATCCTGCCCGTGTAGCGAAGCACACAAGCCACGAGGTAGGATCAGGGGTGTCCGCTGGGAACGCAGGCGTCTCGCCTGAGTATCCTGAGAGTCTCTTGGGCAAGATGCCCACGCCACGAAGTGTAGCACGGGCATCCTGCCCGTGAGCCAAAACAGGTGCGGACACGGTAAGCATTCTTGGGCAGGGATGCCCAAGCCACGCCCGCGCTCCCAGCGGTTTTTCAAACACCCTCGGCAAGAGGGCACAAAATACCGAGAAGGAATCGACCATTCGTCGTCTAACTAACTGGACAGTCGGTTTGCGAGGTGTCACTGCCGACACGGAGGGAACGATGAGAAAACTATGGCTGGCAGTGGGTTTAGCGATGATGGTGTCTGCCCATGCGGACTTGAGGAGCTATGTGCAGGCGCCCTCGCCTTTTGAATGGACGAAATCACTGGAAGGCAAGATTCTCAATAGTGAGTTCGTAGAGTTGACGGTCGTCTCCCAGAAGTGGCGCGAGTTTACCTGGCGCCATCGCGTGCGTGTGGTCAAGCCCCCTGAACTCAAGCATCCACAAACTGCCCTCATCTACATCACGGGCAGTGGCGACGGGCGAAGCGAGCTGGAGCTGATAGCGCGCGGGGCTGAGGCGGTCGGGGCAGTGGCGGTCGTATTGCACGATGTACCCAACCAACCCCTCATCCGCCCCGACCTCGTTGAAGATAACCTGATTGCCCACACCTATGTCCAGTTCTGGGAGACGGGCGACCCGACTTGGCCCCTGCTGTTTCCGATGGTCAAGTCCGCAGTGCGGGCGATGGACGCGGTTCAGCAGTTCGCCAAACGCGACTGGAACATAGAGATCAAAGATTTCGTGGTGACGGGCGCTTCCAAGCGCGGCTGGACGACTTGGCTGACCGCCTCGGTGGACCCGCGCGTGCGTGCGATTGCACCGATGGTGTTCGATAACCTCAACTTCTTCAAGCAGATGCCTCACCAACTGGAGCTGTGGGGGCGCTACAGCGAGCAGATTGCGGAGTATTACCAGCGCGGGCTGATGGAGAAGATGCTCACCGAGCGCGGACGCCAACTGGTGGGCTGGGTCGACCCCTACTCGTACCGCGAGCGCTACACAATGCCCATCCTGATTATCAACGGCGCGAACGACCCCTATTGGGCGACCGACGCAGCGCGCTTCTACTTTGACGACCTACCCTCCAAGCGAAAATATGCGCTGTATGTTCCCAACGGTGGGCACGGGCTAGGCGATTTCAACCGCGTGCTGAACAGCCTCACCGCCTTCTACCTGATGAGCTTGGGGGAAGTGCGCTTCCCCGACCAGATTACCGCCGAAGCGCGTCGCCAAGGCGACCAAGTGAGCGTGATGGTCAAAGCCGACTTACAACCCGAAAAAGTGCAGATTTGGGTCATCCGCTCGGACGACAAGGACTTCCGTCCCAAGCGCTGGGAACCGATTGATGCCCATTCTCACGGCAACCACTGGCACGCCACCGTGCCGATGAACGGGCAAAACATCGCCCTGTTCGCCGAGCTGACCTACCGAGCGGGCAACCGCACCTTTACTTTATGTACCATTCCGCAAGTGATGAGTCGCTAAGCAGGGTACTCTCCAACCCCCTCCTCTGGGCTTTCTGAGGAGGGGGCTTTGATACCCTCTGACGGTAAAACCACTGGGTACAATCGCTACTATGAGTGTGTTGGTGCGCGAAGTGCTGAGCCTGGTGGAACAGATTGCCCCACCCGAACTGGCGTTGCCGAACGACCCGATTGGGCTACAGGTCGGCTCGCCTGACCTTGCAGTGGAGCGCGTGCTGGTGGCGTTAGACCCCGCCCCCCGCACAATAACCCAAGCGATTTACCACCAGTGCCAACTGTTGATTACGCACCACCCGCTGATTTACCATCCGCTCAAGCGTGTAGCGTACGATGACCCAGTGGGCAAGGCAGTTCAGATGCTTTGCGAGGCGAAAATGGCGCACATTGCCGTCCACACCAACTGGGATGTGGCGCAAGGGGGCATCAACGACACGCTCGCCCAACTGGTGGGGCTGGAGGAGATACGCCCCTTCGGGCAGGGCGCCAAAGTGCCCCAGTTCAAGTTGGTGGTGTTCGTGCCAACTGACCACTTAGACCCCGTGCTGGATGCAATGGCGAACGAGGGTGCAGGAGTGATTGGACTGTATCGGCGGTGCGCCTTCTATCACCCCGGCACGGGCACTTACGAGCCGATGGAGGGCGCAAACCCCTATCAAGGTCAGGTCGGCAAGCGCGAGCATGCCGAAGAAGCGATAAGACAGACGGCTCAGCATGCACGCGGCAACGACGATGGCCTGGGATGGCTCTATGACACGCATCGTAAGCCGGGTGGGCAAATGCGGAA
>CAKZQI010000125.1 GCA_937139515.1 uncultured Armatimonadota bacterium | reverse complement strand
ATGGCGACGGTAGTGCCGAAGCGATTGAGCCTTGCAGAGTTCCTCGCCCTGCCCGAACAGGCGAGCGAGACCGCCCATCTCGAACTGCTGTACGGTGAGGTCGTGGAGATGGCAAAGCCCACTTGGGAGCATAACTATCTTGCCTCTGCCCTGATGACCGCGATTGCCCAGCACGCACGAAAGCATCAACTGGGGCGTGCAAGCACCGATTGCCTTGTGGTGTTGGACGAGGCGAACGAGGTAGCGCTGGCACCCGATGTGGTGTATGTTTCAGCTGAGCGGGTGGGGGTTATCCAGAGGGGTCGCGTTTACGGCGCGCCCGATTTGGTGGTGGAGGTGTTCAGCCCCTCGTCGGAAGTATATGACCGCGTGCGCAAGATGCAGGTCTATCATCGCTACCAAGTGCCGTGGGTGTGGTTGATTGCTCTAGAGCCGTTGCATTTAGAGGAGTACCAGTGGAGTGAGCAGGGCTACACTCTGGTCGGGGCAGTGGCGGGTGATGAGCCGTTTCATCCGCGTCTCTTCCCTGAGTTGAGCCTTACCTTGACTGAACTGTAGGTCTTGAGGGGCAGAGCAGGTGTGTTCGTCTGCTGAGGTGAGCCTTATGTGGAGAAGACACAGGTGGTACGATGAACTGGTTGATGAGTGGCTCGAGGGATGGCAACCTGATGATAGCGCCGAGTGGAGGAGATGGTAATGGTTAGGCGATTACAGAGAACTTATGGAGCCGATCCTATGGCGCACGTTTTCGCAAGCGTTGTATATCACAAACTGATCGTGGTATCCGAGCTCTGAAAAAGAGCAGGAGCGCCTAAAGTACTTTGACTTGTCGGGTAGTTAGGGCATATTGGGGCTGTTTTCCAAGCCCTTCGCCCTGCAAAAGGTATACTGCTGGGGGAAGTGGAAGCGATGGCGACGGTAGTGCCGAAGCGATTGAGCCTTGCAGAGTTCCTCGCCCTGCCCGAACAGGCGAGCGAGACCGCCCACCTCGAACTGCTGTACGGTGAGGTCGTGGAGATGGCAAAGCCCACTTGGGAGCATAACGAACTCATCTTGGGATTGGGAAGCCTGCTAAAGCCGTATCTGCGTAAACACTCGCTGGGAAGAGTGAGCACCGACTGCCTCGTGGTGCTGGATGAGACAGAGGCGGTCGCTGTGGCTCCCGATATGGTCTACCTTTCTCCTGAGCGCATACACTTGCTCCAAAGGGGTCGCGTTTATGGCGCGCCCGATTTGGTGGTGGAGGTGTTCAGCCCTTCGTCGGAGGTGTATGACCGCGTGCGCAAGATGCAGGTGTACCATCGCTACCAAGTGCCATGGGTGTGGCTGATTGCCTTAGAGCCGTTGCATTTAGAAGAATACCAGTGGAGCCAAGAGGGCTACACTCTGGTCGGGGCAGTGGCGGGTGACGAGCCGTTCCGTCCGCGTCTCTTCCCTGAGTTGAGCCTCACCTTGACTGAACTGTAGGTTTTGAGCATAATGGGCAGGTTAGTATAGGTACAATAGCGAGGTCGGTTGGTCAGGTAAGGTGCAGGGGGTTAGCCTTATGGCGAAGCGTTTCAGATGGCTTCTGGTCGTGCAGGTCGGGATGATGGTGGGGTTGTACAGTCAGAGTCTAACCCGCCAGAACGCTCTCACGCACGCAGAGATTTTGACCGCTTCGGGTGCGTATAGACCTGCTTATGAAGGCACGCTCGTACTGCTTGAGATTGCCTACCTCGACGAAGCGGAGTGTCGCATTCGTAGGGAAGGCAATCAGTTGGTGTGGCGCGCAACGACGACGAACCGCCCGCTGATGCAGTAGAAGCCTTCCAAACAAGCTGGGCTTTCAAAATGGCTCGATAACGAACCGTTCGCTATCCAGTGGCCGGCAGGAAGAAGCCGAGTTGTGGAGGGCGGTGCCTACAAGGCGCACCTTGTGAGAGTGCTTCTGATGCCGACAGCGTACTATTTTGTGGTCTATGACAGCACAGGACTCTATTTAGGCACCCTGCGCCTCATCTGGCGTACCTAAAAGTGGAGGTGACACTAAGAGATGGACGCTCAGCCTACGAACAGTCCTGTTCTCTGGCGCCGAATAAACCATCCGACTTTGTGGTAGTTCCTGTGGTGGATTGGTTTTGCGTACGGAGCATACGGAACTGGTACGAGCATCGGGCGCACCCCCACCACCCTGCCCAAAGCCCTTGCGTGCCGAGCGTCAACGGCTTAGACTCAAGAAAACCTACTTGCTTTTCCGAGCTAGCCCCACAAAATACTCGTGAATGCGTGTGTCGTCGGTCAGTTCGGGGTGGAAGGCGGTCGCCAGCAGGTTGCCTTGTTGGACTGCCACAATCTTGTCTTCAAAGGTGCTGAGTACTTCAACGCCCTCTCCCACACTTTGCACAATCGGCGCGCGGATGAACACCGCCGTCACAGGCTCCTCTCCGAATGGTTTGAAGGGGAGAGGGGCTTCAAAGCTGTCTATCTGGCTTCCAAAGGCGTTGCGTAGGACGGTGATGTCCATCAATCCCAGTTGGTCCTGCTGACTGCCCACAATCTCTTTCGCCAACAGTATCATGCCAGCGCAAGTTCCGTAGAGGGGCATTCCTGCCTCGGCGCGCTGGCGAATGGCGCAGTCCAAGCCGTAGCGTGCCATCAGCCTGCCTATCGTGGTGCTTTCCCCACCGGGCAGGATGAGCGCGTCCACCGCCTCCAAATCTGCTACTTTACGCACTTGGCGGTGCGCTATGCCGAGGCGCTCCAGCATTGCCTCGTGCTTCTCAAAATCGCCTTGTAAAGCCAAGACACCAACGCAGATACTCATCGTTCACTCGGTACCTCTACGGGGGCAGGGCGGGCGACATTTCGTGAACCTCACCGTGGATAAGCTCGGCGCGCCCTCTGCCAGCGTAATGCTGGGCAAAGGTCTCGGCACTGATGCGCCCTGCCTGCGCGACTGCCATTCACTTTCACCAGCCTCGGACTGCCATGAGCTCTTCTTCTGCAAGCTTGCGCACATCCAAGCCGGGCATCGCTTCGCCCAAACCTTTGGAGACCTCTGCCAGCACCTCAGGCTCGCAGTAGTAGGTGACGGCGTCCACAATCGCTTTGGCGCGTCGGCGTGGGTCGGACGACTTGAAGATGCCCGAGCCGACGAACACCGCTTCGGCACCCAGCCACATCATCAGCGCGGCGTCGGCTGGGGTTGCAATCCCACCCGCCGAGAAGTTGGGCACGGGCAGGCGCCCTGTTTGGTGAATCTCCACCACGAGGTCGTAGGGGGCTTGGAGTTGCTTGGCGATGCTCATCAGTTCGTCTTCGGGTGCGCTGTGGATACGGCGGATGTCGCGCATAATCGCCCGCATATGGCGCACTGCCTCCACGATGTTGCCTGTGCCAGCCTCGCCTTTGGTGCGCATCATCGCCGCGCCCTCGCCGATACGGCGCAGTGCCTCGCCCAAGTCGCGCGCCCCACACACAAACGGCACTTTGAAAGCG
Organism: uncultured Armatimonadota bacterium; assembly: GCA_937139515.1. Lineage (GTDB taxonomy): Bacteria > Armatimonadota > Fimbriimonadia > Fimbriimonadales > GBS-DC > CAKZQI01. The sequence goes on along the minus strand of CAKZQI010000125.1, from coordinate 4,661 downwards.
TGCTTGTTCACATGATGCTCTTCATCGGCGGGAGTGAGCACCTCGCTCTCGTCGATGAAGTCCACACCGAGCGCTTCCAGAATCATCGCCTCAGCGAAGTGCCCGATTCGGCATTTCGCCATCACGGGTATCGTGACCGCTTGCTTGATTTCTTGGATAATCAGGGGGTCGGACATGCGCGCCACCCCGCCCTCTCGGCGGATGTCGGCGGGCACACGCTCCAGCGCCATCACCGCGACCGCTCCTGCCTCTTCGGCAATCTGCGCCTGCTCTGCGTTCACCACATCCATAATCACGCCACCCTTGAGCATCTCCGCCAGACCGACCTTGACGCGCCAGGTGGCTTTTTGAACCTCATAGCGATTTTGCGACTCCTGCCCATTCGCAGGGGTGTTGATTGAACGGGTCTCGCGTGTTTCCATAGCAAAGAGATTATACCTGAGTTGCCGAACTCGGAGTGGGCAGGAATCTGCTGGGAGTGCGGGCGTCTCGCCCGCACTCCAAGGGATTATGCCTTAGCGGTAGGGACATCTTGTCCACCAGTAGGTACTCAACCCTATCATTTCCATACTATCCTACTCTGCCATTCTGAGCGTAGCGAAGAGTCTCAACGAAGTCCAAAGCAGAGACCCTTCACTTCGCTCAGGGTGACAGGGTAGGGATTGTCATTCTGAGCGAAGCGAAGAATCTCCACATCACTCAAAGCCCAGACCCTTCGCTGTCGCTCAGGGTGACAAGGTGGGGAGTTCGGGTTGCCTAACGGCACTCTACTTGGTGAAACAGGAGGTATCAAAGCCCTCGTGATTGTGACCTCCCATCTTGTCATTCTGAGCGAAGCGAAGAATCTCCGAAAAAATCTGCTACCAACGGCGTGATGGGCGGGACGCCTGAGCCCCAAGCGGGCAGGACGCCCGAGCTCCCAGCAAGGTGCCCAAGACACAAGCGCTTAGACTACAGCTCGTAGGTTAGCGCAGTTAGGTTGAACTCCAAGCGCTTGTCGGCGCGCTCCACAGTGAGCTTCAAGGGGCGTCCGGGCTTGGTGTAGGATAGGCGGTCTACCAGTTGCTTCTCGCTCCAGTTGGCAGGCGATTGCCCATCCACCAGCACGATTTTGTCGCCTTTCTTGACACCTGCCAGCTCCGCGTCGCTGAGGGGCATTACCCAGTCTATGAGAATCTCTTTACCTTGTTTGCGCCACCAGATGCCGTAGCCAGCGTTATCGGCGGAGCGCTCTTCCGCGGTGTTGGGTTGCCACACCATCACCTCGCGGAAGTAGTTGAAGGTCACCTTGTAGTGGCGCATCGCAGGGATGCCCAGCAAGCCGTGCTTGGTCTTGGAGGCGATAATCGAGTCGGGGCGCGCCCCTTCAGCGAACTGTTGGAAGGCGAACTGGTTCTCAAACTTCAGCGGTCCCAGCGTCATCTTGCGGAGGCGGTAGACGCGCATCGTCTCGGTGACGAAGCCGTAATCGTCTGCTTGAAACATCTCGCCCATGCGCTTGTACCACTGGTCCATATTCATCCAAGCGCCCTCTTCCTTAAGCGGTTTGTAAGAAGGCGGGAGCAGGTTCGCAGCGGCGCCTGTGTCCACAATCATTCGTATCTGTTGCTTGTCGCCGATGCCCATCGTGACCAAAATGTGGTTGCCGAAGGTCTCGTAAGGGATGACCGTCCCTTGGGGCAGTTCTGCGTCGGGCGGTTCAAAAGTCACGGTGCGCTCGGCGAAGTTGAGCGTGGTCTGAAACGCAGCGAGGGTCTCGCGCCCCAATAGCCCGATAATCGGCTTACCGTCCAAGCGGTCGCCTCCCAGCGGGGTGAGGCGCACGGGTCCGACGGAGACCTCCACATCGCGCAGTTCGGCGTCGCCAATCCGAATGCTCTTGGCACGGGCGTTGTAGGAGGGGAATGCGCCGTAGACCAACACCGAGACATGCTCGCTGTCGGGCACCTTTTCCAGCCCGACCTCGTTGACAATGCTATCGTCCAGCCACGAGGTGTAAGCGCCTGTGTCAAAAATCACCCAGTAGGGACCCTTGTCGTTGATGTGAATTTGCACCAGCATGGAGAAGCCTTTCAGTCGGAAGGGCACTTTGGCAGGCAGCTTCTCGCGCACAATCGCGGGCACTTCCGATTGTGGTCGCTCAAACAGGCTCTCAGCAACGGGGGTTTGGGTATCCAGATTGCGCACGAAGAGGGTCGTCGTATGGGTTCCGCCCGCATAGATGCGGATTTCGTTCGGCACTAAAAGTTTGCCCAGCGGGGTCTCTATCTCACGGAACGACTGGTAAGACTGCACAATTCGGGCGATTTCGTCGGTCTCGTAGTCTACTTGCTCGTACTCTATGCCGATGATGCGATTTTCGTCATCAAGATAGCAATAGAACTTGTTGTCGGGGCGCTTGGGAAGTCGCTGATGGCGTTCAGGCACGGGGAACTCAAAGGTAACACGGTAGGCGGTGCGTCCATCTGCCAAGCGGGCGGGCGCGCCACCAGCGACTGTGGCGAACTGCGTCCAGCGCGGGATAGACCAGAAGTTCATAAACTGGATGTCTTGGCGTGCGTTCGCCTCTTCTTGGGCAAGGCTTCCGACAAGGTAGTCTCGCCGATGCCAGCCTTTCGTGCCATCAAAGGCGACGACCTCACTGTGGTTGCCGATTTTGTTATCGGTGCGCCAGAGGCTATCGCGTCGGTACTCGGTGCGCTTTGCCTCGCTTTTACCGCCGTACTCGCGAGTGATGTCGTATTCCACTTTGAAGCCTTGTGTGAGCAGTTGCTTATAAGCGTTGCCTCCGTGCTTTTGGAGCGCGCTTTCATAACGGTCGCGCGCCTCCGAACCATAGACCACGGAAAGCGAAGGGATTAGAACAACAGCTAACAGTTTCACCATCCACCGCATCATAGACCTCCAGAGTGCAGATATTGTACCTGATGGACTTTGCGGGACTGTTTGGAAAGAGCGACAATTTCAGGACGTCTCGTCTTTCCTGCCCGCGCAAGACTTTGGGCGATTGGGGGACAGTTTTGTGGCGTTTCCTACTGTTGGGAGAATGGCTAAGGGCGAAGAAAGCGAACGATTTTTTGAAACACCCTCCTCCCCCTCTTGACAAAACTGGCAAAATGTGCTATAATATAGCCAGCCACAAGATGTTGGGGTAAACCGATGTGTAGTCCCGAATATGTGGCTTGTGAGGCGAGATATGCGCTGTCCATACTGCACGAAGGATGAGGACCATGTCATCGACTCTCGCCCAACGCAAGAAGGGCGTGTCATCCGCCGACGGCGGGAATGTTTAGCCTGTGGACGACGCTTTACCACCTTTGAACGCTTTGAAGAGCGCCCCCTGATGGTGGTCAAAAAAGACAACCGCCGTGAGCCGTTCGACCGCACTAAGATTCTGCAAGGCATGAAGGTCGCTTGCCAAAAACGCCCCGTGAGTATGGCGACCTTAGAACAAGCGGTGGATGAGATTGAACAAGAAATCCAAAGCCGTATCGAGTCGGAAATCAGCAGTATGGAAATCGGGCGAATGGTGATGGAGAAACTGCTCAAGATTGACCCCGTCGCCTATGTGCGCTTTGCGTCGGTCTACGAAGAGTTTCAAGACCCCCAACAGTTCAGCAAGGTCGTTCAAATGCTGAATCGGATCCAACGCAAACCACAACGCAGTGAGTAAATCAGAGGGAGGACAACGATGCATAATCCAGAGGAAGGTCTTATCCAGCAGTCATTGATTGAAACAAACGGTTCTGCCACTGTCGCTATGGACATGGCACGCAGTAAACCCAAGCCTACCCCCGAACGGCGCTACGGCTATATCCCACGCGAAAAGTTTGACAACATCAATCGCGGGAAAGGACTTCATATTGAGCGCCACTTCACCCAGCCCGGTGTAGACCCGTTTGACACTGTGCAGTGGGAACGACGCACAGCGATTATCACGGGCGAGCGGGGCGAGGTGGTGTTCGAACAGAAGGATGTGGAACTGCCCGCTTTCTGGTCGCAACTGGCAACGAATGTGGTGGTGTCTAAGTACTTCCGTGGGGCGGTCGGCACCCCCGAGCGGGAGACCAGCGTGCGCCAAGTCATCGGGCGCGTGGTGAACACCCTCACCGAATGGGGACGGGCGATGAACTACTTCGCCTCTGAAGAAGATGCCCAAGCCTTTCAGGACGAACTCAAGTACCTCCTTCTGCACCAATACGGCGCGTTCAATAGCCCTGTCTGGTTCAATGTCGGGATTGAGCCTCGCGCCCAGTGCTCGGCGTGTTTCATTGTATCTGTTGAAGACACTATGGAGTCTATCTTGGAACTGGCGAAGACCGAAGGCATGATTTTTAAGTTCGGTTCGGGGTCTGGCTCTAACCTGTCCAATATTCGGGGTTCTAAGGAACTCCTATCGGGCGGGGGGCGCGCTTCAGGTCCTGTGTCGTTTATGCGTGGGTTCGATGCCTTTGCGGGCGTTATCAAGAGCGGGGGCAAGACCCGACGCGCCGCCAAGATGGTCGTGCTAAATGTGGACCATCCTGATATTGTGGATTTCATCGAAAGCAAGGCAAAAGAGGAGCAGAAGGCGTGGGCGCTGATAGAAGAGGGGTACGACCCCGGCTTCAATGTGCCCGGCGGGGCTTACGACTCGGTCTTCTTCCAGAACGCCAACCACA
>CAKZQI010000124.1 GCA_937139515.1 uncultured Armatimonadota bacterium | reverse complement strand
GTGTGCGGACGGCACACCAAAAACTTTTGAGAGGAGGCACTAATGATGAAGCGATTGCTGAGTATGGCTGCCATAGCAGCCCTGATTTTGACGAATGCTACAGCGCAAGTCCTGTACGACCAGGCTTACGATGGAACCAGCAGTGGAGCGGTCGCGCAAGACTTTACCGACTTTCCCAACTTCTCCACCTACGAGTTCGACGACTTCACTGTGGGGGCGCCCGGCTGGATTGTTACGCGCGTGACCATTCCCGGAACGGAGAGGGGCAATTCAAACTTCACCACATCTCTTGAACTGCGCATTCTGGACGCGCCCAGCGCCAGTGCAACTGTGGTGGCTTCTGCGACCGTCTCGCCTGCGGCAGGGCACGGACCGAACCTCGTGTTTGGCGATGGTGTGAACCCCCTCTTCACCCTGACGCCGGGCAACTACTGGATTAGCGCATGGGTTCGGCGCCCGTTCGGAGGCGGCGGAGGTCAGTGGTACTGGCTGCGCACGACCCCCGTCAGCGGAAGTCAGCACTTCTTTCACAACCCTGGCGGGGGATTCGGAGTCGGTAATAACCCAGTTCCTGGTCAGAATGTTTTCGGTAGTGCCGCCGACCTATCGTTCCGCATCGAGGGTGTACTCATCCCTGAGCCTGCGAGCATGATTGCGCTGGGCGCGGGTCTGGCAGGTCTGTTGGCTCTGCGCCGTCGCAAGAAGTAAACCTCACCCCCCTTGCCCCCCTCTCTTTGCAAGAGAGGGGGGATTTGAACCTCTCCCCCCTGTGTCCCCCTGATAGGGGTACGCTTGTTGAGTTCAAATTTGCAAAAAGCCTGCCACTTTTAGACGCAGGCGGTAGCACCGAACAGCGAGCTTCGGTTCAACCCGAAAAACCCACCCTGTCACCCTGAGCGTCAGCGAAGGGTCTCTGCTTTGGGTTTCTTGGAGATTCTTCGCTTCGCTCAGAATGACAGTGGGGGGGCGCTGGGGCTAATGAACGGCGTCAAAGTAGGGGTGGGTCAGCATGTTTTGAACTCAAGTGATGTACCCTTGTCAGGCTTCCCTCTCTCCATTTACAGAGAGGGGGTTAGGGGGTGAGGGCATTACTGAAAAACACGAAAGCGGGAGCATCGCTGGGATGCCCCCGCCTCTTGACTCAGCCCCCAATAGCCTCGGCTAACGATTCAAGAGGGTGCCCACATAGCGCAGGGTCTCGTTGGCGCAGGTCGGGCAATAACCCCCTTGGCTGACCATACGGTCAATCACTTCGTTGATTTTGCGCAGTTGTTCGGGGTCGGGCGTGCGGGCCGAAGTGGTGATTTTGACGATGTCCTTCAGGTCGGCGAACAGCTTGCGCTCAATCGCCTCACGCAGGCGCTCGTCGCTGCCGATTTCAAATCGCACGCCGCGCCGTGCCAGCGACGCCACCGAGCGCATAATCCCCTCACGAAACTCGCGCTTGGCGTTCTCCGACACGCCAATCTGCTCCTCAATACTGCGCATCAGCTTCTCGTCGGGGTCGACTTCCTCGTTGGTAATCGGGTCGCGCACTTTGGTCTTGTTGCAATAGGCGTCCACATTGTCTAGGTAGTTCTCAAGCAGGGTGTGCGCCGCTTCCTCATAGCTGTACACGAAGAACCGCTGGACTTCCTTCTTGATTTGCTCGTCGTACTCCTTGCGCACATCGTCCAAGAAGGTCAGCAGTTTCTTGCGTTCTTCCTCGTTGCTGGTGTACTCGGTCAACCCGTCGCGAATAGAGCGCAGGACATCAATCGGGGTGATACACTCGCGTCCGCGCACCATCGTTGCCGAGAGACGGTTCAGGATAAATCGGGGCGAGACGCCGTTCAAGCCCTCGTCGGTGTACTCTTCGCGCAGTTCCTTCACATGGCGGTGGTCCCAATCGCCGACCTGACGCTCACCATCGTAGAGCTTCATCTTGGTCATCAGCGACATTCCGCTCTTCTTGGGCGGTTTCAGTCGGCTCAGCACGGCGAACATCGCAGCGACTTTCAGCGAGTGCGGGGCGATATGCACTTTGGACAGGTCTTGGGTCTCGTCGCTCCACTGGGATTGCTGGATGAGTTTCTCGTAGATACGCACCTCTTGCGACACTTGCAGGTTGTAGGGCACTTTGACGACGAACATGCGGTCGATCATCGCCTCGTTCTCTTTGTTGGAGAAGTAGGCGTTGTACTCGTACTCGTTGGTGTGGGCGATGACCACCACATCGGTGTAGATAAGCGCGAACCGCCCGATTTTAATCATCTGCTCGCCGGCGACCGTGTTGAGCTCGTACAGGAACCGCTTGTCCGCCTTGAGCATCTCGATGAACTCCATCACGCCACGGTTCGCCTTGTTCAGTTCGCCGTCAAAGTTGTAAACGCGCGGGTCGGACTCGATACCGATCTGGGTGAGCAGGTTCAGGTTCACGCTTCCGGTGAGCTCGGACACATCTTGCGATTTCGGGTCGGAGGGTTTGAAGGTGCCGATGCCGACGCGGTCGCGTTCAGAGAACTTGATACGCACGACGGGCACGCCTTCTATATGCTCGCCCCATTCGTGCTTGAGTTTCCACTGACACACGGGGCACAGGTCGCCCTCAATATGCACGCCGAACTGGCGCTTGAAATCGGCGCGGAGCTCTTCGGGAACCAGATGGAGCGGCTCTTCGTGCATCGGGCAATCCTTGATGGCATAGACGGCGCCGTCTTCCGTGCGGGAATAGCGCTCCATCCCGCGTTTGAGCATCGTAACTAAGGTCGATTTACCGCCGCCTACAGGACCCACCAGGAGCAAGATACGCTTGCGCACATCCAGCCGTCGGGCGGCGGGTGCAAAGTATTCCTCCACCAGCTGTTGGAGGGTACGCTCCATCCCGAACAGCTCCGAAGTGAAGAACTTGTACTCTCGGGGTTGACCCTCGCCCTTGTCTTCCACCCCCGCGCTGACAATCATGTCGTACACGCGGGCGTGGGCAAGGTTCGCCACTTTCGGATTACGCTGGACAATCTCCAGGTATTCCTTAAAAGTGCCTTCCCAAGTAACCTGCTTCTCCAGCTTGCGCTGTTCATCTATCTGGCGCAAAAAGTCGGATGCACTCATTCTTATAGACCCCCTTGTGGTCGGGCGGTGTGTCGGCTGTCCCGCTCCATCAAGTTCGGATACCATCCCGAAGCGATGTGAATCCACTACAGTATTATCGGTTCGACCGTAGAATCGCTTCAGGGGGTTCCATTTCGTTTGAGGACGACTTAAAACCTGTACCCCGAAAACTGGTATTTTCAGGGTAAAACCGAACACACCCAGTTGTGAAAGTGGAGGGAGCGGATGCCCCTACCCCTCTATTATAGTACGACTCCGAAGCATTAGGAGTTTCCTAAAGTGCCGATTCGCCCCGCTCGCCCGAACGAATGCGCACAACCTCCAACACTTCCGACACAAAAATTTTGCCATCCCCGATCTCGCCCGTGCGCGCCGAGTCCAGAATCACCTCTATCACCTCCTCCACGCGCTCATCGGGCACCACCACCTCCAACTTGATTTTGGGCAGGAGGTTAATCGTGTAGGTGCTCCCGCGATACTTCTCGGTGTGCCCCTGTTGGCGACCGAACCCACGCACATCAGTGACGGTCATCCCATAGACGCCGACTTCGTTCAGGGCGTTCTTGACTGCTTCAAAGCGTATCGGGCGAATGATGCATTCAATCCGTTTCATCTGCGCCTACAATCTTACCCGAAGGGTCTCGTGGCTTGTGCATCCTTCGTAGCACGGGCATCCCTGCCCGTGAACACGCGTGGCTTGGGTATCCTGCCCATTAACCAACACGGGTACAATTCAAACAATGTCTTGCTTCGATGGAAGGCGTGTGCCACCCTCCCTGTGGCGAATGGACTATGAAGGCATTCGGCGCGGGCAATACTCCGACCGTTATTTTCACAACGGGGTGAACCTGCTCACCGCGCTCGCCCACGAGGGCTACCAATTCGCTGGTTACTCGGAACGGCTCGCCCAGATGGAACTGAACCCTCGCCCCGACGAACCGATTGGCGACCTGCGCGTGGAGATGCAGGTGTTCGCCCGACGCAAGCCGATGGTGGTCATCGCGGGTTTAGACCTCGCCTTAGCCATCCTGCGCGAATGCACGGGCTACTGGCAGGGCGACCGCTTCATCAACACCGCTGACCAGCTGGAGGTGGAAGCGGTTCACGATGGCGAATGCACACCTTATGGGGGCGACCCGATGGAGGTCGTGCCCGCCCTGCGCATACGGGGACGCTACCGCGACTTTGCCCTGCTGGAGACGCCTATCTTGGGCGTGCTCACCCGTGCCAGTCGAATCTCCACCAACACTTACCGCACGCTCGTCGCCTCACGGGGCAAACCGATTCTGTTCTTCCCCGCCCGCTTCGACCTGCCCCAGAGCCAGCAGATAGACGGCTATGCCTACTGGATTGGGGTTCAGCGCTACAACGCCGACTGGGGCAAATCGGTGCCTGCGATCGTCTCCACGCCCGCTCAAGCGGAGCTGTGGGGCGGTAGCGCTGGGGGCACGACCGCCCACGCGCTGATAGCGACCTTCTTGGGCGACACGGTAGAGATGATGCTCCAGTTCGCACGCATTATGCCCCCCGAAATTCGGCGCGTGGCGCTAGTGGACTTCCACAACGACTGTGTCGGCACCTCCAAAGCGGTGGCGAAGGCATTTTTTGAGCGATATCGCGAGGCGATAGAGCATGGAGACGAGCAGACCGCCCTACGCTACACCCTGCACGGCGTGCGCCCCGATACCAGCGCCAGCCTCGTCGACCGAAGCCTGCAGAGCCTGCCCAACGCCTACGCGCTGTACGGCGTGAACCCACGATTGGTAGTGACCCTGCGTGAGGCGTTGGACAGCGCATGGGAAGAGTGGAACCTGCCCCCCGAGTGGCACACACGCGCTCAGCAGTGGTGTCGCAACATCCAGATTGTGGCGACGGGAGGCTTCAACGAGGCGCGCATCCGCCAGTTCGAGGAGATAGGTGCGCCAGTGGATGTGTATGGCGTCGGCTCGGCGTTCCTCAGCAACAGCACGGTAGAGGGCACCAACACCGACTTCACCGCCGATGTGGTGCGCGTGGAGGTGGAAGGACAGTGGGTGCCCCTCGCTAAGGAGGGACGCCACACTAACCAGAACCCGTGCCTCAAGCGTGTGAACTTGGGAACGCTGGACGGTTCGGGGTGTGAATGACACCTCTTACCCTGAGCATTAGCGAGGGGTCTTGTCACTCTGAGCCGAAGGCGAAGAGCCTCGCTGCGCTCAGAATGACAGATGGAGATTCTGAAACGAGTACAAGGCTCGGTTCCACCTGTTTCACGAGCTAGTGAGCAGTGGGACAATCCTAAAACCCCATCCTGTCACCCTGAGCGAAGCGAAGGGTCTCTACTTCGGGTTGCTTTGAGATTCTTCGCTGCGCTCAGAATGACAAAAGGGGGCGCCCAGAATGA
>CAKZQI010000123.1 GCA_937139515.1 uncultured Armatimonadota bacterium | reverse complement strand
AGTTGGGCGGTTTGATTGCGATGTTGAACTCAACTCAGGGACCCTTGTCAGCCACCTCACCCTCTGGGAATGCAACCTATCTGTCCTACATCAACGGTGTTTTGCAAAACCAAGTTCAGGCACCGGGTGGATGGGGTGTTGATGGACGCTTTGCCTTGCTTGACCAGTTCCTGATGTTCGCTGATGAGAACGGTGAGATGGCAAGCGGATACATCAACAGCCTGCAGTTGCGCGCCTATGCGATGACCCCAGCGGAAATCTCAGCGCTGGGCGGTCCCACAGCGAGCGGTCTGCCTGTGCCTCCTGCGGGCGATGTGAACCTCGACGGCTGTGTGGACGACGCTGACTTGCTGAGAGTTCTCTTCGCTTTCGGCGGGTCTGGGGTGTTTGAAGACCTCAACGGCGACAGCGTGGTGGACGACGCCGACCTGCTCATCGTGTTGTTCAACTTCGGGAGCGGGTGCTGAACCAACTGATGAAGTGACCTTTGCAGGACAGGGGCAGGAAGGTAGATTTCCCGCCCCTGCATATCTTCAATCAATCTACTCCTGCCGTCCCGGAATGCCCGGCTCGGTCATCTTGAACGGGTCAAACACTTCCTTGATTTGCTCTTCGGCAAGCAGACCTCGCTCACGCACGACCTCTATCACCGAGCGGTTCTCGCGCAGGGCTTGCTTGACCACCTCCGCTGCGGTGGCGTAGCCGACATAGGCGTTGAGGGCGGTGGCGAGGCTGGGGCTGGTCTCGGCGTACCATCGGCACTTCTCCTCGTTCGCCACAATCCCACGTATGCACCGCTCGTCCAACTGGCGCAGGGCGTTGGTCATAATCTGCGTGGCGAACACAGCGTTGTACGCCATCACCGGCATCATCACATTCAGCTCCAACTGCCCCGCCTGCACTGCGTAGTCAATCGTGGTCGCACAGCCCAGCACCTGAAAGCACACGAGGTTCACCATTTCGGGGATGCTGGGGTTCACCTTGCCAGGCATGATGCTACTGCCGGGCTGGACGGCGGGTAGCACAATCTCGGCGAAGCCCGTCAGCGGTCCCGACGAGAGCAGGCGCAGATCGTTGGCGATACGCGTGATTTCTATCGCCAGCGTGCGCAAAGCCGAGCCGACCACCTGCATCGGCATCTGGCTTTGCATCGCCTCACGCATGTCCACCGCAGGGCGGAAGGGGATACCCGTGTACTCCGATAGGAGCTCCACCACGCGGAAGCGGTACTTGGGGTGGGTGTTGAGACCCGTGCCGACCGCGCTCCCGCCAATGCCCAACTCCTCTACCTCGTAGGCAGCCACTTCCAGCAGTTTGCGACACTTGCGTACCGTGTGGGCATATGCCGAAAACTCCTGACCCAGTCGGATGGGCACGGCGTCTTGTAGGTGGGTGCGCCCCGACTTCAGCACATGGTCAAACTCGCGCCCCTTCTGAGCCAGCGACTCTGCCAGCTGGTCTAACACGGGGAACAGGTCTTGCAGGGCTAACCGTGTGGCGATGCGCATGGCGGTGGGGAAGGTGTCGTTGGTGGACTGCCCGAAGTTAGGGTGGTCGTTGGGGTTGACGAGTTTGTAATCGCCTTTTTGTCCGCCGAGTATCTCGATGGCGCGGTTCGCCAGCACCTCGTTGACATTCATATGGAACGAAGTGCCCGCGCCCTGATGGAAGATGTCGGTGGGGAACTGGTCGCGCAGGTTGCCCGCCAAGATTTCGTCTGCTGCCTGCACCAGAGCGCGCCCAATCTCTTCGGGGATTAAACCCAGCTCTGTGTTCGCCTGCGCGGCGGCTTTTTTGAGCAGGACATAGGCATCAATCATCAACTTCGGCTCGGTGATACCGCTGATGGGGAAGTTCTCTTGAGCGCGTAGGGTCTGTAGCCCCCAATAGACATCGGCGGGCAGTTCGCGCTCGCCTAAGGCGTCCTTCTCTATTCGTGTTGCCATAAGGGTTCCTCCTTCTATTTAGTTCGTTTCGGAATGGAGTGTACCCGTTTCGGGGTTGCGGGGGCACGAGTTTCCGAAATGCCTGCCTGATGTAAGGTGTGGACAGTAGCACCCAACAGCGCGCTTCGGTTCAACCCAAAAAGCTCATTCTGTCACCCTGAGCGTCAGCGAAGGGTCTGTGGTTGGGTTTTGGCGAGATTCTTCGCTTCGCTCAGAATGACAAAAGGGGGCGCGGGGGCTAACGAAGGGGCGTCAAAGTACAGGCAGGTGAGATGGGGTCAGGGAGTGAAGTCTAAGATGACCGCCCCACTTGCAGGAAACATTCCTGCCGAAACGAACTCTAAACCCGTTATGAGAGTGAAACTAACTGCATGGCTTCTGTTGGGACTGCTGAGCCTTGCCGGCGCTCAGGAGCGCGCTCCAGCGACCATCAGCCTCAACTTGGAAGACGGCGCCAAAGTGGAAGGTACGGTCAAACTGGTGGCGCGCGTGCAAACCGAGCGACTCGTCCAGCGGGTGGAATTTTTTGTGGACGGCTCGCTCCGTGAAGTGGACGAAAGCACCCCCTACGAATTTGAATGGGACACCCTCAGCGACACCGAGGGCGAACGCACCCTGCGCGTCGTGGCAAATATAGAGGGAGGGCAAACAGCCTCCAAAGAGATTAAGGTCGTCGTGGATAACGGAGTGGATAAGGGCAGCGCGTTCCACTTTCAACAAGCGCGTGAGGCGTTTATAGAAGGCAAGTTTGAAGATGCGGTGCGTTCCGCGCGTATCGCCCTCAAAGCCGACTCGGGCAACCGTGAGGCGCGCGTTCTCCTGATTCGGGCTTATCTGCGACTGGGGCGCGTCCAAGAAGCCGACTCCGCAGTGGACGAACTGGTGCGCCTGTTCCCCGACCAGATTGAAACCCAAGAGTTTCGCGTCGCCACGAGCCTTCGCCGTGCCCGAGCGGCACGCAACGACCGCGAACTCGTGCGCAACGCTATCGACGCCCAGCACAAAATCAACCAGATGCGCCTCAAGGCGGTGGCGGACAGCACCGACCCCGAAGCGATTGCTCAGCGCGCGCTTCTGCTCATCCGAGAGGGCAACACCGCCTCCGCCATCAACGACTCGCTGAGCCTGACCCAGCGCGACGAACGCAACATCCGCTATCTGAACCTACTGGCATATGCCTACCTGCAGGCGGGGCGCGCTCGCGATGTGATTGTGATTACGAACTCCGCGATACGCCGCCAAGTGGCGGACGACTACACCTACGCCATCCGCGGGGTGACGGCAGGACTGCTGCTGAACGATGAGCGTGAGCAAGAGAACGCTTTCGCCCAAGCCGAGAAGATTGATAAGAATTCCAAGTGGCTCCTGAACGCCCGTGCCAGCCTCGCTATCAGCGACCTGCGCTCCAGCACGGTGGCACGGCTGACCACGCAGGCGCAAGCCCTGAGCGACAACAGTCCCGAAACGGCGTTCGTACGCTACTGGGCGCTCACACTCAACCGCGAGTTGGATCGCGCCAAAGATGCGTTCTGGCGTGCTGTGGAGCTGGACCCGCTGAACGCCCCTGCATACACCCTGCGCGGATTACTGAACCTCTCGGACGGGTTGAAACCGGGCGACGAAGACCTCATCCCGATTGGTCGGGAGTGGTGTGAAGTGGCGCTCCAAGCCAATCCGAACTACGCCCAAGCTCAGATGGGGATTGCCCTCAGCTACGCGTTTGAAATCTACATCGCCAAGCGCGACGGCAAACAGCCCGAACCCGAACTGGCACAGAGGGCAGAGGAAGCGCTCAACAAGGCACTGAGCATGGCGCGTGATACCGCTTGGGCGCAGTTCTGCGCCGCCTACATCTACGAGGAGTTGCGCAAGTCCCGCGAGGCGGACCAGGCGATTCGGCGCGCGGCGCAGATAGACCCCAAGCGCATCACGAACTTGGCGCCTCCTGAGCCGTTCCCGCTTCTGGAGCGCATCCCTGCGCTGATGTTCGCGCCGATGATGCCCGCGCCGATGTGAACACTGCCGAGGTCTTAGTTTTTGCTGGAGGCGAGCTGAACTATCGTATGCTCAGCTACGCCATACCCGACACCCTTGCTGGGCAAGTTCAGGTGGGGTCGGGTGTGGTCGTGCCGTTGCAATCGCGTCAAGTTTTGGGCGTGGTGTTGAGCCTTCATCCTCAAGCCACGCCCGACGAGAGCCAAAAGCCGATACTCGCTGTCCTCAACCAGCCTCTTCTGGAGGGTGTGCTGTTGCATCTGAGCGAGTGGCTTGTGCGCACTCAACTCTGCTCGCCTGCAGAGGCAGTGCAGACCATCCTGCCAGCCTCGGCGCGCTACCACATTCAGGCGGTCTATGCGCTTTGTGAGCCGTTGCCCCGTCTGCGTTCGGCGAATGCCCAGCGTGTGGCAGACACTTTGCGCGCTTTGGGCGGTCGGGCAACTTTAGGCACGCTTCAGAGGCGAGTGGCGTCGGTCATTCTGCGCCCTGGTTTGGAGTATTTGCGCCAGCGTGGGTTCGTGCACACCTTCTACGAGCTGGCTCCGCCTCCGACCCCTGTCGTGGAGACGAACTGGGTGGAGGTAATCGCCGACTCAGAGACGTTAGAGGCGTTTTTTGCCACCCAAGCGCGCCGTGCCCCTGCCCAGAGTCGGCTCTTGACTGAGCTCCTGCTCCATCCTGAGGGGCGCCGTCCCGAACGCGATCTGTTGGCAGAGACAGGCGTCAGCTTGCAGGTTCTACGGGGGTTAGAGGCGCGTGGCTTGGTACGCAGGGTGAAGGTTGGGGGGCAAGAGAACCTCACCCCTCCGTCCCCCCTCTCCTACGAAGAGAGGGGGGAGATAGGTGGCTCCCCTTCTCCCTTCACAGGGGAGAAGGGGACGGGGGTAGAGGGGTCTGCAGAGAACCTCACCCCCCCATCCCCCCTCTCCGCAAGCAGAGAGGGGGGAGAACCAAGTTCCCCCTCTCCGTTTACGGAGAGGGGGTTAGGGGGTGAGGTCAAAACCCTTACCCCTGCCCAAGCCAGCGCCGTGCAAGCTCTCCGCTCCGCCATCCAGAAAGGGGGCTATCAGGCATTCCTACTGTACGGCGTGACGGGGAGTGGAAAGACGCAGGTCTACCTTCGGGCGAGCACCGAAGTGTTGCGCACAGGGCGCACCATCCTACTGCTCGTGCCAGAGATTGCCCTCACCGCCCAACTCAGCCAGCGCCTACGCGAGCGGTTCGGCGAGAGCGTCGCTGTGCTTCATAGCCAGCTCAGTCCGTCCGAGCGCTATGCCCAATGGCTTCGCATCTATCGGGGTCATGCGCCGATTGTAGTGGGCGCACGTTCTGCCCTGTTCGCCCCGCTTCGAAATGTGGGGCTAATCGTGGTGGATGAGGAACACGAGCCATCTTATAAGCAGAACAACACCCCCGCTTACCACGCGCGCCGATTAGCCGAGGCACGCGCCCAAGAAGAGGGAGCCATCCTCCTGCTCGGCTCGGCAACCCCCTCCATCGAGACCTTCTACCGCGCCCAACAAGGCGAACTCCACTTGCTTACTCTGCCAGAGCGCGTGGGCGGACTCCCTCTGCCCAGTATAGAGTTGATTGACCTTCGTGGAGGGCGGTTCCAAGTGATTTCTCAGCCCCTAATGGAAGCCATCTTAGAAACTGTGCGTGAGGGGCGTCAAGTCATCCTGTTTCTCAATCGGCGCGGGTTCTCGCCCATCCTGCTGTGTCGTGAGTGTGGGCATGTGCCGATGTGCCCAAACTGCTCTGTATCGCTCACCTACCACCGAGGCGTGGAGAACCGACTACACTGCCATCACTGCGGACACTCTCAGAACGCTCCGCGAGTGTGTCCGGCTTGCGAGGGCTTGCAAATCCTGCCGTTCGGGATTGGCACCCAGCGCGTGGAGGCGACCCTGCGCGAGAGGGCAAGCGACCTGCGCATCACCCGACTGGATCGAGACACGGTCGGCGGGCGTGAGGGCTACTTGCAAATCCTCCACAAGTTCCGAACGGGCGAGCTGGATGTGCTGGTGGGCACGCAGATGATTGCACGAGGGCTGGACTTCCCCCGAGTTGGGCTGGTGGGCGTAATCAGCGCAGAGACGGGGCTTCACCTACCCGACTTCCGAGCGGGCGAGCGAACCTTCCATCTGATGATGCAAGTGGCAGGGCGAGCTGGACGACAGGGACAGCCCGGACGCGCCCTCGTGCAGACCTATAATCCCGACCATCCAGCGATTGCCCTCGCCCAGCGCCACGACTATCTCGGCTTCTATCAGATGGAGCTCGCCACGCGTGAACTGCTCCTGTATCCGCCGTTTTGTCGCTTGGTGAACTTGGTTAGCCAGCACACAAACCCGCGAGAGGCGGAAGGACTGTTGAACCGCCTGAGCGAACTGATTGCCAAGCAGGTAGGCGGAGCGCTTCTGCAGATTCTCGGTCCCACTTCGGCGCCGTTGGAGCGGGTGGCGGGCAACTATCGGTATCATCTCCTGCTCAAGTACGCCCCTGATGCCGAGCCTGCCGACCTGCTCGGCTCGGTGTTGAGTGCGCTCAGCCCACGAGAGCGTGCGATGCTGACAGTGGACATCGACCCCGTTCAACTGCTGTGAAGTTTTAGGGTGGGGTGTGATGATGCTGGCGGAAAGGTATGCTCAAAACCCCTCTACCCCCGACCCCTTCTCCCCTGCGAAGGGAGAAGGGGTGTCCAGTTCCCCCCTCTCCTCTTAGGAGAGGGGGGCAGGGGGTGAGGTTCAGTTCCCCCCTCTCCTAAGAGGAGAGGGGTGCGGGGGGTGAGGTGCTAACACCCGCTCCCGAAGTTGAACAACACAATCAACAGGTCGGCATCATCCACCAAAGCGTCGCAGTTCACATCGGCGAGATTCGCACCCGTCGCACCGAACGCAAACAGCACCTGCAGCAGGTCGGCGTCGTCCACACAGCCATTCCCATCCACATCGCCGTTGGTGGGGATACAGGCAGGTGTGAACCAGAACCCGCCCGTGAGCGAGAAAGTGCCCCCTGTGAGAGCGTTGCTGGCGTCGGGCTGTCCAATCGTTCCGCCGAGGTTGAAAGTGCCACTGGTGGCGAAGGTGATGCCTCCGCCGTCAATCGTCCACCAGCTGAGGTCAAAGCCTCCGCCCGATTGGGCATAGGCTCCGCTCCAAGCGAGCAGAGCGATCATCAGCATCATCAGTTTTCGCATGGTCATTCCTCCATCAGAGTTTGGGTTGGGGGCAGGCATCGCTACCTGCCCCGTTCGAGTCAGGTTAGGGTGCGCCGATACGCACGATGCCCGAAGTGCCACTGCGCTCTAGACGCATCGGGCGCCATACACGGAACCGCTCGTTGTAGTTGCCGGGCACGATGCGCACCGTGCCGTTCGTGGGTACGCAGAAAGTGCCCTCGTAGACTGTGTTGAACGGGTTGGCGGAGGTTCCCCGCTCGCTGTCGCCGTCGTTGCCAGGGTCGCCCGACACCGCGCGGTTCACAAAAGTGGGATTAGCCGGTTCAGAAAGATACCAGCGCAGTTCGGGGAAACCTATATCGAAACGCCCGTACCACCCATCCGTTGCACAGGGACCTCCAGTTCCGTCGCCATCGGTATCCGTTGCACAGGACAGCGTACCCCGTACCCGTCGGCTCGCATCATAGACAGGCGACCCCGACGAACCGCCTGTGACCCGCCCTGTTGTCCACTGAGTGTAGAACGACCCTGCACCCAAACAGTTGCTGTCAACGGTTTTCGTGCCAAACTGGATACGCTTGGGCAACAGCGCAGGGTGGCTGATACCCGTAGCGCCTCCACCATTCGACCAATAGTTTGGGTCCCAGCCGACATAGTTGCCTGAGCCAGGCGGGTCATACAAGCCCATAAGCGTCCACTCCGACTCGATATCGGTCTTGAGGAGCAGGGCGCCATCGTTGCGAGGTAGGGTGTTTATGTTGGGCGGGTTCTTGCCGTTGCAGGTCTGGCTCTCGTAGAACCAGATGACCACCACTCCGTTCGCCTCCGCTTGGTTCGTGATACAGTGGCGTGCGGTGAGCATAATCGGCGAGAAGTCGCTTCCTGTACGGTTGATGAGCGCCCCCGTGCACCCTGTGGTGCCCGTCAAATGCCCAATTGCCCGCCCCTCAATCGAGTTTGCCCACGCAGGATGACAAGTCAGGTCGGTGTAGCAGTCTCCGCTCTGGGGATAAAAGTCCGAGCCGTAGAAGTCGGCATAGCAGTAGAAGGCACCCACGAGACGCGGAAGTACCTTCGGGGGCGTGTCGTAGCCGGGTGGGAGATAGAACTCCAAGCCGATGGTGTCGCCGAAGATAATCGTGCTCCACCAAGTGCCGTCCTCGTTGAGGATGGGATGACGATACGGTCCGAAGACCGACTTGCTGACGGGGTCGTACACCCGAAGTTCCAGCACGCCGAGGTCGGTCATAATCGCGCGCAAGGCGGTAGCGTTGGGCGAGTGGAGTTCGATGCGTTTGACACGGCTCCCATCAGATAAGCGGTGCCACGGGGCGCGCTCAAAGATGGCTTGGGGCACCCCATCCACATAACCGATGGGCATCACCGCAGGGGCAGGTGTCCCCACGGCGCGGGGGTCGTATTGGGGAGGCGGAGCGACCGTTGCGGGCAGTTGCACACGGTAGGGCTTGATCTCAGGCGCCATCAGGATTTGGCTCGGCTCCCGATAGGTGCTGTACCGCTGGAACAGCTCTTCGGGCATCTGGGTGCCATCGACGACAGGGCGTTCTTCGTCTTCGTAGAGCTCCTGCGCCAGTGCACTGGTGAAGCTGAGCGCCAGCACCGTGCTAAGCCACGCTGTGAGCGGAGGGGATTTCCATTTTATCATGGTGGTCTCTCCTTCAGTGCAAGTTGACGACCACGAGCACGAAGCCCGTCTCGCCTTTCTTGAGACCTGTCATCGCTTTGCCCAAGATGGCGCCGTGCGCCTTGCTGGGGTCGGCGACTGCTTGAGCGTAGCCCGCTCGGTCGGCGGTGGTGAGCAGGTCGCCTGGTTCGATGGCGCGCTCGGTGGCGTCGGCATAGACCCACACGCGCCCGCTCATGGCGATGGGGGTATGCGTCTCGCTGTCGGGTAGGTTGCCCAGCACGACGCCCGTGGGCATGCCGTTCGCGCCTGCCACCACGCCAATCACGCGTCGGTTGTAGGCGCCGCGTGCCAGTCGGAGTTTGCCAGGGTTCTCAGGGTCGATCTCGACGACCATGCCAGGTTCGATGGTCTCGCTGGTGGGGAACTTCTCGGCGAGGTCTGCGCCCGTGATTTCCAGCACTTTCACTGAGACTGTGCCGTCACCGCGAATGCTCATGATGTCGCCTGCGGCGCTGTTCCAGAAGTTTAGGCGGTCATTCGCCACCGCACTGCCGATGAGCCCCGCGATGTGCCACTTGCGTGCGGTGTTCGTGTTGGTAAACTCCAACCGAGCGAAGTCGGCAGCGGTTTCGTGAAGGCGCAGAGTGGCTCTGTCAATAGTGCTGTCGTAGTCAATCCGTACGCGTCCGTCAAAGTAGCCACCGTGTCCATCGGGGCTGGCACTGCGTCCGCGCACGCCCACGGCTGTGCCGCTGGCAGAGGAAGCGTTGCCGTAGACCGCGTTGCCCGAAGTGCCCTGTAAGTTGCCGTAGACCGCCCAGCTTCCATTGCCCACAGTCTGAGCCCAGACACCATCGGCGGACGCGCTCGTGTTGGTATTGCTCACAAATAACAGGCGTGAAGGGCGGTCTCCTCGCACATCCAGCAAGTACCCAGGAGCGGTTGTGCCAATCCCGACATTGCCCGTGTTCGTGTTATAGATGTTGGTGCCCGATAGAGCCCATACGTTAGCACCAGCAGGCAGGTCTTGCCAAGAGGCGGTACCGCCGGCATCGCTGGTCAGCACGCGCCCTGCTGACGCACCAGTGGGCAACTGGAAGCCCGTCGTGCGCGTGGTGCCTACCACATCCAGCGCGGTCGCAGGTGAAGCGGTGCCAATCCCGACAAGTCCATCCCCCAAACCAATCCGCACCCGGCTTATACCATCGCCGAGGAAGTGGAAGGTGTCGTTGCTGTCACGGTACTGCAGACCCCAGTTGGTAAATGAGGGCGAGTGGGCGATGACCATACGGTCGGGGTTGGAGGTACCACTATCAAACATCCGCAGGGTCGCCGCATAGGGCGTCGGGTTGAGTTTGACGCGGGGTGTCAGCGTGGTGCTTCCGACCTGGATTTCCAAGTAGCGGGTTCCACCGTTCCACACGGGTTGAGGGAAGTTCAGTTCCACCGTGAACAGCCCGTTGTTGACGGACACGCTGGTCGGTCCGACAGTTGCAAGGGCGGTTCCGCCAGAGGGAACATCAAACAGGCGGAAGGTCATGTTGAAAGAGCCGTTGGCAGGGGTTCCGCTTTGGCGCAGGAAACCCTGATAGGTGAACGCTTGAGCATCAGCGAGGCTCATAACGCTTGTCAGCGTCACGGCAATCGCTCCCAGTAAAGCCATCAGTCGCATCATCATTGTGCCTCTTTCATCGAAGTCATCCCGTAGGATGCTAACCCCTATTATAAGGGCGGAGTCTTACAGGAATCTTAAAAATTTCGGGGTTTTTGGGGTTTTTGGGCAAATTGGGCGAAAATTGGGGGGTTTTTGCTCTGGAGATGGGGATGGGTATAATTGCAAATTGGAGGTCACACGAATGCCGAATATCAAATCTGCGAAAAAGGCGGTCATCAAGTCGCGCGAGCGCTACCTCAGGAACCGCTCGACCAAATCTGCGATTAAGACCTACACACGCCGAGTGAAGGAACTGGCAGAGAAGGGCGAGACGGAGCAGTCCATCGCCAACCTGCGCCGTGCCATCAGCCTGATTGATAAGGCGGTCAAGCGGGGTATCCTACACAAGAACACGGGCAACCGCAAGAAGTCGCGCTTGATGATCGCGCTCAACAAGCGTCTGGCGCAGGTTCAGCAGAATGCCCAAGACGCCTGAAGACCTAACACGAACCGATTCGGGGCGTGGGGAAACTCCTCACGCCCTTCGCTCACACAAAACGCTCTTTCATCCCCGGACGCGTCAGCACGATGAGCACCGCTACAGGGAATATCAGCCCAACTGCCAGCGAGATAAGACTGGATGGGGAAAGTGCGCTTTGCCCGTGGCGCTCTAACACCGCGGAGAACGCCGTCAGTCCCAGCACCGTAGTCAGGAGATTCGCCACGATCGAAAGAAACGACCACGCCATCATCAACGAGTAGCCGAGACTCTTCATCCCTATCAATAAAATCGAACCCACCAAGAGCAAGACGGAAAGCACCACCGATACAGCCCCGGTAAAGTAGACATAGCGCGTGTACTCAGGGTCTTTGAACATCGCCAGTTCCTGTGCTTGTTCTGGGGATTGTTGGGCTATCTGGTCGGTCATACCGCCCAAGAGAGCCACACCGCCCAGCCCAACAAGCATACAGCATAAGCCTATCAGCCCGAAAATAATCCCCAGCACTCCGATGACCATGATAGAAGTGGGTCTCTGCATCCTTTCTACCTCCTGTGGTAGGAATTCTTCGGGAAGGTGTTGTATATTCCTGCTGGCGATGGAACTCGGTCATGTGGTCTCGCAGGTGGGATGTGCCCGTTGTGGGCGCGCTTGCCATCCTTTGCAGGCGCGCTGTACTTCGTGTGGGGCAGACCCGCTTGGCGAAGTCGCCCTGCGCCTGAATGCGCTGAGCTGGAAACGGTTCGCCCTGAGCAGTGCGATAGTGCTTTCCCTGATTGGCTCCATTCTCGGTCTGCTTCTGGGAGACGGCTCGTCGTGGGTGGGGCAACTGATGCGCGCGGTGCCCTTCCTCCAAGTGGTGCTGACGGTTCTGCTGGTGGCGTTTGCACTGAGCCTTGTGGGGCATCTGGTCGGCTTGTGGCAGGCGACCCGCGCTTCCGTCGTGTTGCATCCCGAGCGTGGGGTGATTCTGCTACGGCGCGCCCGCGATGGGGTCTACCTCCACCAGATTGGGTGGCACGAGCTGGCGCCTCCCCTCCCACCGCGCCGACAGAACTGGCTCAACCTGCTCACTCATCTGGTTCACCTCGCTTCTGGGGGGTTGAGCCACGCAATTGCCTTAGTGTTATTGGATACCCCCACCGAGTATCATCTTATTCGCACCACCGCGCCCAACCAACCTATTCGCTTTTTCACCACCATCAGCAGTTTCCGCGAGGGAGCGTTCCTGTCTATTTTGAGCGCGCACTGCTTGGACACATGGATGGCGAGCGGGCGCATCACCATCGACCCCGAATTCGCCCCCACTCACGAACGCCCCATCTTGATTGTAGACTTGACGACTTGCAAACTGCGCGCCTATGCCAAAAATCAGGTCATTTTGGACGAGAAGCCCTACGAGTACGAGTCCGCCGAATCGCACAATCCCGATGGCACGCGCGTGGAGCCAGACCAGTCACTCCCGCCCCCTGCTGAGCGAGAGCCAACGGACGATACGGAGTACCAACCGATAGGGCGCCAGCGGATTGCCAAGGCGGGTGCGGTTCAAGTCTATCTGCCCATCTTTGCGGTGCCTTACAAGAACGGTTATTGGGTGCGGGCGGGGTGGAACCTGATCGCCAAACTGGAAAGCCGACGCAAGGCGAGCGAGACCGCAAGCCAGATGCCCGACAACCAGCCGAGACCTGCATAGGTATAGTTTAAGATTGTGAATTCCGAAACCGAACGCGCCATCCAGACCCTCCGCGAGGCTTTGCGAGGCACTCCCTACGAGGGCGTGGTCTATCTTGTGGGGGGCTATGTGCGCGACAAACTGCTCAAGCGCCCTCTGCCCAACGATGTGGACCTCGTGCTGGAGGGGGATGCGTTGGCGCTCGCCCAGTTTCTGCACCAGCAAGGCGTGGCGCAACACGAGCCAGTGGTCTACCCCCGATTCGGCACGGCACAAATCCATGTGGCAGGGATTATGATTGAGCTGGTGACGGCGCGCGCCGAGTCGTACCGCTCCGATAGCCGAAAACCGATTGAGGTGAAGCCCGCGAGCCTGTTGGAAGACGCCCTGCGCCGCGATTTCACCATCAATACGCTGATGGAGAACCTGCATACGGGCGAGATTATAGACCCGCTGGGGCAGGGCTTAGCCGATTTGCAAGCGCGTATCCTGCGCACTCCACGCGAGCCAGTGGCGACTTTTTACGAAGACCCGCTCCGAATGCTCCGTGCCGTGCGCTTTGCGACCCAGATCGGCTTTGAGATAGAGCCGACGACCTATCAAGCCATTCGTACCGACGCCGAGCGCCTCCGAGTGATAAGCACTGAGCGCATCCGCGACGAGTTCACCAAAATCTTGGAACAACCCAACGCTTCGCAGGGTCTCCAGCTCTTGCTGGACACGGGTCTGCTGGCGGTCTTTGGGGCGCCCCTCCTGCCGATGGTGGGCTGTACCCAGAACGAGTACCACCTCTACGATGTCTGGGAACACAGTTTGAAGGCGGTGGAGGCGCTGAACGCGGTGGGGGCGGAGCGTGAGCTTGCGGTGAACTGGGAACTACGCTTGGCGACCCTGCTCCACGATGTGGGCAAACCCGATACACGCACGGTGGATGAGGACGGCAAAGTGCATTTCTTCGGGCACGCCGAGCGCGGTGCCGAAATCGCCGAACTTTGGCTGAAAGACCTACGCTACTCCAACGCGACCATCGAGCGCGTGTGTCAACTGATACGGCTTCATATGCGTCCGGGTGCCTACAACCCCAGTTGGAGCGACTCGGCGATTCGTCGGTTGATGCGCGATGCAGGCGAGTTGCTGGAGCCGTTGCTGGTGCTGTGTGAAGCCGACTCGCGCGCCCAGCGTGCCGATCTCGCCAACCCCGATTTTGAGGGGCTACGCGCCCGAATTGAGCAGGTGCGCTCCGCCGAAAAAGTCAGCGAGTGGCGTAGCCCGCTCTCAGGCACTGAGCTGATGGAGCTCTTCGGTCTCAAGCCCGGTCCGCTGTTGGGACAGGTGAAGCACTATCTGCTGGAGCAGGTGCTGGAGGGCAGCCTGCGCCCCGATGACAAGCAGACCGCACAGGCGATGGTAGAAGCCTTTCTTAGGGGGCGTGAGGAAGCGACGCCAGCGGGAGGGGAAGGATGAAAACAAGCGCGCTACGAGCCTGCGCTTGCCTGGCGTTATGCTGCCTCCTCCCCTCTATTGTCATTCTGAGCGAAGAGTCTGCGCAGTTCCTTACTTAGTTGGGAGCTGGGCGCAGGATATGCACGCGCACCTTGCGCCGCCCGAACTGGAGGGCTAGAGCGCGTGTGGAGAAGAAGAGGTCAATTTTGTGTCCCTTGATAGCGCGCCCACGGTCAGCAGCAATCGCCATCCCGTACCCCTCTATGTAAAGCACGGTTCCCATCGGGATGACGCGTGGGTCTACAGCGACCAGTCCGTAGCCGGCGGGCATCCCGCTGGCGGTGCGCCCAGTGCCTGTGCCTCCGCCACTGCGATGAGCGGTGTAGGCGCTCGCGTGCATCTCTATGGTTTTTGTCGCGCGAAACGAGTCAGCGCGTCCCACCGCACCACGCGAGGCGATATGGGCATAGACACCCACTTCATAGATGCGAGGTTGGGGCGGCTGTACAACCTCTTCCCACACCTTCTCACGCTTAATGACCTTGCCGTTGCGCAGGGTGATGCGCCACTCGATGCGTTTCTCGCCCGGTTCTCCTTCTTGAACCAGTACCCGCTGACGCGGAGGTAATCGTCGGTTCGTTTCAAAGAGGGTTGGTGGCTCAATTTTCACCAACTCCGTGTGTGTCTTCACTTCCGTTTTTTGATCGTTGCGCGGATTTTTCGCCCAGGTGGTGGGTACGAACAAGACCAACGCCAGCATCCAACCCAGCCACCGCAACGATCCACCCCATGAGGCGTTCCTTCGCTTCTTCATTGTTCTCCTCCCTTAGCGAAACCGCACAGGTACGGCTCCGCGAAGTATTGCCCGGTAGTGGACGAACGCAGTATACCCGATGGGAGCGTTTCAATGCAAATTGAGCAGAAACAAAGTGCCCAAACCGCAACAGCAGGGAATACGCTGATTCCCCTGAATCGTCTAATAGGCGGTGAACAAGGATGACTAACCTCAATAAACTTCTCGCTTGTGCGGGACTGGGTGCCCTATCGCTGTATGCCTTCTGCCAAACGAGTGACCTCCCTGTACGACGCGTCGTGCTGTATCGCAGTGGGGTCGGCTACATCGAACGCTCTGGAACTGTTGCGGGCAATACCAGCATGACCCTCGCCCTGCGCGACCCCCAGATGAACGACCTGCTCAAGTCGCTGGTCGTGGTGGACTTTGACGGCGGACAGATATTGCCTGTGCAGTACACCCCACGCGACCCGCTCAGCCGAACGCTCAGCGCCTTTGCGATAGACCTCAGCGATAGTCCCACGCGTGCCACCCTGCTCCATCGCCTGCGCGGAACCGAAGTGGAGTTCAAGCTCCGACGCCGAACCGTGCGCGGAACGGTCATGAGCTTAGAGCCGACCAATCGGACTGACTCAAGAGGGCTACCCCGATCCGACACGATGGTCAACTTGATGAACTCAAACGGTATGGAGTCTGTCGGTTTGAGCGAGGTGCAGAGTTTCCGTGTGATGGACGAGCGTCTCCAGAAGGAATTAGAACTCGCTCTGCAGGCGATTGGGGGTGGATTGGACAACCAGCGCAAGACACTTGAACTCCAGTTCTCAGGAAACGGCAGTCGGCGTGTGTTGGTTGGCTACCTGACCGAGATGCCCCAGTGGAAGATGACCTACCGTCTGGTGATTGCGCAGGGGCAACCCGCCCTCTTGCAGGGATGGGCAATCGTGGAGAACACGACCGACGAAGACTGGAACGGGGTGCAGCTCCAACTCGTGTCGGGACGCCCTGTGAGTTTTGTTCAGAACTTGTACGAGCCGTTCTATCCCAAGCGTTTGCGCTACACCCCCCCTGCGGATACCTCTCTGTTGCCCCCACTGCCCCAAGCAGAGATCGGCGACTTTACGGAGGAGGAACGCCCTGCCACACCTCCGAGACAGGCAGGCGAACCCGACTTTTTGAGACCGCGCGGGGGGTTCGGTGGTGGGTTTGCCGAACCGTTGGCGCCTCCAGTTCCTGACGCTGGCGCTCCTGCCCTAAGAGAGATGCCCCCCGGCAGGGGAGGCGAGATGATGATGAAGATGGCACCCGATGCGATGCAGAAAAGCGCGCCCGAAGTGGCGGTCGGGCAGGAGCGGGGTGCGCTGTTTGATTATCGCATCGACCAGCCTGTCACGATTGCCCGCCAGCGCTCGGCGCTGGTGCCCGTGATCAACCGCACCGTAGAGGTGGAACCTGTCTCGCTCTACAACGCGAACAATCAGCGCTTCCATCCCTTCTTCGGTGTGAGGCTCAAGAACACCACCCCGCTGACGCTGATGGACGGTCCGCTAACAGTCTATTTAGACGGGGCTTATGGAGGCGACTCGATTATGCAAACGGTGGAGCCGAACGGGGAGCGGTTTTTGCTCTACGCGCTGGATGTCGGGGTAGAGGTCAATCAGCGCGGTCGCGACATCGTGCGCCAGCAGGTCTCCGTGAACATCGCGAATGGTGTCCTGCGCCGTGCTTTCAAGGAGGTGCGCACCACCACCTATGAGGTCCAGAACCGCGACAGCAAGCTGCGCACACTGGTGCTGGAACACCCCCGGGAAGCGGAATGGCAACTCAGCGAGCCGACCACGAGCGACCGCACCGCTGACTTCTATCGGTTCCGCCTCAGTTTGGAGCCTCAGAAAGCGACCTTCTTGAACATCGCGGAAGAGAAGCCGATTGCCGAACAGTTCACCTTAGTTCAGGCTGAGGACGCCTTGCTGACCGAGCTCATCCTGCGTGGGGAGTTGCCCCAGCGGGTGCGTCAAGCGTTGGAGCGAATACGCGACCTACGCCGTGCGCTCGCTCAGACCGATGCGCGTATACGCACTGAGGAAGCGAAAGTCCGCTCCATCACCGAAGACCAAGCGCGCATTCGGGAAAATATGCGCGCCTTAGACCGCAACTCCGCCTTGTATAAGGAATATGTGGCGACCCTCACTCAACAAGAGCGGGAGATTGCTCAAGCGCGTCGGAACTTGGAGCAGTTGCGCGAGGCACGCGCACGCCAACAACAGGAACTAAGCGACTACATCGCTGGGTTGAATATCTGATACAACAGGGGCAGGCGTGAAGTCTGCCCCTGAATTACTTCGGGACAAATTCAGTCCATCACAGGGGAGGGTGTTTGAAAAATCGTGGCACGGGCATCCTGCCCCTGAAGCAAGGAAGTTGTGGCACGAGCATCCTGCCCGTGAAAAATCGGGTAGGTCAGGGCAGAATGGGTCCGCTGGGAACGCAGGCGTCTCGCCTG
>CAKZQI010000122.1 GCA_937139515.1 uncultured Armatimonadota bacterium | reverse complement strand
GGGTGCAACGGCATATTCTACCTCAACAAGCAGGGGCGACAGGAGGGGCAAAGAGGAGTTCTTAACAAAGACGCCCCCGTTTGAATACACGCCCTTGCGCACACCTCCCGCATCAACCACCCCCACTTGAGGTTTGCGCATCAAAGCACCAACGGTTCTTCATAGTCCACATAGGTATCACGCCCATAGGTCTCGGTACATTGCTCGCGCCCACCGACAAGGCGATAGAAGCGCAAGCTGTCTTGTTTGGGGTCCATCGCTTTCAACAGACGACGCTTCAGTTGCTCATATTGAGTGCTCGTGATGGAACACTCAAAGACCGACTTTTGAACGCGCTGACCATAGGCAGTACAAATCTTGGCGACTCGCCTCAATCGTCTGGCGCCTTCTTTGTCGTCGGTGCTCACATCGTAGCAGACTAAGATGTCAAAGCGCATCGTAGAACCTCCTGAGTTGAGAGAGGGCAAGGGAGCCGTCAGGCTGTGGATTGAGGCTCCCTTGGCGTTCGGCTTGTCCAGTTGTCAAGGTGCTATTAGCAAGGCGCTATCGGGGCGTGAAGGGGGGATATTCGGGAATATCGCCCCTAAGCGTGCGTGCCAACAGGCGCGCCTGAATGTGCGGTGCCAACCCCAGCGGAACCCTCTGTTTCAGCAGGGGATGGGGGATCTCCGATTGCTTGTGCTTCTGATACTCGGTTAGCACGAGCTTGCGCCCCTCAGGGTTGAGATAGACTGCCCCTCCGAGATGCTCCTCAAAGTGTTCGGGTTGCACTTGGCGCAGGTTTATCAAGTTGAGCGCGAGGCGGTCAGCAAGGAGTGGTCGGAACTCTTCCATCAGGTCTAAGGCGAGTGCGGGGCGTCCGGGGCGCAAGGCGTGGAGGTAGCCCACTTGAGGGTCTAACCCCACACTCTCTAATGCCGATTGACAATCGCTTCGGGTCAGGGTATAGAGGAACGAGAGCAGGGCATTCACTCGATTTCGGGGCGGTCGGCGCGAACGCACGCCACAACAGAACTGGTTGCGTGGCACGCGTATCAGGCAGTCGTAGACCTCAAAGAAGCATTTGGAAGCCCGTCCCTCAATCCCGCGTAGATCGTCCAGAGAACAGGCGTTCGGCAGGCTCTCCAGCGATGTTTTGATGAGGTGCGCCGAGTGGTAAAGCC
The DNA here is from genome assembly GCA_937139515.1 of uncultured Armatimonadota bacterium. GTDB lineage: Bacteria > Armatimonadota > Fimbriimonadia > Fimbriimonadales > GBS-DC > CAKZQI01. The sequence goes on along the minus strand of CAKZQI010000122.1, from coordinate 38,036 downwards.
GTTCAGAGTCGGCAGGATCGGATGCCTTGAGCGTGCGTGCAGTGCGCATCAGCATTCGGTAGAGGTTTTGGAGTTTGCCCGCCACAAAACGCTGGGCGAGGGCAAGAGTAGATTGCGGGTTCGAGAGCGCCTCGTGTTGGGCGCGCCGAAGAAGCACATTGCCACTCACGGCGCCCTCAAGCCGTGCCTTGAACCGCCCGAACGCGTCCAGCCACACGATAGACCGCCCATCCTCACTGCAACGATGAATCAGAGCGGAACTGAGGTTCACATTCCCAAACACCATTATGGCGCCTAAGTGGTGTAGGGGCACTTGCTTGATAGGGGTGTTCTCATGCTCGATGCGCACCGTCTCATAGTCCAGACGCAGGTAAGCGCCCTCCAGTGTCACATAGAGCGTGTTGAGGTATTGATAGGTCATCCTGCATCCTCCGAGTCGACAAGACGAAACGGGGAGTACGAGGCGGTCGAGTTCTGAAGGGTACTAATCAGGTCGGGCATACACACGCCTATTAGGGAGCAGTTGGGACAGCGTGCATCGTTCACAGGGGGCGGAACCGTGCCCCTTTGGAGCATATCTCGTACCTCAAGAATAACCTGCTCGGTGAGCCTACGCAAATCGGGGCTGAACACCACTTCCCGACGCCGACGACTGGCGTGATAGTAGATACTCCCCTTCGGCACGGGGTGGTTCAGCATCTCCTCGAGGCCCATCGCCTGAGCACAGAGCTGAATATCGTCGTGATACTTCACCTTCCTTCTGCCCGACTTGTACTCCACAGGGTAGGGCGTGCCGTCGGGATAAAACAGCACGAGGTCGGCACGCCCTATAATCCCTAAGCGTATGCTCCAGATGGGGAGCGCCGAGTGGCTCAGAAGCCCTTCCTCAACAGCAGTGCGAGGGATGTCTACCTGTTCGTGGAGGCTCCGCCCACGCAGGGTGTACTCGTTCTCCTCGTAGGTCTGCTCGATGTGGATAAGCGCACACTGGCGCGGGCAGTAAGCATAATGCTCCAGCGCCGAGATGGGCACAATCGCCGTCTCGTCCCAAAAGGCTTCTAAGCCGTTCATCCCTCACATAGCCGAGTTAGCACAATCGGTGCTAAGTTGGTGTCGTCTACGACCACGCGGTAGTCGCTGAAGTTGCGGGGCACAGCGTTGCTGTTCACGCGCTCCACGCGGATGCGCTCGAACAGCTCATGGGCGTGGGCATTCCCCAGCCCGTTCTCGTGGGTGAAGATGTAAAGCCCCCGGCACGCCATAAAGCCTCGGCTGGCGGAGCGGTCGTGCTCCCACATGTTGAGGAGCGCTTCCCAGAACAGGGCGAGGTCTTGGGCATCCACTTTTGTATCGCTGGCGAGGGCGGGCGAGAAGAAGCCATGCGCCCGATAGAGCGCATAGGGCACGAACGGCTTGCGTCCCATCTCGGTCTCCTTGTCTTCTCCCTCTTTGGTAATCGCCACACGGGTGATGGCTAACTCCAACGGGATAATCGGGTCGATGGAGCGGGCAAAAGTGATTTGCACAGGACCGCGCACCTGCCCTGCGTTGTAGTCGCCTGTGGAAAGCACCGCCCCGAACAGGCGCACATCGTAGTAGCGTTTGCACACTTCGGCGCGCGCTTCAGAGATGGTGCGCTTTTTCTGCTTCTCGGCACCCACTGCCTCGCTCGCATTGGCAATCTTGGTGTTGAGCGCTACACCGCTATCGCGCACGAAGATGCCGTAGCTGCGTCCGTTGGCGTTGAAGTCCAATTTGTTGAACTTGCTTCCATAGAGCAGGTCGATGTAGTTGCGCACCTTGCGCTTGAGGCACACATCGGTCACCAGTCCGTGCATCGTTTCGGGGTCGACGCGTGGCAGGTTGCCTGCGTCGGGGTCGCCGTTCGGGTTGCCGTCTTTCACATCAAACAGAAGCACGAAGTCGTGCCGTTGCTCTGGGTTGCAGTAGGGGGCTTGGGGGTCAATTTTCATCATTGTTGTCCTCCTCCGATTTAGTTTTTTGCTGGTGTTGTGCTTTGCGTTGTTTGATTTGGGCGCGTTGATGGTAGTAGCCGAGCGCGAAGAGTGCCTGCTGGTGCAGGCTCAGGGCGGTTGGGAACTGGTTGGGCATTGCCTCCTCCAGCTCACGGCTCAGGTTGATATAGGCAGGTTCGTTCTCCTTGCGCAGTTTGCTCAGGTGGCTCTGGGCAGTGCGCAGGAGCGTGCCGAACACGCTGGCAGGCGCTGTGGAAGCACTGCCGTAGTAGCGGTCGACAAGAGTCGCTTTCGGGTCTACGGCTCGCTTTTGAATGGTCTCCAGAATGGCTAACAACCGCCCACAGCGATAGGCGGGGTCTTGATTTTGTTTATCGAGCATCAGTGTCACCTCCATCTGATTTTGTTTGCAGTCTTTCTGAGTGCAAAGCACCAGTTTGATGAGTACTGCGCGGGGATAGGTGATTCCCTGTTCGGCGCGGTTGCGCTCCACCGCGCGGTACAGAATCCAGTCGGGCAGGCAACTGCCTGTCAAAGCACACTCGATGAGCAGTTTGGGCACTTCAGGACGCAACTCCTTTTGGGCGTCGCGGTAGAGGCAGGCAGAGAGCGCGTAGATGCCCAACGGCTCGCCCACTTTACCTGTTCTCCAGTCTATCAGTTGCTGACATTTGAACCAGCGTTGTAGGTTCTGCTGAACGCGGGGCACGGTGGTTTCGATGAAACTGCGCACCACGGCGCGCGCTCCGCTGGCAGAGAGTGCTACTGCATAGAATTCATTCTCTTGGAGTTTGACTTGCTTTTGGAGTTTGACTTGCTTGGCTGTGATGGGGGAGGAGAAGAGTTCTTCCACCGTTTCGGGTCTGGGCTGGCTCAGGAACGAGAAGAAATCAAACTCGGTTTCGTAGAGTGTCCAGAAGGCATACACCAAATTTCGCACGCTTAGATGGTGCTCGTTCTCGTCAAGCAGGTAGTTGAGGGCTTTGTTGGCGTACTCGGAGCATTCAAAGCAGATGGGCGAGACGAACCCTTCTTCTAACGCGTAAGAGTAGAATGCGGGAGCATTCGCAGAAGAGAGCGAGACCCCTCCCGTCTGACCACCTGGAACACCTTTGAGTTTGATGAGATGGCGTCGGATAGGAGGTTCATACCGTCCACACACTAAACAGGCTACCTTTCGGTTCGAGTCTACCAAGTCCATGACGTCAGGTGCATTCTTCAGCCAAAACTGGCGCACGGCTGGCAAGTCGATCAATCGCTTGCCCGCTACGCTGATGACGATGTAGTCGCTTTCCTTGAGGTCTGGAGGGATGGACAGATCAGCGCGATAGTGCGTATAGAAGTCTACCACCGCCTGAACTTCAGGGAGTTGTGTTTCTTGAGCGCACTCCTTTACTAACTTAACGAAGGCATCGTTGCGTTTTTTTGCACGCGATTCGTCTTCTTGCCAGACGCCAAGTACATACTCAGCTTTATCGGCAAGCAAGTAGGGGAGTACCCCGCTGGTGCGTAGCCCTCCAAGCGAGGGTACCTGCATTGGTAAGCCTCGGTCTTTCTTGGGGCCGCCCCCACCCGACAATCGCGTTATCCCTTGTGGCTTCCCTTGCAGGTCTAACTCTAACTCCCATTTCACAGGGGTCTCCAGCATCAACGACTCCTCTAACTTGCCTTTCGCTCTGAGGCGGTCTGCTAACTCCATCAAGCGTTGATAAAGCATCGTCATTCCTCCTCCTGTATGGGTTCGGTTGGGTTAGTGCGGGGTGGGCGCGGGGGCACATTCGCATAGAGAACCTCATACAACTCCTGAGGCACCCTCAAAATCCCCTTCTCCAAGCGGGCTGAGAAGAAGAGGGGTTCCCCACGCTTGTTTTGCAGGTCGTGGCGAATGTCGAACAACATTCGTCCCAGGTCGTCCGTGAGGTCAATCGCTTGTTCGTCGCCTGTGGGCGGGCAGAAGTCGGCGCTGAACTCCCGGCAGCCCAAGTAGGGTCGCCAGTAGCACTGCCCGCGCTCCACGCGTTGGCGGAACTGGTCGCGATAGGCGTACTCGTTCTTTTCTGCGCCCTCCACCACCCGAATCTCCGCCTTGATGAGGTACTCCACATCGCGCAGGGCGAGCGTGTGGCGTTGGGCGCGGTCTTTATCGGCATAGTAAACAAAGTCTTCCTTGAGCGCACTGGTGGGCGAGAGAGTGTCGTTTACCTCGTTGCGTACGAACGAAATATGGCGTATCGGCTTCAGCACCCAGATTTCCTGCACATACCACAGGAACTCTGGCTTCCAGAAGATGGCGTTCAGCACGCCCCGCGCAGCGCTGGGCGTCATCACAGGGTAGGTCACCCGCTCCACCTTCATTTCAGGGCGCGTGAAACACGCATAGGGCGCAGACACCCTCACCGCTACGGATTCCAGAAAACCTCTCTGATTAGACATAATCGCCTCCGAAGTCGGTATTGGCTCACCTGCCAGTAAGATTACCTGAATTTACTGTTTCCTTAGGGGAAAGTTCCCCAAGAATACATAGATTCCTGTAGACTTGAGGGGAGCATAGAGCCAGTAAAAGAAAAAAACCCCTCCCGTTTACCGAGAGGGGGCGAACGAAGGCGTTAGAGGTTCCTCACTGCCTCCGCTCCCAGTAAATCGGGTTCGTGAAGGAGAGCGGATAAGCGCTATACAGCGCGGTGAACCGGTCGCCTTTGGCGATGAGCACCACCCAGCCCTTGGCGCTATCTTGGGGCAGAGGGATGTCCAGCGTGGCTTTGTAGTTCAGCGGGGCATTTTCGGGCTGGCTAAGCGGGATCTCGCGCACAACTTTGCCATTGACCACCACCTGAAGCGTGTTGGTGCGCACCCACGAAGGCGCACGCACCTCCACATTCAGGCGCAGGGTGTCGCCTTTGAGCTGGAGCGTCTGCCCCATTCGCACTGGGCGCAAGCGCCCGTTGCCCGCCTCCGAAGCCGTGAAGGTCAACACGGGACCGCCACACACCACCATATCGCCCTTGCGCATCGTCGCCACGAGGTTGTCCGGTGTGACGCGGCGCGGGTCACGGTGCCCATAGTACAGATAGGTGCGCGGGTAGCCCGGCTGGAGCCGATGCACATGGTGGCTGTCGGTGTTGCCCGTCGCCAAGTAGCGCTTGCCCCGATTGAGCAGGCTGAACCAATCCTGCAAAATCACCTCCGCGGCGCCGGGGTTGTCCCCGTTGAAGATTTCTATGGCGTCGAAGGTGTCGTCGTAGCCCTCGGCGCGTTGGGGCAAGCCCGTCTTCGGGTCTAAGCCGTAGAACAAGAAGTAGCCCATCGTCGGGGCGCGGGGATGGTTCACCTGCACAATCACATCGCCGTTGTAGTTTTTGCGACCCGCCTCAAAAATCTGGCTGGGCGTCTTGTCGTACCAACTGATGGCGCCCCCGTTGGGCAGGCTGGGGTCGCACCGCTGGGGGAACACATTGAAGTGCCCGAACGACATCAGGGGCGAGACCTCGTTGCCCACGATGGTGGCGATACGGTCTTGGAGGCGCAGTTCGCGCACCGTGGGGCTGAGGTCGGTGTTCACATCGTGGTCGGTCATCACCATAATGTGCATCCCACTGGCGATGTAAGCGATGACTTTGTCGTCGTAGAAGTCGTAAGAGTCGGGCGAAGGGATCGTGTGCATGTGGAAGTCAGCGCCCATGTAGCCCGGCAGGTTCGCCGTGTGAGCCAGCGTTGCTTCAAAGGTGAGGCTCTCACCCGAGTTGAGCTCCAGCTCACGCTGGGCGATTTCGTACTCAAATCCGCGGGTGAGCGTGACCCGATAGCGTCCCGGTTCCACTTGGAGCGTCTCGTCGCCCGATAGGCTGAAGTGAACGCGTTCAAAGCGCCCGAAGTTGCCCTGCTCGCCATAGCGCACGCGCTCAGGCTTGGGGAGGGGATTGTTGCTGAGCCTCTCAAAGACGACGGTTGTGGGCATCGGGCGCCGTCGGTCGTCCAGCGCACGAATGCGCAGCTGAGCAGGCGCATTCAACGACACATTCACCGAGTTGGTCGCAGGTGCCGATACCGTGAACTCGTTGGGGGTATAGTGGTTTCCGAAAACGACCCCGCGCCAGTTGCCTGCAGGAACCTCCGCCGAGAAGACACCGCGTGCATCCGTCTGCACGACTGTGGTGAAGCGTTCCTCGCCGTTCTCTTGCTGGAACAGGTAGACCCGCGCGTTGGGCACTGCGGAGCCTGCGTTATCGCGGACCTGCCCCTCCAAGCGGGTGAGCGAGACGCCGTTCTTCTGGAAGCGTCGGTGTTCTTGGCGAATGGTTTCGGTATGCGCTTTGCTGACGGTGAAGACCCAGCGCGCCGTCTGAGTGCCCCCAGGCGGAGTGGAACCGTTCGCCAGCAAGCCAATCAGGTCAATGTCCTGTGCCTTCTGGAAGAAGGTGATGTCGCCCTCTTGAAGGAACAGTCCGTAGGCAAGCCCAGAGCCGACGCTCGCCACATACGGCATCGCGCCACGAATCTGCTGGATAAGCCCCATCGCAGGCGCACCCCCTGCCACACGAAACGCATGCTCGCTAGTGCCGTAGGGGGGAACGAAGGTACGCATTCCGTCCACTTGGATCCACCCTTGCAACAGCGTAAAATTTTGCGGGCGGTCCGAGGTGTTTTGCAGGCGACATTCAATCTGCAAACTGGGGCTGTCGGGTTCTAAAGTGTAGGTGATGACCGCACGAATGCCCATAGATTGGTTCGGAATACGCAACGCTTGGTCAACGATTGGGAATCGGTCGTCCACTGCCAACACTTGCACAACTGCGGGCTTGCCTTGTCCCCCTTCAGAGACGATTTCGACCTTCTCAGCGCGCAGAAGGCGCGACCCCATCAGTCCCCGTGTGTCCTGCACCCCGAGAAACATTTCGCCGAGCAAATCGCCGTTGTGCCCCGTTTCGTTTAGCACAGCATCCAGCAAGCGTCCGCCATAGGGAGCGTAGCCCGAAGCGGGGCGTGCCGTAGAAATCACGAAGGTCGCCCGATGATTGCGCATCACAATATCGCCCGGTTGCCCCTCTGCCTTGAAGCCTGAGGGCAGGTCGCTCGCTTTGGCGATGACCGCCTCCGCAACGCCCTGTGGGGGGATGGGGGTTGTGCGTCCCGTGCTTCGCCCTGTCGCATCACTCAAACCGACGATGAGCACCATCGCCCATAGGAAACTCCATTTTCTCATAGGTTCGCCTCCCAACTGGCTAACTTGCCAGTCAGTAGAAGTATACCACTGGCAACTGTTAAGGAACTGTTATGCAAAGTGCGTGTGTCCTTCCTGCTACAGGGTGCGGTGTTCCGCGCCTCCCTATCTTATCTCTCTCACGAAACAGGAGAAACCAAACCCTACTTACCTAGACGAGTCCTCGAAAAGACCGTGGCTTGGGCATCCTGCCCGTGAAGGGTATCTTGGGCAAGATGCTCAAGCCACGATAGGTAGCACGGGCATCCTGCCCGTGAAGGGTATCTTGGGCAAGATGCTCAAGCAACGAGCGGGCGGGACGCCCGCGCTCCCAGCAATTTCCGCAAAAAAGCAGGAATCGAACCCCTCAGAGATAAATAACAGATGGGTGATACCGTGGCACAATCTGGTGTCGTTCGTCGAGGATGGCTAAGAGAGTGGGGGCACTACCTGAAGGGAACCTTCACCCAGTTTTTCGCGAACCCCGTCATTGGGCGCGAGTTGCGCGTGCGGGTGCGTTTTGGGCGCAGCTACCTGCTCCAGGCGAGCTACCTTGCGTTCCTGATTATGATGACAATGCTCCTCTACACCTCGCTGGAAGACACGGGGGCGGGGGCAAGCGCTTTTGTAATCCAACAGAACCTTGTGAATTTCAATATCACCTTGATGATGATTTTAGCCACGCTGATCGTGCTGATTGTGCCGGGTTTGACCGCCAGCGCCATCACTTTGGAACGGGAGCGTCGCACGATAGACCTGTTATTGGCAACGCCTCTCAGCTCGCGGGATTTGCTCACGGGCAAGCTGGTCGGCTCGATGGCGTTTGTGGTGCTGTTGCTGGCGCTCACGCTCCCGATTAGCGCCGTGAGCGTGGTGATGGGCGGGATGACCATCACCGAACTGCTGACCACTTACTTCCTAATGGCGATGAGTGCGATGGTAATGTGTGCCCTCTCGCTAGCGGTTTCCAGCTTCCAGAAGCGTTCGTTCGCGGCGATTATTCAGAGCTATGTGGTGATTGGTGCCTTCTCGCTGTTCGTGGGGCTTCTGTCTGCCTCCCAAATAGCTGCGTTCTTCGGGGGGGGGATGAGCCAGTTATACGCAGTTAGCGCAGTGCTTACTCCTTGGTACGCACCCTTGATTGCGAACAGCTATTTTGATCTTTGGGGTAGGCAAGTTCCTGTCTGGGTGGTTTCGCTGATTGTGTGCAGCTTACTCACTCGCTTGATTTTAACGGCCTCGGCACGGCGGGTCGGGCTTTATGACCGCGATGTGATGCCTTCTCTACGCAGGCAAGCGTTGGTGGTGGCTGGCGTGGGGGGATACCTCGCCATTTTGCCTGTCAGCTCGCTGTTTGGGGCTTTTGGGGCTGGAAATACAGAACAGTTAGCGCAGTTCGCTTCTCTGTTTGTGGTGTTCATCGGAACGATGATGATGGGGGTTGCACTGTATCTGATTCCCGCTCATGATGGGAGCGGTCCCGCCCCAAGACCTGCCTCGTGGTTCGGCTTTCGTTGGATGTTCAACGCCCATCCGTCGGGAGCGATGCCATTTCTGATTTTACTCTGGCTCACCTATCTTGGTGGGGTGGCGTTAGGTTTACAGCCAGTGTGGAATCAGTTTCAGGCGAAGCATACTGCGCAGGTAGCTGTCTACACCTTCTACGCAACCAGTTTGTGGTTTCTGGTTTGGGGGCTGGGGCGACTGGTGTATGCACTGCTTCCCAAGCCGAACACCGCCAGCGTGCGCTTGGTCACTGCTGCGGTGCTGATTGCTATCGCCTTGATACCTCTGATGCTGATTATCGCCACGGGGGATGACCCCGATACCCTATTCGCCCAAGGTTGGGTCTTTACCCCTGCGTGGGCGGCGTTAACAGGCTGGAGAAACCCTACTGTGTTGCCCGACGACATGGGTATTGGATTGTTCGTGATTGCTTTGGGAATGGCTCTGGTGGGAGATGTGATGGGAGTGTCACGCGCCCGCCGACGACATTTCACCAACCATCGGGTACAATAAACTGATTGCTATGACACCGACCATCACGAAAGAGCAGTTAGCGGTAGACTCTTTAGCGAGCGAGGTCCTTAGGGCGTTTATGCACGACCGTCCCGTGCCCCTTCGAGCGAACGAGGTGCGCGAGCGCTTGCAAACGGTCCAGCTCAGCTCCGCCGAAGTGCGTGCGCTGTTGTACAACCTGCCCGAAAAGTTGGTTCAGGAGGAGCGCCGTTGGCTTCCACGCTACCGCAAAGTTTCCCCGCGCACCCCGCTGGTCGCGTTTATTGAGCAGGTGGTGCGTACAGTGGGCACACCGATCCCCCGCGAGGCGGTCGCGCTGGAGCTCTCGGCACGCTATCGGCGCTCTCACGAGTATTTTGAAACCATCTTGCCCCGCCTGTGCCGAAGTGCCGAACGCCTGTTCATCACCTCCACAGGCGCTATCGGGCTGAGCGAATGGCTCTTCGTCCCCGACTGGATAGAACCCATCCCTTACGAGTGGGAACGCGACGAGGAGCGTGAGCGCGCCGTGCAGGATGCCCTCTTCTACAACGACCTCACATGGAGCGAGGTGGAGCCGTTCGTTCAACGCGCTCTGGAGCAGTTCCCCCAGCGTGAAGCATGGCGCGACCCGAACACCGCCGCCGCTTTTCTCCAAAAGCAGCTTAAGGACAATCCCAACGAGGGCGTTCCAAACCGTGTGATAGGCTTCCTGGGCTGGTACTTCACCCTCATGCCCGACCCGCGCTGGCACTATCCTTACGACGGTGTCGCGCTGTTTGAGGTAATCCGTGAGCAAGGGGACGCCGTGTGGGGCGCCGATGGGCGATGGTACACTCCCGAAGCGGTGACAGAGTGGACAGCCCTGGCGATGGAACAGGTGCGTGAATGGCTCCGCAGTATGCCCGTTGAGGAGACCCAGCCGCTGGAGCTACGCCCCGACGAAGTGGAACACATCGTGAACTATCTGCTCAAGGGTCAGGGCGTGCGACGCGCTTCTAACCTGCTGGAGGAGATGTTTGAAGTTTCCCCTCAGAGCCGTACCTTCAAAGAGGACTTGGACACGCTGGTCAACGCTCTTTGGGGCGACGGTCGGGTTGTATGGTTCGGCTATGACCGCTTCGGACGCGAGAGCGATGTGCCCGAATATGTGCGCACCGTGCCCTCCGTGTTTGAGTTCCCTCCCCTACCCGACCTGCGCAACGAGGATGGCGAGCGGTACGATGTGTTGATTGACCCAGAGGGGTATCCGCGCTCTCTGCGTGAAGAGTTGCGCGACCCTCGCGCCCAAGATGTGCTGGATGAGGAGCCACCCGCCTATGTTGAGCCTGTGCCAGACAAGGTGCGGATTGTGCTTCGTCCCCCCCACAAAGATTTGGGCACCATCCCGCTGTGCCAAATTCCACTGGGATTCTTCCAGGACGAGCCACCACTCCAACAACTGACCTTTATTGATGAGAACGGTCAAGCCTACGAGGTGTGGCTCAATCACGAGACGCGCCTGATTTATGGGCTGTTCGATAAGTTCCTCACTATTGAGGCGATTTCGGGCGTGATTTTTGAACTGGAGCGCACCGACCAGCCCGACACCTACTCCCTGCGCTACACTGGGGAGACCGACCCGCTGTTGGCGATTTCATCAGCGCGCTACGAGCGCTTGCTGAGCCTGCAGGAACGCGCCGACACGCTGTCCACCTATCATCTGCTCGTTGAGCTGCTTCGCGACCACCCGCGCGGGGCGGACTTTCTGACCCTACACAACGAGTTGAATATCGTGCGCCGAACCACTCGCGAGCAGACGGCTTCCGTGCTGAGCGCGTACCCCTGCTTCGAACTGCATCGCGGGTCGCCCGTGTGGCACCTCAAAGAGGAAGACATCGGAAAACCCATCACCAAGAAGGCGCGCTCGTATCTGCTGGAGTGAGCTATGCACGCCGATATGCGCCTGCTGTACGAACTACAGCAGCTGGACGCCCGAATCGAGAAACGGCGCGGCGAACTCAAAGCCCTCGATTCGGGCGAAAAAATGCGACGCCAACTGGACGAGAGCCGACAGCGACTGGAACGAGTCAAACAGCAACATCAGCAGCTCACCATCACCGCCCGCGACCAAGAACTACGGCTCAAAAGCCAAGAGGAGAAAATGCGCCGACTGGAAGCTGACCTCTATTCAGGGCGCATACGCAATCCCAAAGAGTTAGAAGCACTCCAGCACGAGATCGACTTCCTCAAGCAAGCCCGCGACGAGATGGATATGGAGCTCCTGCGCCTCTGGGAACAGATAGAGACCACCGAAGTCGGCATCAAGGAGCTGGAAGAAGAACTGAACGAGTTAGACAGCCTCTACCATAAGCATGTGGAACAGTACCTTGAGTTCAAGGGCGCACTAGAGGCGGAGCTCGCTGTGCAGGAGAAGTTGCGCGAAGACTTGGTTGCCCGCATCCAGCCGACGGCAGTGGAGCGCTACGAACGCCTGTGCGAACGGTTGGGCGGTGTCGCCGTCGCCCTCGTGGAGAATAAGACCTGCAAAGTCTGCCACACCACCCTCACCGACTACACCTACAAGCGGCTGGAGAACGAGAGCGGACTGATTACTTGCGAGAGTTGTGGGAGGCTGTTGTTTGACCCTCTGCTTCGGTGAATTGTTTTATCTCGCCTCTTCTGTCGGCTCTTCCAACAGTTCGCGCACCTTGCACCGAAAACCGGGAAGCAGTTCTCCACCTTCTAAGGTATCCTCCGCGTCCAACACCTGCACCGTGAGGGGCGAATGATACACCAACGCCCGAACCGCCTCTGGGTCTAACACCCACACCTGCTGGGCGCCTGATTCAAAATACTCGGCGACCTTGCGCAAGAGCTCACTCTGGTCTTCGCTGGGTGAGAGCACTTCTATCGCCAAGTCGGGGGCGGTGTCGCCAAAGCCTACAGAGGGTTTGCCCTCAGGCAGGCGTTCGCGACGAATGAACGACACATCGGGCGAACGAATGTTGCCCGACACCATCCGATAACCCGCACTGGACGCACAGAGGACGCCGAGGTTCTGCACATAAGGGTACAGAGCCACACCCACACGCATCACAATCGCATCGTGTCGTACGCCTGCAGGCACTTCTTTGACCTCTCCTTCTACGAGTTCGTATTTGCGCCCATCGTCGGCAAGGCGCAGGAACTCTTGTTCGGACACTTTCCGCCGTTTGCGCGTTCGCACGGTCGCCATCGGGGTTGCACCTGACGGGATTATACCTCTGCGCGCTCTTGAGGCGGGTCTACGCACCTATGAGGTCTTGGCGCTCGGGGCGCACTTGGCATTCGGAGATGCCTCGCATTACTTGGCAGGCGAGCCACTGCGCGTCGGCGTTGCAGATGTCTTCGGGCACACGCTGTCCCGTAGTAAAGTATGCCAGCGGGATGGGGTTGCGCACGCACAGATTGATGCAGTTGCCAAACCGCACCGCCTCGTCCGTCTTCGTCAGTATCATCGCCTCAGGGGCGAACATCCCGAACTTCTGCACCGCCTCTTCCAACACGGCGGTGTCGGCGGTTGCGCTCAGCACTAAGTAGACCATCGGCTGGGCGGGCAGCAGCGCGTGGTACATCTCCTGCAGATGCGACTCGTCGCGCTGACCGCGCCCGATTGTGTCAATCAGCACCAAATCGTAGCCCTTGAACAGTTCCAGCCCCTCGCTCACCTCGTCGGCATTGGTGGCGACATGCAGGGGCAGTTGCATAATCTCGGCATAACTGCGCAGTTGCTGGATGGCGCCAATGCGGTAAGTGTCCAGCGACAGAAGCGCCACCCGTCGGTTGTGGTCCAGCGCGTGGATCGCGGCGAGTTTGGCAATCGTGGTGGTCTTTCCGACTCCCGTCGGTCCAATCAGTGCCACCACTTGGCGGAGTCGGCTCTCGCGAGGCAGGACGCCCCCGATGGGAATTTTGGAGAGGAGGCTCTGCTTGAGCGCGCCGACCGCAGCGTTTTGGGGGATGCGCGGCACACGGCGCAGTAGCTCGCGCGCCACATCGGGTTCCACGCCTGTACTCATCAAGGGGCGTAGCAGGGGATGCTCGTCCATCGGTATGGTGATAATGCGCTCCGTTTCGGCGGGTGGCGAACTGGCTGGCGCGCCCTGTTGTTCACAGAGCATCTGCACCAGCGAACGCAACTCTTGGATATCGCGCTCCAGCTTACGCAGGCGGGTCTGCATGGGGTCCACGGCGTCCATCCCTTTCGGCTCCACTTTGCCGTTCGTCTCGGAACTCGGCTTCGGCTCAGGAGGAGTCTCAGTCCCCCGAATGCCGACTTGGATTTCCACCATCGGCTTTTTGGAGAACAGTTTGCCCTTTCGGACGATGCGCTCGCCTAAGATGACCGCATCGGCGCCCAGCTCTTCCCGAATTTTGAGCAACGCCTCTAACTTCGTCGGTGCGACATAGGTTTTGACCTGCATAGCAATCCCCGTAGATTTATCGGCATTTTGCAAGGATTTCTGGAGTCTCTGATGCCCCCATTTCAAGCGGTATAATCAAACCGTGATTCGCCAACAGATAGCCGACTGGATAACGACCGCCCTCCGCACGGCACAGGCAGAGGGCGCGCTTTCGTTTGAGACAGTGCCCGATTTTGAAGTCGAGCCACCCCGCCACGCCGAACACGGCGACTATGCCAGCAATGTGGCGATGCTCTTGGCGAAGCAGGCGCGTCGCAACCCGCGCGAGGTCGCCGACATCGTGCGCCAACACCTGCCCGAAGCGTGTGCCGAATGGGTAGATCGAGTAGAGGTCGCTGGGGCGGGTTTCCTCAACTTCTTCCTGAAGGCGGGCTGGGCAGGCGCCATCGTGCGTACCATTCTGCAACAGGGCAAACAGTACGGCAACACCCAACTCGGCACGGGTCAGCGCGTGCTGATTGAGTTCGTCAGCGCCAACCCCACCGGACCGCTCTCGCTAGGACACGGACGCAACGCCGCCGTGGGCGACACCCTTGCCCGCATTATGCAGGCAAACGGCTATCAGGTGGAGCGCGAGTTCTACATCAACGACGGCGAGAACTCCACCCAAATCCGCAACTTCGCCCTCTCGGTGTTGGCGCGCTACCGCCAACTGCTGGGCGAGCCTGCCGAGATGCCCGAAGACGGCTACTTCGGCGAGTATGTGAAGGAGATTGCCCAGACCATCCGCCAAACGCACGGCGACACCCTCGCACAGGGCGAACCCGAAACTATCGTGCGCCAGTTTGAACAGATTGCCAAGAGCCTGATGCTCGCCGAGCAAGAGCGCGACCTGCGCGACTTCGGGATTGTTTTCGACCGCTGGTACTCCGAGCAGAGCCTATACGACGCAGGCGCGGTTCAGGCGACCTTAGACCACCTGCGCCAGCGGGGGTATGCGTATGAGTCTGAAGGTGCGCTCTGGTTGCGCTCCTCAGCGTTTGGCGATGAGAAAGACCGCGTGCTGGTGCGCGCCAACGGCATGCCCACCTACCTCGCCGCCGATGTCGCCTACCACCGCGACAAGTTCGAACGGGGCTACGACCTGCTGACTGACCTCTGGGGCGCCGACCATCACGGCTATGTAGCGCGGATGAAAGCGGCGATGTCGGCACTAGGCTATGACCCCAATCGGCTCGTGATACTCATTTACCAGCTGGTGAACCTTTATCGGGGCACGGAGCTCGTGCGAATGTCCAAGCGTGCGGGCAACCTGATTACCCTGCGTGAGGTGATCGACGAAATCGGCACCGACGCCCTGCGCTTCTTCTACCTCCTGCGCTCCCACGATAGCACCTTAGATATCGACCTGGAGCTGGCGAAGGAGCAGTCCGAGAAGAACCCTGTGTTCTATGTGCAGTATGCCCACGCACGCATCTGCAGTATTGAGCGCACCGCGCAGGAGCGCGGTGTGCCGATGCCCACGCTGGAGACCGACCTCACGGTGCTGACCCACCCTGAGGAGGTGGCACTCATCAAACGGCTGGCGGACTTCCCAGAGGAGGTCGCTCTGTGCGCCAAGCACTATGCGCCCCACCGCCTCACCGCCTACGCGCTGGATGTGGCGCGCGCCTTTCACGGCTTCTACACCGAGTGTCGGGTGCTGGGTTCCGAGCCGACGCTTCAATCGGCGCGCCTGCTGTTGACCCGTGCGACCCGTCAGGTGCTGACGCGCACGCTGAGCCTGCTCGGTGTGTCCGCCCCTGAACGGATGGAGCGGGTGGAGGACGAATAGGGGTATACTTCCAACAAGGAGGGAGAGCCAGTGGAAGGCACGCGTGAGCAGTTAGAGATGTTCGAGAACGGGGAATACTCCTCGTATGAAGCGTTGATGGACTCATACGCCTCTCAGTTCGCCGAGCTGATAGCCCCGAAGGGCGAAACTACCTTCGGCTTCTGGATGCAGACCCTTGCCGATGCGGCGTTCCTTGACCTCGAGTTGAGGGGGCTGACCGAACGCTACACCATCGACCCAGTAGACCGTTCGGTACAGTTCGAGGGTGACGAGGCATGCCTGCGCAACCGTGTGGCTCATCTGGAGAAAGTCAAGGGCGTTCCCACCCTCTACTCTGACTGGGTGGACGCTTTTGACGACACCAACGCCTATGCCTTCCACAACCTGTATCCCTACAAGGGCAAGTTCTATCCGCGCATCGTGCGCACCCTCATCAATGCCTTTCAACTGCAAGGAGACGCTCTCATCTTAGACCCCTTCAACGGTTCGGGAACCACGACCCACGAGGCGTCTCTGATGGGGATTCAAAGCGTTGGCATCGACATCACTCCCATTGGCACGATGATTGCCACCCTCAAAAACGAGCTCCTCTTCGCTCCTGTCAGTCAATTGCAACTCACACGAGCAGACCTACTCGAGATTCTGCACGCCATTCGCGCTGGCAAATGGGAATACCCCGACCCCATCTTGCACAAACTGATGCTCCTGCTCTACTTCGACACGGCTGACGCCTTCGAACGCACCTCACGCTACTCGCGCAAGGGCGAAGAGGGACTCTTTATCGAGAAGTTCCGCTACATCGCAACTTGCCTTGAGAAGACCATAGAGGTGCGCGAGAGGCATCAACTGGTTTTCAAGCCAGCCCAGATATTTCAAGGAGATGCGCTGAAGTTAGACGAGCATTCGGAGTTTGCAGGCAAGTTTGACGCCTGTATCACCAGTCCACCCTACTACTTCTCGATAGACTATGTGGGCAAGGATCGGATTGCCTACGAATATCTGGGTATTGAGATGCCCACTATCGAGTCGAACTATCTCGGAATGAAGGGCGACAACAGCGGAGTCGCCTCTATGAACGGTCTCCCCCGCAAGGTCGTGATGTACTACGAGGATTTGCGGAAGTCGATTCAGCTCATTTACTGGGCGTTAAGGTCAGGGGGTAAGCTGGCTATCATCGTGGGTGACAGCACGGTTAATGGCAAGAAAATCCCTACGACGCTCAAAACCAAAGAGTTCTGTGAAGAGGCGGGATTTATCTACGATGGGATTATCTTCAATCCCCTGCTGGGAGCGAGGAACCGAGCGATTAGGGGAGAGAGTGTCATTCTGTACAGCAAGCCTTCCTAGCAGCGATTGCTTGAAAAATGCTGGGATCGCGGGCGTCTGTGGCTTGGGCATCTTGCCCAAGAGGACTTTTGTGGCTTAGGCATCGTGCCCCTCACACTTTGGCGAAGGAGCAGGCGAGACGCCTGCGTAAGGTATGGGTAGGTGAGATTTACGGCTCTGTGAGACGGCTCCCCGCCTCCAGCGTCGCCAACAGGTCTAAGTAGCGCTGGAAATAGTCGCGCTGGGGGTCGCGGTGTTCCAGCGTGTCGGCTAACAGCAGAGGCACCTTCAGCAGGCGTGCAACGGTCGCCCCGACCCCGCCCTCCTCTCGGCTCAGCACGAACGCCACGCGCTCACGACGCCCACGCTCCACCATCGCCCTCAGGCTCTGAAGGCTTGGCGGGTGCTCCTCGTGGGGCATCAGGCTCCCCAACGAACGCATCCCCAGCTGGCGTGTGAGCGGGCGATAGGCGTCATGGACGGCGATGTAGGCTTTGCCCCGTACCAGCGGGCGCACCCGTTCCATCGCTTGGCGCACCTGCCGAAAGCGCAGTTGGGTGCGACGCCACGCCTGACGCACAGCGGAAGTGAGCATCCCATCGTCTCCTGCCCATCGCATAAGCCACTCGCAGCTGGCGTATGCCCAGTTCAGGTCGAGCCAGATGTGCAGGTTGTCGGGCGTGGGCACAAGGTGGCGGGTGAGCTCCATAATCGGGGGGTGGTGCTTACCCAAAGCGCGGTGGAGTGCGCTCAGATAGCCCTCTAACCCACCGCCCACCGCCACAATCCGTCGGCATCGGCGCGCCTGATGCACCATGCGCACATTCAGCGCTACCTCGTGCGCGTCGGTGCCCTGAGGCTGAAGCACCGTGTGGGGCAGTTCAAGCGCGCCCAGCCAATCGCCAATCACGCCCAGCGTCGCACCGTACATCAGCCCTCCCGCATCTGGGGGAAGAAAATCACATCGCGGATGCTCTCCGCACCCGTGAGGAGCATCGCCATGCGGTCGATGCCAACGCCCAACCCCCCTGCTGGGGGCATCCCGTGTTCCATCGCAATCAAGAAGTCCTCGTCGTAGGGGTGCGCCTCCTCATCGCCCGCTTGGCGCAGGGCGTACTGTTGCTCGAAACGGTCGCGCTGTTCCAGCGGGTCGTTCAGCTCGGAGAAGGCGTTCGCCACCTCCTTGCCGAAGAGATAGCCCTCAAAGCGTCGGGTGAAGCGCGGGTTGTTCGGCTCGCGCTTGGCGAGGGGCGAGGTGTCTATCGGGAAGCCGTAGATGAAGGTCGGCTGTTGCAGGTGCTCCGCCACGCACTTCTCCAGCACCTTCTCGATGATGCCCCCGATGGTGTCCTTGCGCTCCACATGGATGCCTACCTTCTCTGCCGAGAGCACTGCGCGCTCCAGCGTCTCAAAATCGGCTTCGGTGAGTCCCGTGTGTTGTTGGATAGCATCCATCAACC
Source organism: uncultured Armatimonadota bacterium (assembly GCA_937139515.1). GTDB lineage: Bacteria > Armatimonadota > Fimbriimonadia > Fimbriimonadales > GBS-DC > CAKZQI01. The sequence continues at coordinate 19,860 of CAKZQI010000122.1, read as the reverse complement.
GAATGCGCTCCCACGGCTTGGCAAGGTCAATCTGTACACCGTGCAGTTCGAAGGTCGTGCGCCCGAACACCCGCTCGGCAATTGTGCGGAACATGCGCTCCACCAAGTCCATAATATCTTCCAAGTTGGCGTAGGCTTGGTAAAGCTCCATCATCGTGAACTCGGGGTTGTGGCGTGTGGAGATGCCCTCGTTTCGGAACACGCGCCCGATTTCGTACACCTTATCAATCCCGCCAATCAGGAGCCTTTTGAGGTAGAGCTCCAGCGCAATCCGCAGCTGGAACTCGCGGTCTAAAGCGTTGTGGTAGGTCACGAAGGGGCGCGCCGCCGCCCCGCCCGCCATCGGCTGAAGCACGGGCGTCTCCACTTCAATAAAGCCCTCTGCATCCAGAAACCGTCGCATCTCCGAGACAATCCGACAGCGCGCCAGCAGGCGTTGGCGTGAGTCGGGGTTCAGGAGCAAATCCAAGTAGCGTTGGCGATAGCGCTGTTCCACATCGTGCAGTTCGTACCAGCGCTGGTCGCCCTTCTCTTTCGGGAACGGCACGGGGCGCACCGCCTTCGCCAGCAAAGTGAACTCTTGCACATGGACAGTAATCTCGCCCGTGCGTGTGCGGAACACAAAGCCCTTCACCCCAAGATAGTCCCCCAAATCCCACAGGTCTATCAGGTCGTAGCGCTCGCCCATCTCGTCTGCTTTGAGATAGATTTGGAGTTTGCCGGTGGTGTCCATCAGGTGCGCGAAGGTCGCCTTACCCATCTTGCGGATTGCCACAATCCGCCCCGCCACCGAGACGGTCTGATTTTCCAACGCCTCAAACTGCTCTTGTACGGCATCGAGCGTGTGGGTCGTCTCGTAGCGTTCAATCGCGAAGGGGTCTAAGCCCAGTTCGCGGAGTTGCTGGAGCTTTTGAAGTCGGATTTGAACGAGCTGATTTTCCTCTTCCAATCGGTGGTGCGTCGGTTCCTGCATAAGTAAGATTTTACCTACACCAGCCCCTCACTCGCGTCCTACGGGCTGGATGACGGTGCCCACTTTGAGCAAAGCGGACACCACGCGCGGGTCATACAGTGTGCCTGCACCTGCTTGGATTTGCTCTAACGCTTCTCGTTCGGACAGGGCAGGTCGGTAAGGCATCGGCGTGCGCATCCCGTCAAACGCCTCCGCAACCGCCAGCACGCGCGCCCCCAGCGGAATCTGCTCCCCGCGTAGCCCCTGTGGATAGCCACTGCCGTCCCAACGCTCGTGATGGTGCGCTATCCAATCTAAGATGTCGCGAAAGCGGTGGATACGCCGTATCAACTGCACACCAAGCTGAGGATGGGTGCGTATCTGCTCCCAATCGTCCGAAGCGAGTGGCGAGCGAGTCAGCAGTTCGTTGGGCAGACCGAGCATTCCGATGTCGTGCAGGGCGCCTGCTAAGCGCAGGGCGCGCAGGCTGGGCTTGCTTAGCCCCAGTTCGCATCCAATCGCGACGGCATAGGTTGCCACACGCTCGCTATGCCCGTTCAGGTGAGGGTGCGCTAGCTCCAGCGCACTCACTAAAGCACGCACCACATCGTTCTCCATCCTTACCAGTTGGTCGCGCATCATGCCTGCATCCCTGCTTGTCGTCTCCCCAGGTAGCAGTATACCTAAAAGTCCAACCCGCCTGACCCCACTGGCTGACCCAGCTGCCCATAACCGAACCGCGAGAAACTGGGGAGCGCCTTCAGGCGAATGAACACCTGCACCCCCGTGTCGCGCCGAAAGCCGAACGGGTTATCAATATAGCGCAGTTCCAACTCCGCACAGTGGAGGTCGTAAGTGAGGAGCAGTTGGCGCGATTCGAACCGATTGAGGTAGCCGTTATACTGGGTCAGCACAGACAGGCGCGTGCGCCCCCACCTGATGGCATCGGCACGCACGAATATGCGCCCCCACTTCGCACGCTGGGCATCGTAGCGCCCCGCAAACACCAACTGCGACTCGCCAAACTGCCAAAACAGGTCGGTCTGGATGCTCAAAAGCCGTTGCCGATTGGGGTCATAGCTGAGCTGATTGCGCCAGCGCAGGAGCGGTGTCGGCTCATACTCCAGATTGAGGTTCAACAGGCTCCACGCCTCGCGGTTGAGGTCGCGGGCACGCAGGTCGTAGCTCGTCTGGGCGCTGAGGCTCCACCCCGACCCGATGAACCAGCGCAAGTCCGCACTGAGCAGGTTGTAGAATCCCACACGGTCGATACCCAGCGGGCTGAAGCCGTAGGGGCGCAGGTAGTTCCACCGTAGGCTAAACGCTGACCGCCCTCCAAGCCCAAAAGTCTGCTCCGCCACCGATTGAAGCACATACTGAGCGGTGTCGTCGTTGTAGAAGGTCTGTTTGAAGCCGTAGTTCCAACGGAATCCTGCCGTTGGGCTGAGTGCTCGTGCGGAGGTGCCCAGCCGTCCCTGCCACTCCAAAGCGTAGCGGTCGCGCTGAAGCCGAGTTTGGAACCCCTCCACGAAACGCCCCGCACTCAGGCGCAACTGGCTCTCTGGCATGCGAATACCCCACCACGAGGCGGGCGCGCTCAAGCTCAGCTCGGGCAGGCTCTCCAACCCACCGAACAAGGTGGGCGACTCGCCCACAGGCAGATAGCGCACATAGTTGAGTTCCAAGTTCGCTGTGCCCAAGTCGTAGCGCAGGTTCGCACGCGCATTCCACTGGCGATTGCCACTCACCGAGCTCCCCGAACGGTTCTCGTATTCGTTGTACTCGCCCGCAAGATTCCACTGAAGCGCGCCCAAGCGTCGAGTGTCCTGCACCACGAGCGCGCGACTGATGTTCTCGAAGTTGCCCGTGCGGTTGCGGTTCTCACCCGCGCTCAGGCTCAGCGCGCCTGTGCCCAACGGCAATGCCCAGCTGGTGCGCAGGTTGGAAGCAGTGTTGTTGGGGAACAGCAGGTAGCTGTTCTGGCGGTAATCCCACTCCCACTGGGTTTGGAGCGCGCCGAAGTTTTGGCGGTAGTTCAGCCCGCCCGTGAGGTTGTCGGTTCGTTGGCGTAGGTCGCGCAGGTAGTAGGCGCGCGCACTGCCCCCGGAGAACTCCTGTTGGAGGTTCAGCCCCACCCCGCGCCTCTGCATCAGGTCAACCCGTGCTGAACCGACCAGCTCCCGCGCCAGCAGGTAGCCAATCGCGTAGCGTAGGTAGAAACCTTCCTCCTCTGTATACCCAACATCGGGCAGGGGGGATTCGTCCAATCCCTCTCGCAGGGGCACAACCACACTGGGCAGGCTCAGCACGGTGCGCCCGAGTATCTCCAAGCGCACATTACGCAGTATGACGCGCTCGCCTTGAGTGGCGCTCATCTGCTCGGCGTGCCAATAGAAGTGAGGGTGGTCAAGGCTACAGGTGGTGGCTTGCAGGTTCGTACCTTCCACTTGCCTGCCCTGCCCCGCTAACTGCTCGCCTTGCAGGTACAGGCTTTCCAGCAGGCGGTTCTGCAGGAACTGGGGTCGCAGTTCGGCGCGCCCCTCCCGCAGGAGCCAGCGCCGAGTGTCCACATTCAGCTCCAGCGAGCCTCCTTGCGCTTGGAGCGCCTCGCTTTGTAGGCGCACGCCCTCAAATAAGCGATAAAGTCCCCGATTCGGCTGACCTTCTAAACGCTCCCCATACAGCAGGTACTCGCGCCAGCGTGCCTCGATCTGCGTCCCGACAAGGCGTTCCCGCTCCACCTCCAGCGCACCCGAACGCAGGATTTCAACGGGTTCTTGGCACAGCGCCCTAAGCAGAGTGCATAGGGTCATGTAGCACAAACCCAGACTCCATCTACGAAGAAGTTGAGAGTGCCTGCTTCTACCCTGCGCCATAGCCGAGAAATTTACCTGATTAAGGTATGATAAACACGGACGCTGTAGCGTTTCACACGCCCAGTCGTCCAACAGTAGGAGGGATATTATGAAGCGCGCATTCATCATAACGGCTGTATTGGCTATGCTGAGCCTTGCCATCAGCAACGAATCAGGGGGTACTCTCACACAGTCTGAGGCACGCCCAGAGGTGTTTGCCACCCAAGACAACAAGCCCAAGCCGATAGGCAACAAAGACAAAAACGACGACAACAAGCCCAAACCCAGCCAACCAAGCCGCTCGGACGGTTCAAGCGGGGAGAATAAGCCTCAAGGGAGTCCCCAAGGGGGCGAGGGCGATGTGTTCCGCAAGAAGGGGGGCGGAAGCTCCGGCTCCAACCGAAACGACACGAACCCTGACCCGCGTCAGGACGACCGTCATGGGGGGCGCGTGCCGTCAGAAGGGCGGCGCATCCCGTTGGAGGGACAGCGTGTGCTCCTTGAGCCTCGCCCTGTGCTGAACACGCCGATACCCATGCGTGAGGGGGCCCTGCCTGCCCTGGTGCGTCAGGTGGAGGGGATCGACCCGTCGCGCTACCAAGACCGCTTCACCATCCTTCCTGTCTACCCAGACCGACACTTCTTCAACTATTATTATGTTGAGTATCGGTTCGGCGGTATTCGGTTCAGCTATTACTACTACAGCGTGCGTCCAGAGCCTTACCTCGTGTGCTTCGCGCCGTACTACTATTACTACCCTCTTCCGCCCTTTGTGATGGCGCACCGTGTTATCTATAATCCCCCGGTTCGCAGGATTATCGTGGAGGCTCCTGTGTTTCTGGATGCGCCCTACTATCTGGAGCGTTCCAACCCCAACTTTAGCTCGGAACAGCGCGATCGTCAACAAGTGCTGAACGACCTGCGCTCGATGTGGCTGTTGCGAGATGCCTCTATCTTGCAACGGTATGTGCGTCCCGGAAGCCAGATCGCTGTCTACTTGGATGGAAAATACGCCTACTCAGTCGATGCTGAGGACTACCTGCAGATGACGCGCGACGCTTTCTTGGCGGTCAAGACTGAGCAGATACGCTTCACGCGGGTCACCAAGCGAGGCGAGAACGAACTCCTCTTCCGTGGTGAGCATCGCTACATTGACGACGCCACGGGCAACCTACGCGTGGTGTATATCTCCTACACCTTAGTCAAGGTGGACGGGCGGTGGTACATCAGCGAGGTCGGCTCATCCGCCAACCCGATTCGGTAAGTCTTCTCTGGACCTTTACTTGACCTTGCGTCTGACCGAGAAGGAAGTTCGGGGTAGGGTTTATTCCCCCCTCCGTAAGGTTCCCCCCCGCAAGCGTGGGGAACCAACAGCTTTCCCTCCCCCTGCCCTAGGGGGAGGGTTAGGGTGGGGGTTTTCTGCCCCCCTCGGTAGGGTTCCTCCCGCAAGCGTGGGGAACCGATTTACCCTGCTGCGTTTAGGGGGAGGGTCGGGGAGCTAATAAGGGTACATCGGTTGAGTTCAAGTTTTCAAAACGCTTACTGCTTGAGGACACAAGTAGGTAGCCCTGAGCCGTGAGCTTCACCTCCACTCGAACGCCCCACCCTGTCACCCTGAGGGAAGCGAAGGGTCTGGGCTTTGGGTTTCGTTGAGATTCTTCGCTTCGCTCAGAATGACAGTGGGGGGGTGTTAGAATGAAAGAGGGGGGGGCGTGGCTAACGAAGGAGCATCAAAATAAGGGCGGGTTAGCAGAATTTTGAACTCAAGCGATGTACCCTTGTCAGGGGACACAGGGGGGTGAGGTTCTCTAAGTTCCCCCTCTCCACCTTGCGAAACCGCTTTCCTACACCATAGGAGATTTTACAGCGGTGTAGAATCCTATTCTCACTATGTTTAATCCGTTGGAACAAGCGAATGCGCGGATAGAGAAGTTGCGCAAAGCGCGTGCTACCGTGCGTGTGGTCGATGCTTCAGGCAAGCCTCTGCCCCGCGCCCGTGTTTCTATCAATCAGACCCGCCACGCCTTCCTGTTCGGATGCAACCTCTATCAACTCTTTGAATATCAGGGCGATCAACACGAGCGCTACGCCGAGTTATTCACCCGACTGTTCAACTATGCGACTTTGCCGTTCTATTGGGGAGGCTACGAGTTTGAACAAGGCAAGCCTCAGCGTGAGAACTTAGAGCGACTGGCGCGCTGGTGTCAACAGCGCAAGATTACAACGAAAGGACATCCGCTGGTCTGGCACGAGGTGTACCCGCGCTGGGCACCCAACGATGTCGCCACCGTGCGCCCGATGCTACTGGAACGCATTCGTACCTTAGTGAGCCAGTTTCGTGGGCTGATTGATATCTGGGATGTGGTCAACGAAGTGACGGTCTCGGAACGGTTTGACAACGGGGTCGGCAGATGGGTCAAACAGGTTGGGATGGTGCCGATGGTCGCCGAGTGCTTGGAAACGGCGCGCGCCACAAACCGAAGAGCGCGCCTGCTCTACAACGATTTCAACATCAGCCCCGAGTTTGAGCAGGTGGTACAGGGGCTGGTGGAGCGTCGTGCGCCCTTGGACGCCGTCGGTATCCAGTCCCATATGCACTGGGGCGACTGGACGATGGAACGCACTTGGGAGGTGTGTGAAACCTACGCCCGCTTCGGCAAACCGCTCCACTTCACCGAAATCTCAATCATATCAGGTGTCTTCACAAAGGGCGAACCCCACCCACGACCCTGGAACAGCACGCCCGAAGGCGAGGCGCGCCAAGCAGAGATGGTGGAGAAGTTCTACACTGTGCTCTTTTCTCACCCTGCAGTGGAAGCAATCACTTGGTGGGACTTGCCTGACGGACAGTGGCTCGGTGCTCCCAGCGGGTTGGTGCGCGCAGACCTCAGCCCCAAACCCGCCTACGAACGCTTGGCGAAAAAAATCAAGGGCGACTGGTGGACGACCACCACCCTGACCACCGACGCCCAAGGGCGCGCCTCGTTCAGCGGGTTCAAGGGCGACTACAAGGTCACTGTGCAGGTCGGGCGTCAGCGCATTGAACGAGAGTTCAACTTGACCCAAAATACCACCTGGCAGGTTCAGTTGCGGTAAGGTATACTTCTGGTGGGTGAGCCAGAGGAGCTTAATCCACTACTTGCGCTGGCTCCACGAGAGCACGACCTGCACCGCCCCCGTGGACTTGTCTGGGGAGACAATCACGCCCGCCGTCACCTGTTCCGACTCGCCCAGCAACAGCGACTCGTCCTCCATCGTGGTCTTGCGAATCTGCAGACCACGCTTTTGGAACTCTGCTTCGTAGAACTGGATGACCTTGTCGGCGGGCACGGAGCCTGTCAGTGCCACCTGCGTGCCCGAATAGTCGCCCGCAGAGGTTGCGGTGGTGGAGGCGACCTTCAGCCCCTCCATTATCGGGAGCGGGAAATCGGAGGGTGGAGTTTGAGCGGTGTCCCGCGTAGGTGCAGGGGGTGTTGGTTGGGCGGGTGCGCTGGGTTGAGCAGGCTGAACAGGCTGGGGCGCTGTGGCTTGGGGCGTCGCAGACTCGGCAGGTGCCTCCGCCTCTTGTTTGGGCGCACAGGCACAAAACGCTATCGCTAAACAGACCAACGGTAGGAGCCTTTTCATATAATCCTCACTCACGCATTAGATTGACTTGGTCAATATCAATATTCTCTCTTAGGCGGAACATAACTGTGATGATGCCCAATCCTACGGCGACCTCCGCCGCCGCCACACCAATCACGAACAGCACGAACACATGCCCTGCCACCTGCGCCTGCAAAGTTGGCTGGTGCTTGGCGAACGCCAGGAAGGTCAGGTTCGCGGCGTTGAGCATCAACTCAATACACATAAAAATCACGATGGGGTTGCGCTTGATGACCACGCCCACTGCGCCAACAGCGAACAGGAACGCCGATAGCGTCAGGTAAGCACTCAGTGGCACCGATTCCATCAGGCAGACCTCCTCCGCGCCAACAGGATAGAGCCGATGACCCCCACTGTGAGCAAGACGCCCACCACCACCACGGCGAACGACCATTCGGTGAAGAGGGCATACCCAATCGTGCGGGCAGTGCCCACCTGTGGGTCGGCTTGCGCGGGTGGTGTGCCAGCAACCACTAACGCTTGGCTCACCAGCAAAGCGAACATTCCCAGTGCAATCAACCACGCCAACGGACGACGATAGCCCTGCTCAGAAAAAGTGGCAGGTTCGGGCGAACCCAAGTTCAGAAGCATAATCACGAACAGGAACAGCACCATAATCGCCCCAGCGTAGACGATTATCTGGAGCACGCCCAGAAACTGCGCCGAGAGCAGGAAATAGAGGAGCGCCAAACTGAAAAAGTTCGCCACCAACAGTAGGGCGCTTCGCACCGGGTTGCGGTTCGTGACCACGCCCACCGCCGTGCTGACCACAATCAACGCCAGCAGGAAAAAGAGCAGTCGTTCAGCCAAGATGTGCCTCCTTTGGACGATAGGGTTGTGCTTGGGAAACCAGCTCCACCGTGCGTTTGGGTGGGCGACGCGCGCCCACCGTAGCGAAATATAGCCCTGCGACCAGCGCATAACCCACCAGCGCAGGCACCCAACCGAACACGATGTACACCACCAACAGCGCCAAGTTCACCAGCCCGACAGGGATGAGGAACCGCCAGCCCAGATTCATCAGCTGGTCATAGCGCAGGCGCAACAGTGTGGCGCGTATCCAGATGAAGCTGAACACCAAGCCGAACACCTTCAGCAGGAACCATATCGGGGGCATCAGCGCGACTGTAATCGTCGCCAGCACGCTGAACACCCCGCCCTGCGTTTCGGCAAGCGTCTGGATGGGCGAGAAGTTGACTGGCGCCAAGTATCCGCCCAAGAAGCAGGTGGTCATAATCGCACAAATCGCTATGATGGCGATGTACTCGCCCATAAAGAACGCAGCGAACTTCATACTGCTGTACTCGGTCTGGTAGCCTGCGACCAGCTCGCTCTCGGCTTCGGGCAGGTCGAACGGGGCGCGGTTCGTCTCCGCCAGCATACAGATGAAGAACAGCGCACCGCCCACCAGCCCCCACGGGGTGAAGATGAGCCAGTTGTGCAGGAAGGGCACGACACCCCAGAGCGGTTCCGCTTGCATCTCCACGATGGAGGTCATGCGCAGGCTTCCTGAGGCTAATATCGCCGTCGCCAGCGCCAGCCCCATGCCCAGCTCGTAGCTAATCACCTGAGCCGAAGCGCGCAAGCCCCCAAGAAGCGAATACTTGTTGTTAGACGACCAACCCGCCAACAGCACCCCATACGCTGCGAGCGAGGACATCGCCAAGAAGTAGAGCAGACCAATATCCACATCGGCGACGGGCGTGAGTAGGCGGTTGGGTCCCCACGGGATGGTGGCGGCGGCGACCAGCGCAGGGAACAACGAGAGCGCAGGCGCCAGCGCCCAAATCAAGCGGTCGGCGTTGGCAGGCACAATCTCTTCCTTGAAAAAGAGCTTCGCCGCGTCCGCCATCGGCTGAAGCAAGCCGAACGGTCCCAAGCGGTTCGGACCCACTCGGCACTGGAACCACGCTAACGCACGCCTCTCTAACCAAATCACGAGGGGAAGCGTGCCCAGCAGGAAGCCCAGCATAATCGCTATCCTTAATAACGCCCAACCCAGGTCGACCAGTGTCATAGACGCTCAAGATTATACCTGCGACGGCTCTACAGTCTTCACCCGCTTGTGGATGCCCCAATCGGCACTGAACCAGTAGCCCTCGCCCAAAGGCACGGCGACCGCTTTGATAGTTACCTCCTGAGCGCCTTCGGGCGTTTGTACAGTGTGCGTCGACTCTAAGCCCAAATTCACCTCGTGGACGGGGTAGGCGCGCACAAGGCGTGTGTTCAAGTCCAGCAGGATGAGGTTGCGCTGGGGGTTTGGGGCATAGTCGGGGTCGATGGCAATCTCGCCCTGCTGGAGCCACCGATACCAGCAATACGCGCCTACCCAACACATATCGTACCACAGTGATGAGCTCGCGAGAAGCCAGGAGCGCTGAGGCGCCCAGCGGTACGACAGCGTAAACAGGTCTGCCTTCACATGAAATATCGCCTCCATAAAAAGTTGAGCGGGCGGAAAGACGATGTGCAGGATGGTTGGCAAGATTGCAATGATACCGTCCACCCACCTTCGTCCCCTCACTGGCATTTCCACATCGTCCCAGTTCAGGTAAGTCCAGCGTGCACCCCCCTGATAGCGCTGGAAAATATGTAGCCCCTGATTGCCAACAAGATAGGTGGTTTGCCAAACCGCGTACCACCGACGCCCCAACGCACCCACTAATAAACCGACTAAAAGACCGCTTCCAAACACAATCACCAGCACATAGGGGTTGTCGGAGTTCTCGTTGACCCAATTCAAGAGGTTTTTTAGCATCTCTGGTTTTGTAGCGAAAATGAAAATGAACATGCCTATTGCGCTGATGAGAATAAAGAGCCTGAGCCAGACCGACATCCCTTGAACCTCCGAACGCCAGCCGAGATGTTGCAGAGGGTCTTGACCACACTGCCGACACTTGGTTTGGAAAGGGTGGTTCTCGGTGCCACAGATGCCACAGGCGACTCGGCTGATGGTGTAGCCGTCCATAAAATCACTGAGGAGATTTCTACGGTCTCTGCGGTTATCCTACAGATAGGGCTCAGTCATCTACCTGCGATGAGGCGTCTCGTAGCGCCTTGCCCGCCTCTTCAAGGGTCTCGGCAAACTGCATTAGCTCCATCAGGCGGTTGATGCGCTCGGCAGGCGTGAGCTTGAGGTTCTCAATGAGCAGAGTGCGGTCGATGTGCTGTTTGTACGCCTCTATCACCGGGTCAGGCTCCAACGAAACGGGTACGAACTCCTCAGGACGGCACATGGTGATACCTCCGTCGGAAGTGTACCCGTTTCGTGGGCGTCTACTCGGCGAACACGCGCCATCCGCTCTCGGTGCGCTTGATTTGGTAGCCCGTGCCGTCAAGAAGTTGGGTGAGCGCCTCTTCCATCGTGGTGTCTTCCACGCTCAGCACGACGGTCGGGTTCTGGGCGCGGTCGGAGGGCACCCATTCGATCGGCGTCTGATAGGTGCTCGCCAGTTTCGCCAGTGCCTCGCTGAGGGGCGCGTTGAGGCGAATGGAGGCGATGCGTGCGGGTGGATAGCCCGCTGGCACAAACAGCGCACGGTACTGGTCGTCCACGCTCCACCAGAGGGTGGCGACGCCCTCTTTGGTGAGCTCAAACACCATTTTGAGCGGGATTTCAACAGCTTTCTGGGGCAGAAGTTTGCCCTGCCAGACAATCGTGCCCTCGCGCAGTGGGGTCTGTGGAGTCGGCGTGAACACCAACGAGGCGGTCGCCTCACGGTTCAGCGTCGCCTCCAGCACGGGAATCTGTTCACCCTGTGCCACCTGACGCCATTCCAGGCGCACCCCTGCGGGCACAGGCTGGGGCATCGGGTCGGTGGGGCTGGTCGGAGCGGTGGGCAAACTACCCAATCCGCCCTGCACGCCACCGTTGGGTTGATAGGAGAACAGTCCGATGGCGATGACCAGTACTGCTGCGGCACTGAGGCTGGGCACGAGCCATCGCCATAGGAACCGTCGCTGTTGCGCTTCGCGGGCGCGGGTATTGGCACGCACATGCGTCATGATACGCGCGTGCAGGTCAGCAGGGGGCGTCACTTCCGGGAGTGTCTCCAAACTCTGCCAAATCTGCTTTACATACTGCCACTCGCGCCGGCAGTCGGCACATCGGTTGAGATGTGCCTCTATCTGCTCGGCAATTCCCCTATTCAAACTGCCCTCCAGATAGTCGTGGAGCAGGCTTTTCACTTTCTCACAGTGCATCGTGTGCCTCCAATCCGTATGATTGACTCAGACCGCCTTCAAAAAGTTCCCGATGGGGTTCCAACAGTTCTCGGAGGGCACTGCGGGCACGGTTGAGTCGGGACTTGATCGTGCCCAGCGGTAGCCCCGTAATCTTGGCAATCTCCTCGTAGGGTCGGTCTTCCACATGGAACAGGATAACAATCGCCCGCTGGTAGTCGGGCAGTTGATTAATCGCCTCCATCAGCACGCGGTGGCGTTCTTGTTCTAACACATATTCGTTGGGGTCGTCGCGTTCGGTGGGGATGGGGCGATCCATCATCTCTTCGTCCTCTTCGCTGGGTATCTCTAAGGGGAGGTGCTGGTGGCGCCCCTCGCGCTTGCGAAAATCAAAATAGACATTACTCACGATACGGTAGAGCCAAGTGGAGAGTTGGGCTTCACCCCGAAAGCGTTTGAGGGCGTTGTACACGCGCAAGAAGGTCTCGGCGACCACATCCGCCGCATCGTCGGGATTATTCGCCAAGCGATAGGCGTATTGATAGACCTTGTTCTCATAGCGTCGAACTAAGGTATCAAACGCCGATTCGTCGCCCTCCCGAAAGCGTTCGATCAGGATTTCATCGCTGACTTCATAGGCGCCCCACATGATTGCCTTGTTTTGCCTCGTGGATGGCTTGCTTCTCCTCGTCCGACAGACCGATCGGCGAGGTGTGCGCTTGCAGGGGCTTGGCGTACACGCGCATCTCCTGCCTGCTATGTATCCCGCTCAGGATAATCCCGTCGCCGTGTTCGTTCATCACTGCCAGTGCGAAGCTTTGGTGCCCTCCGATATCGGGGAACGCATCGTAGCGCACGACGCCCACCCGTTGCAGGCACTGGTTCGTTTGACTCTGCAGGTGTTGCAAATGGTTCCCGTGTGTTTTGAGCGTCTCTTCCATCACGGACACTCGGCGCAGGGTTTCATAGAGCATGTGTTCCAGCGACCCGCCCTCGCTATGGGTCATCAGTTGACGCCAGCGTCGTTGGAACTTCTGCCAGCGCCATACGAACCATAGGTTCAGTATCACTAAGACCGCCACAACCGCCATCAAAGTTAGGGTCGCCTGCGGTTGGCTCGCCCACTCAATCAGACTCTCCATCGCTTTGGGGATTGTACCTGATAGCTTGCGGTGGCATTTTGCTCCCCGCTTCTCAGGGTCTCTCGCGACCCACCTAAGCGTCAAAGTTGCCCGCCCGCCACGCGATAAGCCTCGCCAGTGATATAGCTCGCCTCATCCGAAGCTAAGAAGACCGCCAAGTTCGCAACATCGGTATAGGTGCATCCTCTACCGAGGGGAACTTGCGCCTCATAGTACTTGCGTATCGCTTCTTCAGGCAGTCCCCACTTGCGGGCGTACTGCTCAAACAGAGTGCCTTGCCACATCGGCGAGTCGAGCAGGTTGCCGGGGCAGATGGCGTTCACCCGAATACCATAAGGCGCCAAGTCCATCGCGATGCTCTGCGTCAGCCCAATCCCGCCGAATTTGCTCGCGGCGTAGGCGCAGTTCTTATAGCTCCCTTTAAGACCCGATTTGGAGTTGATTTGGAGGATGACCCCACGCCCTTGGGGTTTCATCACCCTCGCGGCTTCGCGGGCACACAGGAAGTAGCCGGTCAGGTTCACCTCCATCTGCCACTGCCAATCGCTGAGGCTCATCTCGGTAATCTCTGCCGACTGGATGACCCCTGCGTTGGCGATGAGGATATCCAACGCCCCGAACTGTTGAACCGCCTCGTTGACGACCTGAGCGACTTGGGCTTCGTCTCGCACATCGCACACCCGTCCCAGCGTTTGGCATGCGGGATGGTGTTCGTGAACGGCTTGCGCCACCTGCTGGATGGCTTCGACTTGGATATCGGTCAGTAGGAGCGCTCGGCATCCCTCCTCGGCGAATCGGTAGGCAAGCGCCTCGCCCAAACCCTGCGCTGAGCCTGTAATCCAAGCAACTCGCTCTGATAAGCGCATCACTATTCTCCTCGAATCGGTTCCACAACAACAGCGGTGCCATAGACTAAGATTTCCGCAGAGTTTGTAGTAATATTACCCGATACAAAACGCACATTAAGCACGGCATTCGCGCCGAGCTTGATTGCTTCTTCCACCATGCGTCGTTCGGCTTCGGCGCGCGCATTCGCCAGCATATCGGTGTACTCTTTCAACTCGCCTCCAACGATTTGGCGCAGGCTTGCCATAAGGTCGCGTCCAAAGTGGGTTGCCCGCACCGTATTCCCCTTCACTAAGCCGAGCCAACGCACCACACGGTAGCCCGGAATCTCGCTGGTGTTTGTCACTATCATCGTTTCCCTCCTGCCTACCGAATACTCAACCACACAAAGACAGTTCCCAAGACACTGGGTGAACTCCTTTGCAGTGGTTCGCCTTTTCTGACCGTTCTCCTGCGAGAACGCACTCGGAACGCTCGGTATAATTTTTGTACTATGTGGCATCCGACCATCAAAGACGAGCTATCTGAAAATGAGTTTAGAACCTTGACAATCGGAGAGACTCCCCTCATTATCGGGCGCACCAGCAAAGGCTATTTTGCTGTTCGCGACCGCTGTTCCCATCAAGCACTTCCCCTCTCGGACGCCGACGGTATTTCAGGGCGGATTTTTCGGGGACTGTTTGAGTGCCCCCATCACGGGGCGAAGTTTGACCCACACACAGGGCAAGCACGCGGATTGCCCGCCGTCAAACCAATAGAGACCTTTGAAGTGAAGGTGGAAGAGGGCACGGTGTGGGTCAAACTGGGCTAAGCATTCAAAAACGGCACCCCATCGGGTATTATTTCCTTAGCCAGACTAAGAGTCTTGGGGTGACAATCATGAAGGCACTGCAATCGGTCATAGAGGCATATCAGATACGGCGCCAGTTTCCGTACTTCCAGCCGCATCCAGAGATGCGCAGTCTGATTTACCTGGACAATGCGGCGACCACTCAGAAGCCGTATGCGGTGATAGAGGCAGTGAGCCACTTCTGGGCGTACCACAACGCGAATGTTCACCGTGGCGCGTACGGTGTGGGAGCGAAGGCGTCCGAGATGTACGAATCGGCACGGGCGCGCGTCGCCCAGTTCCTGAACGCCTCAAACCCCAACGAAATCGTGTTCACACGGGGCACGACCGAGAGCATCAACTTAGTCGCCTACAGTTGGGGTATGAGCCAAATCCGCGAGGGCGATGAGATTATCGTCTCCGAGATGGAGCACCACGCCAACCTCATCCCGTGGCTTCAGGTCGCCCAAGCGAAAGGCGCTCGGCTCGTGGTCTGGCGCATCACCGACGACGGTCGGCTCAACTTAGACGACCTGCGCAATCTGCTCAGCGAGCGCACCCGCCTTGTGGCAATCACGCACATCTCGAATGTTTTGGGCACCGTCAACCCCGTGCAAGCGATTTGTGAGATGGCGCACTTTGCAGGCGCGCTTTGCTTGGTGGACGCCGCGCAGAGTATTGCCCATATGCCAGTGGATGTGCAGGCGATTGGATGCGACTTCTTAGCCTTCTCAGGGCACAAGACTTATGGACCCACGGGGATCGGCGTGCTTTATGCGCGCTACGAACTGCTCCAGAGCATACCACCCTTCCTCACTGGCGGTGGCATGATACGCTCGGTGGATTGGGATGGGGCGCAATGGGCAGACCCCCCTGCGAAGTTTGAGGCGGGTACACCCCCTATTGGGGAGGCAATCGGACTGCACGCAGCGCTGGACTTCATCGACACAATCGGGCGCGAGGCGATCGAAGCCTACGAACACGAGCTAACCCAGTACACCCTTCAGCGCCTCCAAGAGGTGCCCGGTTTGCGCCTCTACGGACCGCAACCCGACCGAGCGGGCATTTTTGCGTTCACCTTAGAGGACATCCATCCGCACGACATCGCCACCGTGCTGGATAACTTTGATATTGCTATCCGTTCGGGACACCACTGCGCGCACCCACTGGGCGACCGATTGGGTGTGCCTTCCACCGCACGCGCCAGTATCGGCATCTATAATGACACGGAACACATCGATGCGCTGATTGAGGCGCTTCACAAAGTTCGGAAGGTTTTCGGCTATGCTTGAGACACTTTACCAAGAGATTATTTTAGACCACTATCGTCATCCGCGCGGACGAGGGCATTTAGAGCCTCCGAAAATCGAGCATGAGGGAGCGAACCCCCTCTGTGGCGACGAGATTACGATTGAACTGCGCGTGGAGGATGGGCGCGTCAGCGCCGTTCGCTTCAGCGGGCAGGGCTGTTCCATCAGCCAAGCCTCTGCCTCGATGTTGACCGAGGCGGTAGAGGGCAAAACGCTGGAGGAGGTGCGCCAGCTCATCGCGCAGGTGTATGCGATGCTGAAGGGCGAGTCGGAACCCGACCCTGAGGTGATGGGCGAGATCGCGGCGCTGGCGGGCGTACGCAACTTCCCCGTGCGCGTCAAGTGCGCTTCGCTGGCGTGGCATGTGTTGGAGGACGCCCTTCGCCAAGTGAACGGCTCCAGCCAGTAGTAGTTGTGGGCTTGTGAAAAATCGCTGGGAACGCAGGCGTCCCCCCCGTAAACAGTCAGATCTAGACGCTCGTGCCTGACAAGGGTACATTCTCGGAGTTCAAAATTAGTCCGACCTCCCAAATCTTGACGCCCCTTCGTTAGCCCTCCTCGCCCCCAACTGTCATTCTGAGCGAAGCGAAGAATCTCAAAGTCTCTTCAAGCAGAGACCCTTCGCTTCGCTCAGGGTGACAGGGTGGGCTTTCCAGATTGAGCCGAAGCACTCGGTTCAGTGGTGTTGCTTGTGTCTAAAGTTTAGCAGATGTTTTGGAGTTGGGTCTCAACAAATGTACCCTTGCCAGAATGCCCATACCCCCCTTGCAGGATACCACAAGGTATTATTGAACAAGAAGGGCGATGGTCGAGCTGAGAAAAGTCAGCGTGGAATACGGCGAGCACCACGCTTTACATCAGGTGGACTTGTTGGTGGAGCGTGGCGAGTTTGTGTTCTTGGTGGGCACAACGGGGGCGGGCAAGAGCACCTTGCTCAAACTGCTTTACGGCGCGTTGAAGCCGACGGAAGGGCGCATATGGGTACTGGGGACGGAGGTCAATCGCCTCAAGCCCCGCGAAATCCCCACCCTGCGCCGTCAACTGGGGATTATCCCCCAAGACTACCCGCTCCTGCCCCGCAAAACCGTTTGGGAGAACATCGCCTATGCGCTCAGTGCGATTGGCTACAACGAGAGCGCCGTGCGCCAGCGGGTGGCGCAAGTGTTAGCCCGTGTGGGGATGAGCGACCGCGCCCGCTACTACCCTGACCAGCTTTCGGGTGGCGAGGCACAGCGGGTGGCGATTGCCCGCGCCATAGCGAACCGCCCTCCACTCCTGATTGCCGATGAGCCAACCGCCAACCTTGACCCCGAAACCAGCTGGGAAATCATCGACCTGCTGTTGCAAATCAACTTGCGTGGCACGACGGTGATTGTTTCCACCCACAACCGCGCGATTGTAGACCGCGCTCGCCAGCGTGTGGTGGCGTTAGACCGAGGACGCATCATCAGCGATGTACCCCACGCAGGCTACCCGGTGGAACTGGACCGCCTCTATCCGCCGATACCGCTATGATTGCCCGATTGCGCTTCCTGTGGAACGAGACTTGGCAGGCGCTGAGGCGCAACCCTCTGCTTCAGGTCGCCTCCATCTCCACAGCGTGTGTGGCGCTTGTGCTGGTGGGCGTGGTGGGAATGACCCTCTACAAGCTGGATGCCGTCGCCCAGATGCTACCCAAGCAGTTTGAGACCGAAGTATTTCTGAAGTTTGAGGCGACCCGTGAACAGGCGTTGGAACTCAAGGCGAAGCTGGAGGCGATGCCCGAAGTGGCGCGCGTGACGCTCGTGCCCCGCGAGCAGGCATGGGCAGAAGAGCAAGCCCGACTCGCCAGCGAAATCAACCTGAAAGACCTGCCCAACCCCCTCCCCGATAAGCTCGTCCTGGCGACCCACCAACCTGACCAACTGCCCGCCGTCGCGGAGCGCATCCGCCAAGAGCCGACCGTTGACGAGGTGATTGACCAGCGTGAGACCCTTCGCCAAGTGCTGGCGACGGCGCGCCTCGTGCGGATGGTGGGGCTGAGCGCGATTAGCTTGCTCCTACTCTCCGCAATCTTGCTCATCTACAATACGGTGCGCCTCACCATCTACTCGCGCCAGCGGGAGGTGCGGGTGATGGCGTTGGTGGGGGCGTCGCTGTTCACGATGCGCACACCCTTCATCTTGGAAGGGATTGTGCAGGGAGGATTGGGTGGGCTGGTTGGAGCGACGCTGGTGCTGGTCGGGGCGGGATTGATTTCCGATTATACGCTCCAGCTGTGGCCCTTCCTAAGAGATTTACCCCCCGGACTGCCCCCAAGCCTTCTGTTAGTTTCGCTTCCCGGATTGGGCGCGCTGATTGGCGGACTTTGCGCTGGGTGGGCAGCGCAACGGTTCGTTCGGGTCTGACCCACTCAGGCAGGAGTCTGCGCCTCCGGCTCGTATCCCAGTAGCACTATGAAACAGGATATCTGTTGGTGGACGGTCGCAGGGCGCGTGGAGCCACGACGGCTCATCGCCGAGGCGAAACGGATGGGCTACGAGGGGTTTGAGCTGGTGCCCGAACCGATGTGGGATATGGTCAAAGAGGCAGGTATGACGATTGTTACCCACGGCGGACACGGCACCATCGAAAACGGAATGAACGACCCTCGCAACCACAGCCGAATAGAGGACGAACTCAAAGCGAATATTGACAAGGCGGTGAAGTACGAGATTCCCATCCTCATCTGCTTTTCAGGCAATCGGCGCGGGCGCTCCGACGAAGAGGGGATTGAGCAGACCGTCGCCTGCCTCAAGCGCGTAGCACCTTATGCCGAGCAGAAGGGGGTCACGCTCGCTATAGAGATACTCAACAGCAAGGTAGACCACCGCGACTACCAGTTTGACAAGATGAGTTGGGGATTGCGTGTGGTGGAGTTGGTGAACTCGCCCCGTGTGAAAATCCTGTACGACATCTACCACGCCCAAGTGATGGAAGGCGACATCATCCGCACGATTCGCACCCATCACGAGAAGATTGCCCACTACCACACAGCGGGCAACCCCGGACGCAACGAGATTGACGAGAGCCAGGAGCTCTACTACCCCGCCATTATGAAAGCCATCAAAGAGACGGGGTACAAAGGCTTCATCGGGCAGGAGTTCGTGCCGAAGGGCGACCCGTTGGTGGCTCTCAAGCGCGCCTACGAGCTGTGTGCGGTGTAGAGGTGTGGAAGGAGTTGGGGGTGAGGGCATCTAAGAACCTCTCCCCCCTGCTCCCCTCTCCCGAAGCTTCGGGAGAGGGGTCGGGGGTGAGGGCAACTGTCCCCCCAAGTACAACTAGCTCTTTACTTCGCCGGCGGTTGCTGAAGCGATTGATACACGCTGGCGAGTATGTTCTCCAGCTCCTTCTGGGTAGCGGTGAGGGTAAGGTCGGCGCGGGTGCGCTCCAGTACGGCGCGCAAAGCGTCACAAGTGCGGCGCAGACCGCCCGTGAGCGCGTCGGGGTAGTCAAAGGTCACCAGCTCGTCGTAAATCTCGTCCATCTCGCCCAGCAGGGTCTCTGCGTGGGTCAGCTCCCCTGCACGGAGCAGGTCTAACACATACCGACGGCATTCGGACGCCGCTTCTGCCATTCCGTTCAGGTAGGCTGTGATTTCCACACCCAAGTCTTCGGGTTCGGGGAGCGCATCGCCCAG
Organism: uncultured Armatimonadota bacterium; assembly: GCA_937139515.1. Classification (GTDB taxonomy): domain Bacteria; phylum Armatimonadota; class Fimbriimonadia; order Fimbriimonadales; family GBS-DC; genus CAKZQI01. Next base: position 438 of record CAKZQI010000122.1, on the reverse strand, counting down.
CACAATCGCGTAGAGTACCTCGCCCTCCACATACTCTTTCTCAGCGTCGTGGAGAAAGCCTGCGTAGTAGAGCATCGGATAGGGACGCAAGCGTTCGCGCGCCGTGCCAAGCAGGTCGTGTGCTTGAGTTAGCAGTTCTCGGCACTGCTCAAACTCGTGGCGGTGTAGGTGGCGGATAGCCCGCGCGCAGAATTGGATGGTCTTTCGACAAGCTTGGAGTGCCTCCTCACGGGCTTGATGGCGTACTTCCATCTCCTTGCGCAATCGTTCGGCTATCTTGCTCCAGTGGTTCATAACGCGGGGATTATACCTCTGAAGATGTTTGAAAAAATGCGGGGGCAAGCCCTCACCTACCCCAGCCCTCCCCGTAAATGCGGGACAGGGAGCCAACTAACTCCCCCTTCTCCCTTCGTAGGGGAGAAGGGGCAGGGGGTAGAG
>CAKZQI010000121.1 GCA_937139515.1 uncultured Armatimonadota bacterium | reverse complement strand
GGGTATCTTGGGCAAGACGCCCAAGCCACGCAGTGTAGCACGGGCATTCTGCTCGTGAAGGGTATCTTGGGCAAGATGCTCAAGCCACGCAGTGTAGCACGGGCATCCTGCTCGTGAAGGGTATCTTGGGCAAGACGCCCAAGCCACGAGCGGGCGAGACGCACGCGCGCCCAGTGATTTTTCAAACACCCTCGAAACAACCTGAGTTAGTTCTGCAAGGCTCTCATGGCTTGCAGTACATCGAACCGAGAGTTTGGGCTCAACCCGAAAACCCGCCCTGTCACCCTAATTTGGCACTGAACAATAGCACCCACTTCCCTCACTCTCAGGTACAATTCCCCTATCTATGGCGCAGAACTACCGTGAGACCCTGAACTTACCAAAGGATGACCAGACAATACCGATGCGAGCGAACCTGCCCGAGCAGGAACCACGCTGGCAAGCCTTCTGGCACGAGATAGACCTCTACCAACGCCTCTTAGAAAAACCTGCCCCCAACGGCGATTTCATCCTGCACGACGGCCCCCCCTACTCCAACGGGAACATCCATATGGGGCATGCGCTGAACAAAGTGCTGAAAGATGTGATTGTGCGCTCGTATGCGATGCGCGGGTACCGAACCCCCTATGTGCCCGGCTGGGACAACCACGGGATGCCCATAGAGAACGCCGTCAGCAAACAGTTTCTTCAGCAGGGCAAGACCCCCACGAAGGTGGAACTGCGCCAAGCCTGCCGAGAGTACGCTCACCACTTCGTGAAGGTTCAACGGGAACAGTTTGAGCGCTTGGGCTTGGTGGGCGATTGGGATAAACCCTACCTCACGATGGACTACGCTTTTGAGGCAGGCATCGTGCGGATTTTCGGGGAACTGGTTCGGCGCGGATACATCTACCGCGACCTGCGCCCCGTGCTGTGGTGCCCTGTGTGTCAGACCGCGCTCGCCGAAGCCGAAGTGGAGTACGAGCCGAAGGTCTCCGACGCCATCTATGTTGCCTTCCCCGTTGTGCGCGACCCGAACCACCTGCTGGGCGAAAAGGCGCACATCCTAATCTGGACGACTACCCCATGGACAATCCCCGCCAACCTTGCGCTGGTGGTGCATCCCTATTTTGAGTACGCCCGTGTGAAGGCAGGCGAACGCGAGTTCGTCTTGGTGAAGACGCTCGTAGAGCCTACGATGGAAACCTTGGGGCTGAACGACTACGCTGTTGTGGGCACGGTCAAGGGCGAGCAACTGATGGGCGTGGTCGCACGCCACCCGATTTTTGACCGCGAGTCGCCCGTGCTGTTAGCCGACTATGTGCTGGCGGAGGAGGGCACTGGCGTCGTCCACACCGCGCCCGGACACGGTGCGGAAGACTTCTACACGGGCAAGAGGTACGGTCTGCCCATCCTGTGCCCCGTGAATGAGCGCGGGGTCTTCACCGAAGAGGCAGGCGAGTTTGCGAACCTGCCCATCACGCCCGAAGGCAACAAAGCGGTCATCCGACGGCTGAGCGACAAGGGCGCACTGCTCCATTACGCACCCTACCATCACAACTACCCTCACTGCTGGCGGTGCGATTCACCCCTGCTGTTCCGCACCACCGTGCAGTGGTTCATGAGTATTGACCACAATCGCCACCGCGAGAAGGCGCTGGAGGCGATACGCCAAGTGCGCTGGCTCCCCCCTGAAGGCGAGACGCGCATCACGGCGATGGTAGCGAACCGCCCCGACTGGACGCTCAGCCGACAGCGTGCGTGGGGCGTCGGTATCCCCGCCTTCTACTGTGAAGACTGCGGTGAAGTGCTGTTAGACCCCGACCTGATTGACCACATCGCCGACATCATCGGGCGCGAAGGCTCGGATGTGTGGTTTGACCAGCCTGCCGACTATTTCTTGACCGAGGGCGTGCGCTGTCGCCAGTGCGCCTCTAACCGCTTCCGCAAAGAGACCGATGTGCTGGATGTGTGGTTCGATTCGGGCAGTACCCACCGCTTGGTACTGGAGACGCGCCCCGAACTGCGCTGGCCCGCCGACCTCTACTTTGAAGGCTCTGACCAACACCGAGGCTGGTTCAACTCCAGCCTGATGATAGCGATTGGCACCAAAGACCAAGCGCCCTATCGGATGGTGATTACGCACGGCTTCGTGCTGGATGGCGAGGGGCGCAAGATGAGCAAAAGCGAGGGCAATGTCGTAGACCCCAACGAGGTCGTGCAGAAGATGGGCGCCGATGTGCTTCGGCTGTGGGTCTGCTCCTGCGAATACTTTGAGGATGTGCGCCTCTCGGACGAAATCCTGAAGTATGTCGCCGACGCCTACCGCCAGATACGCAACACGCTCCGCTTCATCGTGGGCAATCTGGCTGACTTTGACCCCCACCGAGATGCCCTACCGTTTGAGCAACTACCCGAAATCGACCGCTGGATGTTGGCGCGCCTGCAGGAGTATCTCGCCTACGCCCACCGAACCTACGAGGGGTTTGAATATCACCGCCTCTACCACGAGACGCGACGCTTCTGTAATGTGGAGCTCAGCGCGTTCTATCTGGATGTGCTGAAAGACCGCCTGTATGCCGAGGCGCCTGACAGCCCCAAGCGTCGCAGTGCCCAGACCGTGCTGTACGAACTGGCGACCGCGCTGACCCGAATCCTCGCACCGATTCTGGTGCATACGATGGAAGAGGTCTGGCAGAGGCTCCCCAAAGCCAGCACCGATGGACAGGCAGACATGCCGAGCGTTCACCTGACCGAAATGCCCCAGCCCCACACCGAATGGCACGACAAGGCACTGCTGGAGCGATGGGAGCAGATTTTAGCCGTGCGTGAGCAGGTCAACCGCGCTGTGGAGACCGCCAAGAACGAAAAGCGCATCCCGAATCCGCAATCGGCTCTGGTGCGTTTGGCGGTGGGTGGAGCGCTCTACGAACTGCTAAACCGATACCCAACCCCGCCCACGCCCGAAAACCTGTTGGCACGGGTGTTCGGTGTCTCGCAAGCGGAGCTGGTGCCCGCTGAAAGCGAGGAACTACTGATAGAGGTCTTACCAGCACCGGGCGCAAAGTGCGCACGCTGTTGGCTAGTGCTCCCCGATGTCGGCACGAACGCCGAATATCCCGACCTGTGCGAGCGGTGTGCCGAGATAATTGGCTAATCTCGCTGAAGAGGCGGGAGCATCGCTGGGATGCACCCGCCTCTGAGGGTGTTCAAAAAAGAGGAATCCCGACCCCCCTCTAAGCACAGACCCTTCGCTACAACTCAGCCTCCCTCTCTGTCATTCCGAACGAAGTGAGGAGACCCTTCGCTTCGTTCAGGGTGACAGGCGGGGAATTGAGCGTGCCTGAGGGGGCTGTGTTTGGGATTCGGCGAGATTCTTCGCTTCGCTCAGAATGACAGGGAGGGGACTGCGAATGACGTTGGGGCTTTGTGGTGAGAAGTGGGGTTTGAAAGGTGGGCGGGGTAGGTAGGATTTTGAACCTAAATGATGAACCCTTGTCAAATTCAGCCCCTCCCACTGCGTCTAGAGAAGGGGTTAGGTCTTTACGAACACCCTCCTCGCCAGGTACAATCTGGGTGCAATGGATTGGGCTACCAAGATACTGAGCTGGACGCTCTGGATGCCGATGATTGGCGTCGGCGTGCTCCTGCTGATTCCCCGCGGTCAAGAGATGATGATGCGCGGGGTGGCGCTTGTGTTCGCGCTGATTACGCTGGGGCTGGCGGGCGTGATGGTCAGCAACTTCGATCCCACCTCGGCAGGCTACCAGTTCGTCGAGCGGGTCGCTTGGCTCCCCGACTTCGGGGTGAACTACCTGCTGGGCGTAGACGGCGTCAGTATCTGGTTGGTGGGATTGACCGCCCTGCTCAGCGTGTTTGCAATCAGCCTGGCGTTCAGCATACAAGAGCGCGTGCGCGAGTTCCTCATCCTGATGCTCATTTTAGAGACCTCTCTGCTGGGCGTGTTTATGGCGTTAGACCTCGTCTTGTTCTATGTGTTTTTTGAGTTGACGCTGGTGCCCAGTTATTTCCTGATTGCGCTATGGGGCGGACAGGAGCGTGCATCCTCTGCGCTCAAGTTTTTCTTGTACACCTTTCTCGGCTCCATTTTTTTGCTGATTGCGAGCCTCGTGCTGGCTTTTGAGCATTTCCGCGCTACAGGCATCATGACTTTTGATTCGGCGGTGCTTCAAGCGTTCGTGGCACAGGGGGGCATCCCGGGCGGTCTGGAAACTTGGCTCTTTTTGGGCTTTGCGATTGCCTTTGCGGTGAAGTTGCCGTTGGTGCCGTTCCATACTTGGTGGCCCCAAGCGATGGGCGCAGCGCCCATCCCGCTGGTGGTGGTCTTCTTGAAGACGGGCGCGTATGGCTTCTTGCGCTTCGCTATCCCTTTGTTCCCTGACGCGGCGCAGGGCTTCGCCTCGCTGATGATAGCGCTGTCAGCGATTGCCATTCTGTACGCGGCGGTCGTTGCGACGATGCAGACTGACATCAAGCGTCTGGCGCTGTTTGCGGTAGTGAGCCACGCGGGGTTCATCATGATGGGCTTGTTCGCGCTCAACCCCGTGGGCTTCACAGGGAGCGTGCTCCAGCAAGTGAACCACGGCATCACGATGGGGGCGATGTTCCTGCTGTTGGGGATGCTGGAACTGCGCACACGCACGCTGGAAATCGACTCGCTGGGTGGACTGAAGGCGCAGATGCCAATCTTCTCGGCGCTCTTTCTGATAGTGATGCTGGCGTCGGTCGCTTTGCCGGGCACGAACGGCTTCGTGGGCGAGTTTCTGTGTTTGCTGGGGGCGTACCAGTCGGCTCATGCGGGCACTGCCCCTCTGGGGTGGGTCATCGCTGGGGTGATGGGCACGGTGCTCTCGGCGGTCTATATGCTCTGGATGTTCCAGCGGGTGTTTTATGGACCCGTGCGCGAGCGGTGGCGCGACCTGCGCGACCTCACGGTTGCCGAACTGGCGCTGGTGCTCCCGCTGGTGGCGCTCATCTTCTGGGTAGGACTACGCCCCGCCAGCCTCACCCAGACGATCGACCGCGTGGCTCAGAAGTGGTCGTCGCCTTACTACTCGGTTCAGGCAGGGTCGCTTCTTTCAAGCAAGCCCCGTCCGCAGGATAAAGACACGCCCTAAACGCTTGTTGAGCCAGTTCTAGACCAAAAACGCCCTTTTTCCGCCTCTGGAATCCAAAAACTGGTAATTTTACTAGATCTATCCACTCAATAACGAATTATAATAGAGACGACTGGAATCTGCCCTGATTCGGTCGATAGGCAGTCCGCTTTTGGGCGATTTTCGAGTCTTACAGAGTAGGCAACCTCGCCCCCAAAAAAGGCGCAGGGACAGCGGTGGAGTGTCTCCACCAAATGCCTACGAATGGCTCGGTGCGTGTACCACACGCCCCCAAGTGTGCGGACGGCACACCAAAAACTTTTGAGAGGAGGCACTAATGATGAAGCGATTGCTGGCAGTTGTGAGCGTTGTGAGTGTGATGACCCTGATGGGGCACGCAGGTATACTCGATTACGACGCAGACCCTGGAAGTGGTTACCAGTTCTTCTTCCCAGGCGGCGCCAACCGAATTGTGTTGGACGATGTCAACCGCGTTTCCTTTAATGCGATCAAGCAAATCAACATCCAGATTTTCAACAACTCTGGCGCACCGAGTAGTGTGGACGCGCTGGTGTACTCTGCTGACCCAGTTAGCGGGCTTGTTGGAACCCTACTCAGCACTACGACCTTCACAGGCGTTCCCACTGGGCTGGTTCAGCTCCAAATCGGCACAGGTCCTGGCTTTGCGGCGGGCATTCAGAACCTGTGGATTGGCGTGCGCGCCTCGGCAGCGAATGTGGGGATGGTACTCAACCCTGCAGGTGCACCGCTCTTGGGAACCAGCCAAAATCGATTTGCTTGGGATCAAAACGGAGACGGTTCGGTGGGTCCCACCGAGTACTTCAACTTCTCCGGCGGTAACCCCGTTGCGAACTTTGCGATTGAAGTACTCGTGCCCGAGCCTGCG
>CAKZQI010000120.1 GCA_937139515.1 uncultured Armatimonadota bacterium | reverse complement strand
AACCGCTTGGTGAGGGATGCCCATGCCACGGATGCGGGCGGGACGCCCGCGATCCCAGTGATTTTTCGAACACCCTCACATCACTCTCGACAGACCTTCGGTTTGGTATAATATCCCCATCCTGCATCGTGGTAGGAAGGCTCAACGCAGAGCAAAAGGCTGGAGGAACAGAGCATGCTGACTGTGGACTTTGGAACAACATCGACTTACCCGAAAGAAATAGACTATCTCTTAGGACAAGCCCGACCTTTGCACCATAACCTTTCTTCCGCAGCGCTGATAGAGCAGGCGATTGTGCGTGGAGAGGGACAACTGACCACGACAGGCGCCTTAGTGGTGCGCACGGGACAGTACACAGGACGCTCCCCCAAAGATAAGTTTGTTGTCTGTCGGGCAGAGTACGAATCGCTGGTGGACTGGGGCAGTGTCAATCAGGTGATGGAGCCAGAGCAGTTCGAGCGTCTGTTGGCGCGTGCCACCGCCTATTTGGCAAACCGCCCACTCTATGTTCAGGACTGTTTCGCAGGCGCCGACCCGCGCTATCGGCTGTCGGTGCGCGTGATTACCGAGTACGCTTGGCACAACCTGTTCGCACGCCAGCTCTTCATCCGCCCCAGCACGGACGAACTTATCGGCTTTGAACCCACCTTCACGGTACTGTCGGCGCCGGGTTTCAAGACCGACCCCGCTATCGACGGCACGCGTAGCGAGGTGGTGGTGGCAATCGATTTCGTGCGTCGCGTGGTGCTGATTGCGGGCACGGCTTACGCAGGCGAAATCAAGAAGTCGATCTTCACCGTGATGAACTTCCTCCTGCCGTTGCAGGGGGTGTTCCCGATGCACTGCTCGGCGAATGTGGGCGCGCAGGGCGATGTGGCGCTCTTCTTCGGCTTGAGTGGCACGGGCAAGACCTCGCTCTCGGCAGACCCCGAGCGTCGGCTGATTGGCGACGACGAACACGGCTGGAGCAACGAGGGCATCTTCAACTTCGAGGGCGGTTGCTACGCCAAGTGCATCAACCTCTCACGCGAGAACGAGCCACAGATCTACGATGCCATCCGATTCGGCGGGGTGGTGGAGAATGTGGTGGTGAACCCCGACACGCGCGAACCCGACTACAGCGATGCGTCCATCACCGAGAACACGCGCGCGGCGTATCCGCTGGAGTTCATTCGGGGGGCGGTCATCCCCAGCGTGGGCGGGCATCCGAACCACATCTTCTTCCTCACGGCGGACGCGTTCGGCGTGCTTCCGCCTATCAGTCGGCTGAGCGTGGAGCAGGCGATGGATATGTTTTTGCTGGGCTATACGGCGAAGGTCGCTGGCACCGAGCGGGGGATTACCACGCCCCAGATGACCTTCAGTGCGTGTTTCGGCGCGCCCTTCCTGCCGATGCACCCCGCACGCTACGCCCAAATGCTGGGCGAGCAACTCGCACGCCACTCCGCCCAAGTATGGCTGGTGAACACGGGCTGGACAGGCGGGGCTTATGGGGTCGGCACGCGCATCCCCATCCGCTACACACGGGCGATGATTCGCTCCGCACTCCGCTACGAACTGGAAGATGTGCCCTACCGCACTGACCCGATTTTCGGGCTGGAAGTGCCCAACCAGGTAGACAGCGTGCCCAGCGAACTGCTTGACCCGCGCCAAACTTGGCAAGACAAGCGCGCTTATGACCAGCAAGCCCATCACCTTGCTGAAGAGTGGCGCACACACCTGAGCGCAATCCGTGGCACGAAACAAGGCTGACCTGCGCGGTCTGTATGTGATTACGGAGCCTGGGCTGTACGACCCGATTGAGGGCGCCCGGCTGGCGTTGGAGGGCGGGGCGCACATCCTCCAACTGCGCGACAAAAACGCCACAACCCGCCGATTGATAGAAGTGGGGAGTGCCCTGCGCACACTGACCCGCACCTACAACGCCCTGCTGATTGTGAACGACCGTGTGGATGTCGCCTTAGCGGTGCAAGCCGACGGGGTGCATTTGGGGCAAGACGATATGCCGATTGCGCTGGCACGGCGCATCGTGGGCGAGCGGATGCTGATTGGGGCGTCCACCGAGACGGTGCCAGAGGCGCGCCAAGCCGAGCAGGAGGGCGCCGACTATCTGGGCGTGGGACCGATGTTCGCCACCGCCACCAAACCCGATGCGGGCGCGCCCGTCGGACCCCAGCGCGTGCGTGAAATCAAGGCGGTAGTGAGCCTGCCCGTGTTCGGGATTGGGGGCATCACGCTGGAGAACGCTTCGGAGGTGCTTTCGGCGGGCGCGGACGGCATCTGCGTGATTTCGGCGGTGTTTGGCGCGCCCGACCCGTTAGAGGCGACGCGTCAGTTCCTCAGGCTGGTATAATCGGAGGCGTGGCACATACCGAGCAGACGCTCCGCCGAGCGAAACGGCTGGGCTGGCTGGTCTACACGCTGGCGCGCACTATCGGGCGCACCCTGCGCATCTATGTGGAAGGCTGGGAGCGCATCGAGGCACACCGCCAAGCGCACACAGGCGCAGTGATGGTCTCGTGGCACGGGCGCACCTTCGTACCCGCCAACTATATGCGCGGGATGGGCATGCTGGCGCTGATTTCGCTCTCGCGCGACGGCGAGGTTCAATCGGAGATATTTCGGCGGTTTGGGTTTCGTATTTTGCGCGGTTCTACCAGTCGGGGTGGCGTGCGCGCGGCGATTGAGGCGGCGCGCGAAGTCAAACAAGGCGCCATCCTCGCCTTCACGCCCGACGGACCGCGCGGGCCGAACAAGAAGTTCCAGCCGGGCGCGCTGTTCATCGCTCAGCGTGCGGGCGTGCCGATTTACCCTGCAGGCGTGACTGCCTACCCACGCATCCTATTGCCCACTTGGGACCGCTATCTCATCCCGCTCCCGTTCGCACGCGCCGCTTTCTTGATTGGTGAACCTGTGTGGGTGCCCCCCGATGTGGACAAGGAGGGCTACGCCGAGTACGCCGAGCTGTTGGAGATGAAAATCAACGAGCTGGAAGCCCGCGCTGAGGAGATTGCGATGGGGAGGCTCCGACCGTGAGGGCGCTGTACAACCTGCTCCTGCTGTTGGGCACACTCCTCTGGCTGGGCTATGTGCTGGCGCGTGTGATGGGCGGTTCGTGGCGCAAACGCTGGTGGGAACGGTTCGGCTGGGTTCCCGTGCCTGCGCCCCGTGAGAAGCGCCGTATCTGGCTCCACTGCGTGTCGGTCGGCGAGACGCTCGCCGCACTCCCGCTCATCAAGCAGATACGAGCGAGCTTGCCGCAATACGAACTGGTGCTCAGCACCACCACCCCCACGGGTCAGCAGACCGCCTGGAACCAAGCACGCGACTATGTGGACTACCTCATCTACTTCCCGTTAGACCTGCCGTTCGCCGTGCGTCGGGCGTTGAGACGCATCCAACCGAGCCTGCTCATCCTGTTTGAGACCGAACTCTGGCTGAACCTGCTTGCCGAACAACACCGTCAGGGGGGGACGGTGATGGTGGTCAACGGACGCCTAAGCGACCGCAGTTTCCAGCGTGCGAAGCGCTTCCGCTGGCTGTTCCAGAGGATGCTGAGGTATGTGGACTTCGTGTGTGCGCAGTCGCCCACCGATGCGGGGCGCTTTGTGGAGCTGGGGATGTCGCCCGCACGGGTGGAGATGACGGGCAACACGAAGTTCGACCAAGCGTTGGAGAGCGTCAGCAGTGCCGAGTCGTGGCGCACCACGCTCTGCTTGCCCCTCGAAGCGCCCGTGATAGTGGTAGGAAGCACCCGCACGCCCGAAGAGGAGCAACTGGTGGTGCGGGCGTACCAACAGGTGCGGGCGCAACTGCCCGAAACCTGTCTGGTGATAGCCCCTCGCCATTTGGAGCGCGTGCCCGAAGTGGAGAGCCTGCTTCAAGCGCAAGGGCTAACCCCGCGACGCCGTAGCCAACTGCCTGAGCAGTGCCCCCCTCAGACCTACGCTCAGGTCGTGGTGCTAGACACCTTCGGCGAGCTGGCGCGCCTGTATGCGGTCGCCGATGTCGCAGTCGTTGGGGGTGCGTTCGCACCGCTGGGTGGGCAGAACCTGTTCCAACCGCTGGCGCACGGCAAGCCTGTCTTCTTCGGTCCGCACACTCACAACTTTCGTGACATTGCTCAAATGGCACAGAGCGCAGGAATCGGTTTTGAGGTTCGTACTGCCGACGAGTTAGCCACTGGCATCTTGCGATTGCTGGAGTCGCCCAAAGAGCGCGAAGCGATTGCCGAACGCGCCCGCCAACTCATCCAGCAACATCAAGGCGCAACCGAGCGTTGTCTGCAGTTCATTCAGCGCTGGGCACAACGCCAAGAAAAACATACACTTGGGGTTTTCAAGCGTCTATAATTCTGATGGAGGCAAGACGATGCAGACAGTGAGCCGAAAGGTTTTGGGGCTTGTGCTGATGCTGGGGGTTCTGCTCTCGCTCACAGGGTGCCGTGGCACGGTCTGGAGCAAGCGTGAGGAGGTGCGCATCGGGCAACAGGTTGCCAAAGAGGTCGAAGCCACCTACAAGTTAGACCCCAACCCGGAAAACCAGCGCCGAGTGCAACTCATCGGCCAACGGCTGGTGGCGGTCGCAGGCGATAAAGATTTCAAATACTCCTTCAAGGTACTCGCTGTGGACGAGGTGAACGCCTTCGCCCTGCCCGGCGGACCTATCTATGTGTTTCGGGGTCTGTTGGAGATGGTGGGGGACGACGACGATATGCTGGCGTGTGTGTTGGCGCACGAGATGGCGCATGTGAACCAACGCCACGCGGCGAAACAGTACTCGAAAGGTGTGTGGGCGGATATTCTAATCACCGCCGCCACACGTGGGCGCGTGCGCGATGTCGCCCAACTGACCAACCTGCTCGTCCAACTGGAGTATAGCCGTCGCGACGAATACGAGAGCGACCGACTGGGCATCGAGTATGCCTACCAAGCGGGCTATGACCCGAACGGCATGATACGCTTCTTCCAGCTCTTGCGTCAGCGTGAGCGTGGGGGCGATAAGGGAATTCTTGCCAATCTGCGCACCCACCCGCTGACCGAGAACCGCATCTGGCGTGCCCAGCAACATATTCAGAAGGTGACGGGCAAGCCTGCCGAGGAGGTTCGCGAGTGAAGGTCGCTGGGGTGGTGCCTGCCTACAACGAGGCGACGCGCATCGAGCGCGTGCTCTCGGTGTTGGCACAATGCGCCTGCCTGCACGAAATCATCGTGGTCAACGACGGCAGTGTGGACAACACAAGCGAGGTCGTGCTCCAGTTCGCCGAGCGTCATCCGAATCTGCCCATTCGTTTGGTGAACTTGCCCGCCAATCGGGGCAAGGGGGGGGCGATGTTCGCAGGTGCCACCGCTACCGACGCCGATGTGATTGCGTTCTTCGACGCTGACCTGATCGGACTCCAGCCCGAACATGTAGAGCGCATCATCCAGCCCGTTCGCGAGGAGCAGGTGGCGATGGCTATCGGCGTGTTTCGTGGGGGGCGCCTGTCGACCGATTTGGCACAAATCTTAGTGCCCTACATCAGCGGACAGCGTTCGCTCCTGCGTGAGCTGTTCGTGGAGATACCGGGCATCGAGCGCACGCGTTCGGGCGTGGAGATTGCGCTCACCCTACACTTCCAGCGCAAGCGCTATCCCGTTGCCCAGGTGGTCATCACGGGCATTACCCACACGATGAAGGAGGAGAAGCTCGGCTGGTGGCGGGGCACTCTGGCGCGCTGGAAGATGTATTGGGAAATTGCGCGGGCGTTCGCACGCTATATGCGCCTGAGCGACCTGCGCCATGGGCTACTCCTGCGCGGACGCGGGAGTGACTAAGACAACTACGCCCCCCAAGGCGCAATCAGCCACTTGCCTGCCGACATTTTCTCGGCATAGTGCTGGATTGCCTCACCCACTTGCTCCAGCGGAACCTTCGCCCGCACCTCGCTCCGAAGCAGGGTGGGGACGAGCGGTTGAATCTGCCTTCCGAGCCGAACCTGCTGGAGTACCGAGCGCCCCGAGAGCCAATCGGCTAACCAGAAACCTTCTACCCGTTTGCGCTCAAAAATCAGGTCGCGCGGGTCAGCCATACACGCCGATTCGGAAAGCGCCCCGTACAGGATTAGCGTGCTTCCAGCTGGCATTGCCCGCAACACCTGTGCGCTGGTCATTCCCGATACCGCCTCAAAGGCGAGGCGAGCGTCCAGTTCGTGGGTCAGTTTGCGCAGGGTTTGCTCAAAACCCTCCGCTTGGCTGTTCAGTACATGGGGCGCCCCCATCTGGCGCAGGCTTTCGGCTTGTTCCTCTCGGCGCACGATGTGGATGGCTTCCAGTTTGAAGTGCTGGCACAGGCGCACTATCATCTTGCCGAGCGCGCTGGCGGCAGCAGTCTGCACAACGGCACGCGCCCCGCGCTTGCGAGCGATGTCCACCAGTGCCCACGCTGTGAGCGGGTTCACAATCAGCATCGCGCCCTGTTCATCATCCACCGCATCGCTCAGGGGCAAACAGCGGTTTGCCGAGGTGAGCATGTACTCTGCCCAAGTGCCGTCAGTCTTATTTGGCGAGGCGCAGGCGACACGCTTTCCTAACAGCCATCGGCTCATCCAGTCATCGCCCACCGCAACCACGCGCCCACAACCCTCCCAACCGGGCACGACGGGCAGTGGCTTGCGAATGCCGTAGAAACCCTTCAGGAACATCAAGTCGGACGGGTTGATGGGTGCCATGCTCATCTTGACCAGCACCTGTCCGCGCTCAGGGCGAGGCACGGGGCGCGTTTCCACACGCAAGGAGTCAAGCGCGCCGTCGTAGGCGTGTAGAACGATGGCGCGCATCGTGTCGGGAATCGGCTCTATGGCTCTCATGCCTGACCGGGGACAAGTTCCAGATTACCCTTCTGCTCGTTGTAGTAGGCTTCCAAGATGCGAAGGGCGACCTCTTCGGGTTGGAGCGATTGCGCGGGCATTCGGAACGGCACGCGCTCCCAAAAGCGGGTCGCCACCGCACCGGGGCGCACCGTCGTGATTTTCCAGCGTGGGTTCTCCTTTGTCAGCACGGCGGTAAAGGTCTCCAACCCTGCCTTAGCCGTGGCGTAAGCACTCAAACCGGGCAAGACCAGCTTTTCGCTGATTGCCCCGATAAAAAACAGGTGTGGCTCGGGGCTAAACAGGGGTGCGAAGGTGCGGGTGGCGATGAACGCGCCCGTCAGGTTCGCGTTCAGGATTCGGTGCCAGGTTTCGGGGGGCATTTCGGCAACTTTTTGGGCGGTGATGTCGCCCACCGCGTAGACCATCGCATCCACTTGGCGCTCGCCCTGTGCCTGCAGATGCATACGGAGCGACTCAAAAGCTTGGCTCATTGCGCTGGGGTCGGCGACATCCGCAACGGCGTGGCTCCACTGAACACCGGGCGCAAACCGCTCTGGATGGCGTCCCACCGCCCAGACTTCCCATTCATCCTCTAAAAACGCTTTTGTGATAGCTTGTCCAATCGTGCTGTCAGCACCGACTAATAGTAAATGTCCCATAGTGGCACGAATTGTACCTGCTTGCCAATCGGATGGGTCTTGCTGAAAGCAGGGGGCACCCTAAGGGTGTTTGAAAAATACGGGAAACTCGGGCGTCTCGCTTGTGGCACGGGCATCCCTGCCCGTGTGGCTTTGTGTGGTACGGGCATCCTTGCCCGTGTGGTTTGTGTGGCACGGGCATCCTTGCCCGTGTGGCTTTGTGTGGCACGGGCATCCCTGCCCGTGTAGCAATCACGCAAGCCACGAGGTAGGGTAGGATGTGTCCGCTGGGAACGCAGGCGTCTCGCCTGCACTACAAGCCTCTTGGACACGGTTGCCCATACCCGAAAGATATCTTGGGCAAGATGCCCAAGCCACGAGCGGGCGCGACGCCCGCGCTCCCAGTGCTTTTTCAACGCCCTTGACGCACCGAAAACCGATAGGGTATACTCTTGGGGACTAAGGAAGGCGAAGGAGACTATAAGCGTGGAAGAACATCATGTCTCGCCGTGGGTTTTTGCGTTTTTCGCTGGCATCGCTGCGGTGGTGCTGGTGATTTTTGCGCTTCTCAGCACTCGCAACCTTCAGAAGCGTCCTGGGCGCTTGCAGAACTTTGCTGAGGCGATTTATGAGTTCTTTGACAACCTTGCGGTGAGCGTTGTGGGCGAACATGGGCGTAAGTATGTGCCCTTAGCAGGCACACTCTTTCTGTTCATCCTGATTTCTAACCTGATGGGGCTGATACCGCCTGGATTGGCACCCACAGCGACCCTCAACACCACCATTCCGCTTGCCGTGATTGTAATCCTCTATGTGCAGTACGAGTCGATACGGGCACGCGGGATTGTGGGCTATTTCAAACATTTTGCGCGCTGGGGCGAAGTGCCTGCGCCCATCTCACCGCTCCTGTTTGTGATCGAGGTGGTCAGTGAGCTGGCGAAGCCTGTCTCACTCTCGGTGCGATTGTACGCCAACATGTTCGGCAAGGAGCAGGTGGCCTTGGCGCTTATCACCGCACTGGCGGTGCCGATTTTCAAGAGCGCATATGTTCCGCTCCCCATCCAGTTCCCTGTGCTGATGCTGGGGTTGCTGGTGGGATTTGTTCAGGCGTTCGTGTTCTCTATCCTGACGCTCATCTACTTGGCATTAGCCACCGAACATCACGATGAGCATCACGGGGAATCGGCACACGCCCATTAGGAGATTTCCCCTCACACAGGGGAAGCCCCCGTCTTGGAGAGACGGGTTGAAATACTAAAAAAACAAGGAGGAGAAGTCAATGCAATTTGAACTTGGTACAGGACTGTATCTGCTCGGTTTAGCGTTAGCGGTCGGGCTGGGATTGCCCATCGCCGTGATTGGTGCGGCATTGGGTCAAGGGCGCGCCGCCGCAGGTGCGATGGAGGGCATGGCACGCCAACCCGAAATGGCAGGGCGTATCCAGACAGGAATGATTATCGCACTGGCGTTTATTGAGTCGCTCGTGCTGTTCTCGTTCGTTATCTTCTTCCTGCTTCAAGGGCGTCTACCCACTATCGGTCAGTAAGCGCACCCACGCGCACGATTTGTGGGGGGAGTTCTCCCCCCCAAGCTTATTAGGAGAGACGAATGATGAACCTGTTATTAACGACGCGTTGGTCTGACCTGTACGCCGCAGGCGGTGAGGGCGGAGGCATTCTTGGGCTGCTCGGTATCGATTTCAACATTCTGCTCATCCAGACCATCGGCTTCCTCGTGCTGTTGTGGATTGTCACCAAGTTCTTCTGGAAGCCGCTCGGGGCGATGTTGGAACAGCGACGGGCAGACATCAACGCCACCTACGACAAGATTGAGGCGGATCGTCGGGAGATGGAGCGCCTGCGTGCGGACTACGAAGCGCGCCTCAACCAGATTGAGGCGGAGGCACGCGAACGCATCCAGCAGGCACTGGGCGAAGCACAGCAACTGCGCGAGCAGATTCTCGCCGACGCCCGACGCCAAGCCGAAGACATCGTCGCCCGCGCCCAAGAGCAAGCCCAACTGGAACGCGAGAAACTGCTCTCGGAACTCCAGACCTATGTTGCCGACCTGACTATCGCCGCCACGAGCCGATTGTTGCGCGAGAGCCTTGATGACGCCCGCCATCGACGCCTGGTGAGCGAGTTCATCCAAAACGCGGAGGTGCGCTGAGATGGTCGACCTGCGTGTGGCTCGGCGCTACGCCAGCGCGCTGTTCCAAGTCGCTCTCAAAAGCGACTCGCTGGACGCCGTTGCGGACGATTTGGAGAACCTCCGTCGGCTGATGGAACAGTCCAACGAGTTCCGCGCTTTCCTCTACAGCCCGCTGGTGGCGCGCGACCGCAAGAAGAGCCAACTGCGCCAACTGCTCAGCACCGAGCTCCAAGTGAGCACCCTGCGCCTATTAGACCTGCTGATTGACAAACGGCGCGAGAAGCTCTTTCTTGCTATCTGCGAGGAGTTCCAGCGCCTGCAGGAGGCACATCAGGGTGTGGTGCGCGCCCTTATCGTCTCCGCCGTAGAACTCACCGAAACCGAACAGCAGGCACTCGTGCGCAAACTGGAAACCGGGTTGGGCAAGCGCCTCATCCCCACTTACGATGTGCGTCCCGAAATCCTCGGCGGGGTCATCGTGCAGATGGGCGACTATCAGATAGACGGCTCCCTGCAAGGCGCGCTCAACCGACTGCACGAACATGTCCGACTGGAAATCGCCCGACGCGGGGCAACCCGAACTGAATGAGGTGTAGCCATGATACGACCAGAAGAGATTACCAGCATTTTAGCAAAAGAGATAGAAACGGTTGATAGCCAACCGACCGCCGAGAGTATCGGCACGATTTTGCAGGTGGGTGACGGTATCGCCCGTGTGTACGGCTTGCCCGACGCTCAGATGGGCGAGCTGTTGGAGTTTCCCCACGAGGTGATGGGCATGGTGCTGAACCTTGAAGAGGACAGCATCGGTGTCATCGTGCTCGGCTCGGACGAGGAACTCAAAGAGGGCGACCCCGTCAAGCGCACCGGGCGCATCGCCGAAGTGCCCGTGGGCAAGGCACTGCTGGGACGCGTCGTGGACGCACTGGGACGACCGCTGGACGGCAAAGGTCCGATTGTGGCGGAAGAGTATCGCCGTATCGAGGTGATTGCGCCCGGCGTGATCACCCGCCAGCCCGTAAAAGAGCCACTCCAGACGGGCATCAAGGCGATCGATGCGATGATTCCCATCGGGCGCGGTCAGCGTGAGCTGATTATCGGCGACCGCTCCACAGGCAAAACCGCCATCGTGTTGGACACCTTCATCAACCAGAAGCAGACCCACCAGACCGACTCGCCCGTTTACTGTATCTATGTGGCGGTCGGTCAGAAAATGGCGGCGGTGGCGCGCTTTATTGACATCTTGGAGCGCAACGGGGCGATGGAGTATTCCACCGTCGTGGTCGCCGCTGCGAGCGACCCGAACAGCTTGCAGTATCTGGCGCCCTACACCGGTTGTGCGATTGGTGAGTATTTCCGCGACAACGGAATGCACGCGCTGGTGGTGTACGATGACCTATCCAAGCACGCTCAGGCGTACCGAGCGGTCTCGCTGTTGTTGCGCCGTCCGCCTGGACGCGAGGCGTATCCGGGCGATGTGTTTTACCTCCACTCGCGCCTGTTGGAGCGTGCGGCGAAGATGTCTGACGAGCGTGGCGGTGGCTCGCTGACCGCCCTGCCGATTATCGAGACCCAAGCGGGCGATGTCTCTGCCTACATCCCGACGAATGTGATTTCTATCACCGACGGGCAGATTTATCTGGAGCCGAGCCTGTTCTACGCTGGGATACGCCCCGCTATCAATGTGGGTATCTCGGTGAGCCGAGTGGGAGGCGACGCGCAAATCCGTGCGATGAAGCAGGTCGCAGGACGCCTGCGCTTGGATATGGCGCAGTTCCGTGAGGTGCAGGCGTTCGCCCAGTTCGCTTCGGACTTAGACCGTGCGACCCAGCTCCAGCTGGCGCGAGGTCTGCGCTTGCAAGAAATCCTCAAACAGCCCCAGTTCGTGCCGATGCCCGTTGAGGAGCAGGTGATGATTATCTTCGCTGGCACGCAAGGCTACTTGGACGACATCCCCGTCGAGCAGGTGCGCACCTTTGAGGAGAAGTTCCACCCCTACATGCGCGAGAAGTACCCCGACTTGGGCGAAACGATTCGCCGCGAGAAGAAGCTCGAACCGCAGACCGAGGCGACCTTGCGCGGGGCGATTGAGGAGTTCAAGAAACAGTTCCAGAAGGAGCACGGACTGGCATGAGGACGCTACGAGGCATGCGGGCGCGCATCCGCGCCGCCAAGAGCATCCAGCAGATTACGCGGGCGATGAAACTGGTCTCAGCTGCGCGCCTGCGTCGCGCTCAAGACCGCGTGCTGTCGGCTCGACCGTATGCCCAGCGTATGCACGAGATTATGCAGGAGCTGGGGCGCGCGGGCGAACTGCCCGACCACCCGCTCCTGCAACAGCGCGAGGTGCGCACCTACGGCTTCGTGCTGGCGACCTCCGACCGTGGGCTGTGTGGCTCGTACAATATGAACCTCGTGCGCACCCTGCAAAACACGGTTCGCGAGATGGCGCTTAGCCCGGAGCAAGTGCGCCTGCTCTGTATCGGGCGTCGTGGGTATCAGTTCTTCGGCAAGCGCGGGTACACGATTGCCGACTATCGCTCGATGCCTACTTCGGGCGCAGGGCTGGTGGAGGCGCGCGCCCTCACCGACACCGTGCAGTCGATGTTCATCTCAGGTGAGGTGGACAAGGTCTTTTTGGTCTACTCGCAGTTTATCAACCCCGTGACCCAGCGCCCGATTGTGGTGCCCATCTTGCCGATTGAACCGCCCGCAGGCGAGGATGACGCCACTCGTTACGACTTCATCTTCGAGCCTTCTGCCGAGCAGTTGCTGGCGCGCTTGCTCCCTCGCTACCTGCTCACGGTGGTTCTGCAGGCGTTGTTGGAGGCGAGCGCCAGCGAACACGGCGCGCGCATGACCGCGATGTCGATGGCGAGCGACAACGCAGGTAAGATGATACAGGAGCTCACGCTCACGATGAACCGCCTGCGCCAAGCGGCTATCACGAAGGAAATCGCCGAGGTGGTGGGCGGCGCCGAGGCGCTGAAGGGGTAATACGGTATAACCCAACTGGTGAAAGCATGCGGGTTTATCCCCTCGGCAAGAATAGAGAAGTCGAGATTCCAGCGGACTGGGCAGAGGAGTTAGGCTTATCCTCCGTTGTGCGCCTGGAGAAGACTCCCGAGGGGATACTCATCCGTCCCACTTGCCAAACAAGCTGGGATGACCTCTTTTTAGAGAAGTTGCAAATAGGTTCTCAGTCTCCCTCAGAAGATGAACTTGAGGTAAGAAGCGATGACCTTCTCCTCTGAGCCGCACCTTGAACATGGTTTAGAGCTGAATCGCTAAGCCTGTAGAGTGCGCCCCATCACCTCTGCTAAGGGGCGCAGGCTGAGCATCAGTTCTCGGAACGCCTCCAGCGTGAGCGACTGCGCGCCATCTTTGACCGCGTGCGCAGGGTCGGGGTGAGCCTCGATGATGACCCCATCTGCACCCACCGCCAACGCGGCGCGCGTGAGTGCAGGCACCATCGAGGCGCGCCCCGTGCCGTGGCTGGGGTCTATCACAATCGGCAAGTGTGAGAGCTCTTTGATAGCAGGCACGGCGTTCAGGTCGAGTGTGTTGCGCGTGTAAGTCTCGTAAGTGCGAATGCCCCGCTCACACAAGATAATCTGCTCGTTGCCCCCCAACCAGATATATTCCGCCGCTTGAAGCCACTCTTCATAGGTCGCCCACATGCCTCGCTTGAGCATCACGGGCTTGCGCGCCTGTCCCACCTCGCGCAGGAGGTCGTAGTTCTGCATATTACGTGTGCCAATCTGAAGAATGTCGGCGTATTCGCACACCGTCTCCACATTGCGCGGGTCCATCACTTCGGTGATAACTGGCATTCCCGTAAGTTCGCCTGCCCGCTTGAGAATTGCCAACCCCTCAACACCCAGCCCGTGGAACGAGTAGGGGCTGGTGCTGGGTTTGTAGGCACCCCCACGCAGGATATGCGCCCCCGATTGATGCACCGACTGGGCGGTTTTGAGCAACTGGGCTTCGTTTTCTACCGTGCAGGGACCTGCCATCACGACGAATAGGTCGCTTCCGATATGGAGACCGTTGACCTCCACAATCGTCTGCTCGCGGAACTTACGCGAGACGAACTTGTAGGGCTTCAGCACCAGCGTGACCTGTTCCACATAGGGCAGAGCCTCCAGCTGTGCCTTCGCCTCGTTGCGGTCTAACTCAGGAGCGCCCACCGCTGCAATCACGGTGCGCTCCACGCCATAAATCGGGTGGATTTCGAAGCCGAACTGCTGTATCCGCTCCTCCACATCGCGTATCTGTTCGGGCGTTGCGCCCAGTTGCATAACGACAATCATAGCGCGCTCCTTTAGCCTCCTGCCACGGGCACAGCAAATTTCGTGCCATCGCACTGCGTTCCTGCAGGGGCATCTTTAGGTAGAATTGGGATACCGTGGGCGACCAAGACACACCGCGTGAGGCGTGCGGGCTATTCGGCATCTACGCACCAGGGGAGGATGTCGCACGCCTGACCTATTTCGGCTTATTTGCCCTCCAACATCGGGGACAAGAGAGCGCAGGCATCGCCGTCTCGGATGGCACGCACTTGCGAGCATATCGTGAGTTGGGGTTGGTGACGCGCGTGTTCACCGAGCCGATTTTGCAGTCGCTCACAGGGCACATCGCTGTCGGGCATACGCGCTACGCCACCACCGGCTCGACGAACCTGCGCAATGTTCAGCCGATTACCTGCTCCACCCTACAGGGCAATATCGCGGTCGCCCATAACGGCAACTTGGTGAACGCCCACCACTTGCGCGCGGAGCTGGAAGCGCAGGGCGAACAGTTCGAGGCGACCAACGACTCCGAAGTGATTGTGCGCCTGATTGCGCGCCACTATCAGGGCGATATTGTGTCGGCTCTCCGCGCCATGATGCGCCGAGTGCAGGGCGCCTACTCACTGGCAATCCTCACGCCCAAACAGCTGATTGGCGTGCGCGACCCGTTTGGGGTGCGACCGCTCTGCATCGGGCGGTTGGATTCAGCGTGGGTGCTGGCGTCCGAAGATTGTGCCTTCCCGCCGATTGGCGCCGAGTTCGTTCGGGAGGTGCAACCGGGCGAAATCGTGGTGATTGACGAGCAGGGCTTACACTCCTACGAGGGTCTGCCCATCCAGCGGGAGGCGCTGTGTATGTTTGAGCTCATCTACTTCGCTCGCCCCGACAGTCATCTGTTTGGCAATCTTATCTACGAGGTGCGTCGGCGGATGGGGATGGAGCTGGCACACGAGCATCCTGTGCAGGCGGATTTGGTCATCCCCGTGCCCGATTCAGGCGTGCCTGCGGCGGTGGGCTATGCGCAGGCATCGGGCATCCCGTTTGGCGAAGGGCTTATCAAGAACCGCTATGCGCCTCGTACCTTCATTCAGCCCGACCAGCGCTTGCGCGAGCAGAGTGTGCGCCTCAAACTCACCCCCCTGCGCGAGATTATTGAGGGCAAACGGCTCGTAGTGGTGGACGATTCGATTGTGCGGGGCACGACCACACGGCAGATTGTGCGCCTGCTGTTTGAGGCGGGCGCAAGCGAAGTGCATATGCGCATCACGGCGCCCCCCATTCGCCACCCGTGCCACTACGGAATCGATATGGCGACCCTGCGCGAGCTGGTCGCCGCCGAACACACCGTCGCCGATGTGTGCGAGCAGATTGGCGCCACCACGCTGGGCTACTTGAGCATCGAGGGCTTGATGCGTGCCAGTCGGCTTCCTCAGCATCGTTTCTGCTTAGCGTGCTTCAACGGCAACTATCCCATCCCCATCCCCGACGATGTGGAGCTCACCAAAGAGCTGTTTGAGCATGCGGAAGTGGTGAGTAAGTGAATCGTGGTGTCGATATCCTGCTCATCAAGCAAAGCGGCGCACCGACGAGTTTCTCAGTCGCTCGTCCGCAACCCAACAACCGCCCTTAGGGTACACTACAAGGTGGAGGGCAGATACCATCGCCAACAATAGCAAGATTGTCCGAGAGATTTTAGTGAATGTGACCCCACGCGAGACCCGCATCGCCGTGCTGGAAAACGGGCAACTGATGGAGGTGCGGTTTGAACGGGGCGAGCGCGTCGTGGGCAATATTTACAAAGGAGTCGTCCAGAATGTCCTGCCCGGAATGGACGCCGCGTTCGTCAATATCGGGCTGGAGCGCAACGCCTTCCTCTATGTGGGCGACATCTTACCCGAGGGCAGTGAAGGCGAGGATACACCTGCGCCTGTCCGACGCAACGAACTGCGCAAGCGCAACATCGGCGAACTGCTCAAAATCGGGCAGGAACTCTTAGTGCAAGTGGTCAAGGCACCGCGCGGCACGAAAGGCGCACGCGTCTCCACACGGCTCACCCTGCCCGGACGCTATGTAGTACTGATGCCTGAAGCGCAAACGCTGGGGGTCTCCCGCAAGATTGAAGACCGCAACGAACGCGAACGCCTGCGCCAAATCGGACAAAAACTCCATCCGCAGGGGTTCGGACTCATCCTGCGCACCGAAGCCGAAAGCAAAACCGAAAAAGAGATCGGTCAGGACATTGAGTACCTCACCCAGCTCTGGAGCCAGATCAAGGAGCAGGTCGCCCAAGCCGAAGCGCCTGCCCTCGTGCACCGCGATGCGAGCCTACTGTACCGAGTTCTGCGTGATGTGTTCTCCTCAGAGGTGGACCGCCTCTGGATTGACGACCCCGAAGAGTACGAAAAGGTTCACGAGGTGCTCAAAGTGATTGCCCCCACCCTGCGCTCCCGTGTGATGCTGTACGACAAACTCGTGCCAATGTTTGAGCATTTCAACATCGAGAAGGAGATGGAGCGCCTGTTCCGACGCAAAGTGTGGCTCAAGTCGGGGGGCTATCTCACCATCGATGAGACCGAAGCATTCACCGCCATCGATGTCAACACAGGTAAGTTCACGGGCAAGACCTCGCTGGCAGAGACCATTCTCAAGACCAATTTGGAGGCGGTTGAGGAGGTCTGTCGTCAACTGCGCCTGCGCGATATTGGCGGGATTATCGTGGTGGATTTTATTGATATGGCGCGCAAGAGTGACCACCGCCAAGTGATGCAGGCGCTCCAAAAGACGCTCAAGCGCGACCGCGCACGGTTCCGAATTGGGCGCATCAGCTCGCTGGGGCTGGTGGAGCTGACCCGCAAACGCACGGGCGAGTCGGTGACCGAGAGCCTCACCCGACCCTGCCCGATATGCCACGGGCGCGGGCGCATCCCCTCACCCGACACGGTCAGCCTGTGGATTGAGCGCGAACTCTCCACACGGGCGGTCAAGGAGCAGGTGCAAGCCTACCTGATTGAAGCCCACCCTGCTGTGATCGAACATCTCGTTGGGGAAGACGGGATCAACATCGACTTGATGGAGCATCAGTTGGAATGTGCCCTGTTCGCCCGTGCCCGCCCTGAACTGGGGTTAGAAGAGTACCGCATCCAAGCGGGCACGATAGAACAGTTCAAGCGCCTCTACCTGCCCTACAAGCAACTCCAAGTGGTGGAGTGCAAGCTGGCGCCCTCAGCGATTGATGAGGAAGCGAAGGTCGCTTGGACAACGGACGGCTATCTTTTACTGTGGGAGAACGAGCCGCCCACTCAGAACATCAACAAAGTCACTCTCAGCGAGGTGCGTCGCTCGTTCGCCTTCGCTGAACCGATAAGCACCCCTAAATCGCTCAAGAAATCGGAGGTTGTTTGATGGAACTACGACAGATTCAAATCACGCTGAACGCCCAAGTGGGACCGCTCAACGAAGTCCGTCGCCAGCGGATTATGGAGAGCCTTGGCGCCGATTTTTCGGTTCAGCCTGTTCCCTTTCAAGGTGCCCTTGCGCTGGTCAATCCGCTTCGGCGCGAGGCGGTCTTCCTCACCGATACCCAAATCCAGTTCACGGTGGAGGGTCAACCTGCAGAGTTCTCGGCTTACCGAATGGAGCATCTGCTCAGCACCATTCGCGATACGCTCCTGCTGGAAGACCGCTTCCCGATGATTGTGCAGGTGATTGCCCACAAAGATGCCAACGGCTCTGCCTTTGAACGCACGGTGGACGCTTTCACGCCCATCCCCCCGAACACGATGCGCCAGTACTTTCCAGGTCTGCGCGGGCTGGGTTTGCGTATCACTTTTGAGGAGCATCCGTATGTGTGCGACCTGCGCATAGAACCGCTGTTCAGCGACCCTGCGTATCTGTTCATCCAGTTCAATCTGGGGTCTCAGCAGGCGATGTTGGGTGTCTCTGCGCTGACCGACGAGGTCAACCAGTGGATGAACCGCCTCCAAACCGACTACAACGACATCATCGACACGATTATGGGAGCGTAGCGATGCCGTTCGTCTCGCGCAACCCCGCCACCGAAGAGGTGCTGTTTGAGATGGAGAGCCTCTCCAACGAGGCGATTGAGGAACGCATTCGCGTCGCCCACGAGATATTTCTGCGCTGGCGCGAGACCTCTTTCGGGACACGCGCGAAAATGATGCGCGAACTCGCCGACATTTTGGAGGAAGACACTGAACCCCTCGCCGCTCTCATCACAGACGAGATGGGCAAGCCTATTCGGCAGGCGATTGCCGAAGTTCAGAAGACGGTGCGCGCCTGCCGATACTTCGCCGAGAATGCCGAGGCGATGCTCGCCCCGATTGAGGTGCTGACCGAGGCACGCAAAAGCTATGTGTGCTTCCAGCCGTTGGGGGTGTTACTGGCGATTATGCCGTGGAACTTCCCGGTCTGGCAGGCGATGCGCTTCGCTATCCCGGCGATTATGGCGGGGAATGTAGTGTTGCTCAAGCCCGGCCCGACGACGGGGAAAAGCACGCTTGGGTTGGTCGACGCCTTCCACCAAGCCTATCAATTCCCCCTGATGATTGACCTGTTCGCCGAGGTGGAGCAGATTGAGGCGGTCATTCGTCATCCGTTGGTAATGGGCGTGACCTTCACTGGTAGCACGCGCGCGGGGCGCATCGTTGCCCGAACTGCTGGCGAGGCGCTCAAGAAATGTGTACTGGAACTGGGCGGAAGCGACCCCGCTATCGTGCTACCCGACGCCGACTTGGACAAGACGGTGGAGATGATTGTGCTAGGACGCTTTGTCAACACAGGGCAGAGCTGTATCGCCATCAAGCGCGTGCTGGTGGACCAAGCTCTCTACGAGCCGTTCGTGGAAAAGGTTCTGGAGCGATGTCGGGCACTTCAGATGGGCAATCCACACGACCCCACCACTGAGATTGGTCCGCTGGCGCGGGCAGACCTGCGCGAGAACCTGCATCGCCAGGTGCGCGAAAGCATCGAGATGGGCGCAAACTGCTTGCTCGGAGGCGAGATTCCCGAAGGCAAAGGCTACTTCTACCCCCCAACGGTGCTGACCGAAGTCACGCCAGGGATGCCCGTCTGGCAAGAGGAGACCTTCGGGCCCGTGCTACCGATTATGAAGGTCAGCAGTCGTTATGAGGCGGTGCAGATGGCGAATGAGACCATCTACGGCTTAGGCGCCAGCGTCTACACCCAAAGTATCCATCTTGGCGAGGAAATCGCTCGCGACCGCTTAGAGGCGGGCAACTGCTTTGTGAACCAGTTTGTCTTCTCAGACCCGCGCCTCCCCTTCGGCGGAATCAAAGAGAGCGGGTTCGGGCGTGAATTGGGCATTTTCGGTATCCGCGAGTTTACCAATATTAAGACGGTCTATATCGGGTGATAACTTTTGATGGCGGTTTAGATACCATTCAGGGGAACTTGCTCCTGAACACGCTGGATAAATGCCTCCAAACTCTCCACCTGAACTGCAAGCACGCTCAACTGCTCCAAAAGGGACACATCGTGGATTTGCCCCATCAAAGCAGGCAAACTCGCAGGATAACTCCCAAAGCGTGCCTGCAGGATACGAAGAATAGTATCGCGAATGCCTTGCTCTATGCCTTGTTCTATCCCTTGCTGAATACCTCGCTCTATGCCTTGCTCCATCCCCTGCTCAAAACCCCGCTCCAACGCCTCGTACTCAAAACTGCTCAGCAACGGCACCTCACCGCCACCAAGTTCACGCAAATACTCCATAAACGCCCGCTGATACAGCTCCGATTGCTT
>CAKZQI010000119.1 GCA_937139515.1 uncultured Armatimonadota bacterium | reverse complement strand
CAGGCCGCCGCCGAGGTGAGCGAAGAGACGCACGAGTACGAGAAGGAAGCCCGGCGGCGCGGCATCAGCAACTACGTCTACCTGGGCGGCAACGTGGGCATCATCGGCAACGGCGCGGGCCTCGTAATGACGACCATGGACGAGGTGAAGCGCGCCGGGGGCGATCCCGCGGACTTCCTCGACATCGGCGGCGGCGCGAAGGCCGACATCGTCTACAACGCGGTCAAGTTGGTCTCCAAAGACCCCGACGTCAAAGCAATCTTCATCAACATCTTCGGCGGCATCACCCGCGCCGATGAGGTCGCCAAGGGCGTCATCCAGGCCCTCGAAGAGGGCATCTTGACCAAGCCGGTGCGCATGCGGATCGCTGGGACCGCCGAGGACGAGGCGCGGAGCCTGCTCGCGCAGGTGAATAGCCCCCTCATCCAGATGTACCCCACCATGTTCGAGGCCGCCGACGAGGCCGCCAAGGAGGCGAACAAGTAATGGGCATCCTCGTGGACAAAAACAGCAAGGTCATCGTGCAGGGCATGACCGGACGCGAAGGCGCTTCGCATTCCCGCGCCATGCGCGATTTCGGCACCCAGGTCGTCGCGGGCGTAACGCCCGGCAAGGGCGGCACCGAGTTCGAGGGCTGGCCGATTTACAACTCGGTCGCGGAAGCGAAAGCCGCGACGGGCGCGAACGTCTCCATCATCTTTGTGCCCCGCCGGAGCCGCCGACGCCGTGCTCGAAGCCGCGCACGCCGGGATTCCCCTCATCGTGCTGATTACGGAAGGCGTGCCCACCGTCGACATGATGCGGGCTGTGCAGGAGGTCAAGCAGCTCGACGAGAAAAGCCGCGCCCAGGGCGGGCCGGGCGTGCGCCTCATCGGCGGCAACTGCCCCGGCCTGGTCACCAACGGCGAATGCAAGGTCGGCATCATGCCCGGAATGCTGTTCCGCAAGGGCAATATCGGGCTAGTGTCCCGAAGTGGAACGCTCACTTATGAAATCGTGTACGCGCTCTCGCAAGCAGGGTTCGGGCAGTCCACCTGCGTCGGGATTGGAGGCGACCCGATTATCGGCACCACCTTTATCGATGTGCTACCCATGTTTGAAGCCGACCCGCAGACCGAAGCGGTGGTGCTGGTGGGCGAGATAGGAGGCTCGGACGAGGAAATCGCCGCCGAGTACATCCAATCCGAGATGAAGAAGCCTGTGGTGGGTTTCATCTCAGGGCGCACTGCGCCACCCGGCAAGCGCATGGGACACGCGGGGGCGATTATCTCAGGGGGCAAGGGTAGTGCCCAATCCAAGGTGGAGGCGCTCACGCGCGCAGGAGTGCCGATTGCCGACACGCCCAGTGAAATCCCCGACCTGATACGCCAAGTGCTGAGCAAACGCTCCTAATCGGTTATAATCTTGGGCGATGACGCTGGCTGACTTTCGCAACACTACTCAGGAAACCGATCCGCCTGCAGTGAGCATACCCCTGCAGGCGCTGTGGTACGATGCCAAAGGCGATTGGGACAAGGCGCACCAGCTCGTGCAGGATGACCCCACTGCCGAAAGCGCTTGGGTTCACGCCTACCTGCACCGCAAAGAGGGCGACCTCAGCAACGCCCACTATTGGTATCGGCGCGCCAACAAACCACCCTTCACCGGCACGCTAGAGACGGAGTGGGAGCAGATTGCCCAAGCCCTACTGAGCCAATCCTGATGCACTGGGTCGGTCGTGCGCCCGCCAAAATCAACCTGACCTTAGAGGTTCTCAACCGCAGGGCGGACGGATACCACAACTTGGCGAGTGTTTTCCATCGGCTGAGCCTGTCCGACACGCTCACCCTGAACCCCCTGCCAGACCAACTCGGCAAGATACGCCTGAGCTCTGAAGGGTGGAGCGTTCCTCACACCTCCGAAAACAGTGTCTGGCAGGCGTTGCAACGATTCGGCGAGGCAATCACCCAAGCAGGCTATGGCGACCGCTGGGTTGGGTGGGAGGTGGTGCTCCAGAAGCGCATCCCCACTCAAGCGGGACTGGGCGGAGGCAGTAGCAATGCAGGCACAACCCTGAGACTGTTGGCGGAGTGGGCGCAGGCACAGGGATGCCCTGTTCCCGACCTCGTGCCGATAGCGCTCCAGATAGGCTCGGATGTACCGTTTTTTGTCCAGCAGGCTCCCTGCGCGCGGGCAGACGGGCGTGGTGAACAGCTCACCCCGCTTCCTGCGCTCCCAAAAATCGCTTGGGTGCTGGCAAAGCCCCCCGATTTGGGCGTACCGACGGGCTGGGCATATGCCCAACTGGCACGCACCGAATTGTCTCCCACCGATAGCCCCCACACCGACCGCTTAGCAAACGCTCTTCAGGCGGGAGCTATTCGGTATGCCGAGACCTTAGCGCCCTACTTGCACAACGATTTTGAAGCGCCCGTGCTGAGCCATCTGCCTCCGCTTGCCGAACTGCGCGCCCTGATGGAGCAGTTAGGCGCCCTGCGCGTGCTCCTGTGTGGCAGTGGCGCGGTTCAAGCGGGGCTTTGTGCCTACGAACCCGATGCCCAACGCCTCGCCCAAACGCTCCGAGAACGGGGGTATTGGGCAGAGGTCTGTACGACCGAAGCAGGACTTTGAACTCCCCTGCCGAACCCCTCTGACCACGATGAAGACCGCGGTCATTCTGTGCGCAGGTGGGGGAACGCGCTTTTTCCCCTATCACGAGGTGCGAAACAAGTGCGCCATCCCCGTGATGAACCGACCGAATGTGCGTCGGCTGGCGGAGTCGTTGATTACATCGGGGGTGGAGCGCTTGATTGTGGTGGTGGGTGCGCAAGAGTTGTCGGTGCGCTCGGCACTCAGTGGGCTGACAATACCCGTCGCCTTCATTCGTCAGAACCCGCCTGCTGGCACAGCGCTAGCGGTGTTGAGTGCGCTCCCCTTGATAGGCAACGAGCCGTTCCTCGTCGCTTATGGCGACATCGCTACCCCGCCCGAAACAGTTCAGCGTCTGGTGGAAACTTTTCTGCAGACGGGTGCGCTTGCCTGTGCGGTCGTCCAGCCCTACCTGCCCGAACACGACCCACGCGACTGGATTGGAGGCTACCTGCGCGAAGGAAAGCTGCTCCATCTGGAGGGACACAGTAGCGACACCAACTGCCGTCTGGGAGGGCTGTTTGCGTTTCATCCCAGCGTGGGGGAGTGCCTGAACGCGCACCCCGGACTGATGACCAGCGTGCCTGTCGGCGGGATGCCCCCTGTGGAGGCAGAACTGGCACAGTCGCTCCAGATGCTGATTGAGCAAGGGCACGAAATCCCCGCGGTGGAACCAGTGGGCTTTCTGGTGGATTTGGACAAGCCGTGGCACATCTGGGAAGCGAACGCCCGCTGGCTGGACTACGAGGCAAGCCGATTGGAAACTGACCGCATCGGCAAGGAGGTACAGATTGACGACACCGCCGAGATACACGGACGCCTCGTGGTGGAGGACGGGGCGGTCATCGGCAAGCGCGTGGTGATTGGGGGCAACGCTTTCATCGGGCGTGAGACGCGCCTGCTCAACGGCGCCATCTTGCAGGGTACCACAGCAATCGGCACTCGGTGCCGTATCAGCGACTACTGCCTCGTGGGGGGCACGACTGTGATTGGGAATGGGTGCATCGTGGGGCACGACGCCGAGATGGACGGCGTGATGCTGGACGGTTCGTTCCTCTACCACTACTGCGAGATTATGGGCGTGGTGGGTCAGAAGGTGGACATCGGCGCCGCGACCGTATGTGGCACCTTGCGCTTTGACGACGGCGATAGCACTCACCTCGTGCGTGGACGGCGCGAACGCCCCGAATTCGGCTCCAACGGCACCTATTTTGGCGACTTCTCTCGCACGGGCGTGAATGTCATCACGATGCCCGGCGTCAAAATCGGTGCCTACTCCTGTGTCGGCGCGGGTATCGTGGTCTATGAGGACATCCCCTCCCGAAAACTGGTGCTGTTGAAGCAAGAGTTGGTCTACCGCAATTGGGGACCCGAACGGTACGGCTGGTGAGCAAGCAAATTCCGATTGTCCTCTGTTGGCTGAGCGGGCTGGCGGTGGTTCTGCTTGCCCTGTTGAAACCGGTGCATATTGACGACACCGTCGTTTTGCACATCGCCGAGAACATCCTACGCGACCCCCTGCGTCCTTTTGCAGGCGAGTTCTTCTGGCTGGCGGAACCAGGCGCGCTGAAACAGGTCACGACGAACCCCCCGCTGGTGAGCTACTGGCTGGCGCCGTGGATAGGGCTGTTTGGGTATCGGGAGTGGCTGTTGCACCTGAGCCTGATGCCGTTCGTGGCGTTGCTGGGGTGGGGAATGCACCGCTTGGCAGAACGATGGCTGGGGCAGGGATGGGGCTGGTGGGCGGTCGGGTGGGCTCTGCTCTCGCCTGCCGTCTTGCCAGGTCTGAACCTGATGCGCGATGTGCCGATGGTGGGGCTGTTCGTCGGCGGGTTGGCGTGCTGGGTGGAGGGGCTGAGCCGACAGGACAAGCGCTGGCTGATAGTCGGTGCGATGTTAGGGGGATTAAGTGCGCTGGCGAAATACACCGCCTTGATTTGGCTCCCGATTGCGTTGGTGATTGCCCTGTTCGCCCCCACGCGCGGGTGGAGGGGAGTAGTTTGGGTAGTAGTCGCGCTGGTTCCCATCGGGCTATGGTCGCTCCAAAACTACCTTGTGGAGGGTGAGATTCATCTACTTTACCTGTGGCAAGAGCGCCGAGGTAGTGCCCCTTGGGAAACGCGTCTTTTACCCGGCATCACAGGGATTGGCGTGATTTCTCTGCTGAGTTGGGGAGTTGTGCTGAGTGTTGTTAGAAGTCCATCTCGCTTCTCTGAAAGTAGGGAGGGGGGTGAGCAGACCTCGCTCCCCCAGCCTCCCTCTCCTGAAAAGAGAGGGGAGAGTGCCGAGGTCACCCCTTCTCCCTTCGTAGGGGAGAAGGGGCAGGGGGTAGAGGGGTCAGTAAACCTCACCCCCCCGGCCCCCCTCTCCGCAAGCAGAGAGGGG
>CAKZQI010000118.1 GCA_937139515.1 uncultured Armatimonadota bacterium | reverse complement strand
AAGTGAGGGTGTTCGAAAAGCCGTACCACGGGCATCCTGCCCGTGAAACTGCGTAGCACAAGCATCCTGCCCGTGAAGTCAGGATGTGTCCGCTGGGAACGCAGGCGTCTCGCCTGCACGGTCGTTGAGAATCTCTAGGGCAAGGATGCCCAAGCCACGAATGCGGGCGAGACGCCCGCTATCCCAGTGATTTCTCGAACACCCTTGTAGGAAGTTGGCTAAGAGGGGCGAACCCATACCCTTTATGGAGTTGATTAGACCCAAGGCGGTAAGCCCGGGTGCGACCCTCGGTATCGTGTCGCCTTCGGGACCGCTGAGCGAAGAGGATTTAGAGAAAGGATTGGAGCCGTTTCGGAAGCGTGGTTATCGGATTGTGTTGGGTAAGCACGTGCTTGAGCGGAGAGGCTACTTGGCTGGAAACGACCAACAGCGTGCGAACGACCTGATGGCGATGTTCGCCCGTGAGGATGTGGACGCGATTGTCTGTTCGCGCGGTGGGTACGGTGCGGCGCGCCTTATCCCCCTGCTCGACCCCGCCGTGTTTCGCAACCACCCGAAGCTGTTTGTGGGCTACAGCGATGTGACGGTGCTTCACCTATGGCTTCAGAACCATGTGGGGCTGGTGAGCCTTTACGCGCCGATGCCCATCACGATGACCCGCCCGATTCCCGACCACGCGATGGAGGTCTTCTGGCGTGCGCTGGAGGTGCCCGAACCGCTGGGCGAACTGCCCACTTGGGACGCGCCCTATCGCACCATCCAACCAGGCAGAGCGCAGGGAACCATCACCGGGGGGTGTCTATGCCTGATGGCGGACTCGATCGGCACGCCCTATGAGCTGAACACTCATAGGGCGATTGTTGTGATAGAGGATGTGGACGAGGCGCCCTATCGGCTGGATGCGATGCTCAACCACCTGCGTCTGGCGGGCAAGTGGGACGCTTGCGTCGGAATTGCCTTCGGGGAAGACACCCGCTGGGAACAGCATGTGTCGGACAAGGAGGCGTCGCTCACCCCCGACGAAATCTTGGACGACTATTTTGGTGGCTTGGGCAAGCCCGTGATAGCAGGCTTCCCGTTCGGGCACATTTTAGACCCGCTGACCCTGCCCTATGGCGTGTTGGCGGAGCTGGACGCGGAGCGGGGCAAGCTCGTCGTGCTGGAGTCGGCGACGGTTTAGGGAAGATGATACTGTCCCTCTCCCCCGCGTTTAGGGGGAGGAGTTTGCCCTCACCCCCGACCCCTCTCCCGAATCTTCGGGAGAGGGGAGTCGAGACCCTTCGCTGACGCTCAGGGTGTCGGGGTGAGAAGTGTCATTCTGAGCGAAGCGAAGAATCTCGGCGCACCCCGAAGTAGAGACCCTTCGCTGACGCTCAGGGTGACGGGGTGGGCTTTTCGGGTTGAACTAACGCTCGCTGATCGGTGCTACTGCCTGCCTCTCAAAGTGGCAGGCGTTTCGCAAACTTGAACTCAGAGGATGTACCCTTATCAGGGGGGTTCTTACTGGCTCCCTCCCTCGCCCAAAGCAGGGGAGAGGGAGGGCTGGGGTGGGTGAGGGCTACTAAGTTAGCCTCAGACCGTCACTTTGGCATAATCCAGCACCTTCGGGCAGGGGCAGTCGCGCTCGGTGGGGATTTTCTCAATCAGCCCGAAGATGACCTTGCGGATGCGCTCGGCGTTCTGGTGGAACACATGCATCACCTCTTCGGCGGTCACGGGCGACACCTCGCCCTCAGCGACCAGCCCGCTGTCGTAGTCGGTAATCAGCGACACATTCACCACACACATCGCCAGCTCGCGCGCTAAGTACGCTTCGGGGTACTGGGTCATGTTGATGACTTCCCAGCCCATGGAGGTGAACCAACGGCTCTCGGCTTTGGTGGAGAAGCGCGGTCCGTTGATGACCACTATCGTGCCCCGCTCGTGGACGGGAATGCCGTGCGCACGGATTTCCTCAATCGCCAGTTGGCGCATCACAGGGCAGTACGGGTCGGCGGGCGACACATGGTGGACGGTGGGACCCTCGTAGAAGGTGTCGGCGCGCCCGTGCGTGCGATCTACATACTGGTCAGCGACCACGAAGTCGCCGGGCTTCACATGGGTCTGCAGGCTCCCTGCGGCGCACGGGCTGATGATGCGCGTCACGCCCAGCTCCTTCATCGCCCACAGGTTCGCCCGATAGTTGATTTTGTGGGGCGGGATGCTGTGTTTGCGCCCGTGTCGGGGCAAGAAAGCGACCTTGCGTCCCCCAATCTCGCCGATGGAGAGGGTGTCGCTGGGCGGTCCGTAGGGCGTGTCTATTTTGACCTCTTCGACTTTTTCCAAAAACGAATAGAACCCGGAGCCTCCGAAGACTCCGATTTCAGCGAAAGGTTTCATCTAAATGCCTCCTGTTGAGTTCGGTGTATTGAAGCGCTTCGGCGGCGGCGTTTTGTTCTGCCTGCTTCTTGCTGGAGCCGTGCCCGCGCCCTGCGATGATGTCGCGCAGGCGCACCTGCACCACGAAGGTCTTGCGGTGGGGTGTGCCTAACTCTTCCACGACCTCATAAGTTGGGGTGATGCGCCACCAAGCTTGGGTGCGCTCCTGAAGCTGGGACTTGTGGTCTTCCACGGGCATCTTGCCTTCGGCAATCGCTTCCAGTTCGGGCTTGAGGTGTTCCAGCACGAACTCGCGCGCCTCTTTGTAGCCGCGGTCTAAGTAGATGGCGCCGATGACCGCTTCAAAGGCGTCGCTGAGGATGGAGGGGCGTTCGCGTCCGCCTGCGGACTCTTCGGCAGGGCTGAGCCGTATCAGGCTGGGCAGTCCAGCGCGCTTCGCCGCTTCACACAGCACGCTGGCACGCACGATGCTGGCACGCGCTTTGGAGAGTTGCCCCTGGTCCCAGTCGGGGTGGAGGTGGTATAGATGCTCCGCGATAATTAGCCCCAGCACCGCATCGCCGAGTAGTTCGAGGCGCTCGTTGCTCGCTTGCAGGTCGCCCTCGGTGTGCGAGCGGTGCGTTAGCGCCTGAGTGGCTAACGCCCTGTCGCGGATAGGGAGCGTCTTCTCCGTTTTGCGCGCACGCCAAAAACGCACGCTATTGATTATACCCCTCGTTGGGGTGTGAGGGTGTGTGAAAGATAGTTGGGTGTCCTGGCACTTTGCTCTCCTTGTCTTTTCAGGCAACCTCACCCCCCTGTGTCCCCCCTCTCCGCAAGCAGAGAGGGGGGAGCGCCTGCGTGCCTGTGCCCCCTCTCCGTTTACGGAGAGGGGGTCGGGGGTGAGGTCGATGCAGATTTTTCAAACACCCTCGTTGGGGTGATCACAGGTGTGGCTGAGCGAGTGTCATTCCCCTAGCTGCTCCAGCAGTATCGTCCGGATGCGCTCGCTGGCGTGTCCGTCGCCATAGGGGTTCACCGCCTGCGCCATCTGCTGATAGGCATCCTCGTCGGTCAGCAGGCGTGCGGCTTCCTGCACAATCGCCTCAGGGTCGGTGCCCACCAGCTTAGCGGTGCCCGCCTCTACGCCCTCGGGGCGTTCGGTGGTGGTGCGCAAGACCAAAATCGGCTTGCCGAATGCAGGCGCCTCTTCCTGCACTCCACCCGAATCGGTTAGGATGAGCGTCGCTTTGCGCATCGCATGCACAAACGGCGCGTAGTCCAGTGGTTCGGTGAGCAGGGCGCGCGGGTGGTCGCCCAGCAGGGGCACCAGCGCCTCACGCACGAGCGGGTTGCGATGCATCGGCACGAGCAAAAGCAGGTCGCGGAACTGCTCCAGCAGGTGGCACACGGCGTGGGCTATCTGTCGCATCGGTTCGCCCCAGTTCTCTCGGCGGTGGGTGGTGAGCAACACGAGCCGTCCCTCGTGCAGAAGGGCGCGCTGGAGGGCGGGGTCTTCGGTTTCAAACGGCTGGTTCGCCACCCACAGCACCGCATCGATGCCCGTATTGCCCGTGACCCAGATGCGCTCGGCGGGGATATGTTCTTGCAGGAGGTTCTGACGGGCGCGTTCGGTGGGGGCGAAATGGAACTCGGCAATCGGCGCGGTGAGCCGACGGTTCACCTCTTCAGGGAACGGGTGGTACTTGTCATAAGTGCGTAAGCCCGCCTCCACATGCCCGAACGGGATTTTGTGATAAAACGCCGAGAGCGCGGAGACGAAGGTCGTGGTGGTATCGCCCTGCGCCAGCACCACATCGGGCGGGTCGGTGCGCAGGAGCGCATCCAGCCCCTGAAGCGTGCGGATGGTGATTTCGCTCAGCGTCTGGTGGGGCGTCATGATGTTCAGGTCGATGTCGGGCGTGAGGTCAAACAGGCGAAGCACTTGGTCTAACATCTCTCGGTGCTGACCTGTGGCGACGAGGCGCACCTCAAAGCGTGGGGCACTTTGCAGATGGCGTATCACGGGCGCCATTTTGATGGCGTCGGGTCGGGTTCCACACACAGCGACGACACGGATGGTTGCCATTAGCCAAAGTGTACCTGTCAGGTATAATATCGGCGTTCGGGGCGTGGCGCAGTATGGCTAGCGCGCCTGCTTTGGGTGCAGGAGGTCCCCGGTTCGAGTCCGGGCGCCCCGATAGGCGTTAACCCGCAGATAACTCCTCGCTATTTAGAATCTCCGCCCCGACCTGCTTCATCTCCTCTAAGGCGCGGGCGCTGTCACCGGGCTGGAGGTTCACCCCGCGAATGGCGTCGGTCAGCACCTTCACCGTGAAACCGTGCTTGAGTGCATCCAACACCGATGCGCGCACGCAGTAATCGGTCGCCAGCCCGCCCACAATCAGTGTCTGCACGCCCGCCTCCTGAAGCACCTCCAGCAAGGTCTTGCCCGCTTCAGTGTGCCCCTCAAAAGCCGAGTAGCCGTCGTCGGTGGTGCTGGTGCCTTTGGAGATGATGACGGTTCCTTCGGGGAGTTTCAGGTCGGGGTGGAACTCGGCGCCCTTTGTGTCCTGCACACAGTGGACAGGCCATTTACCCCCGAACTCGGCAAAGTGCTGGGTGTTGGTGGGGTGCCAGTCGCGCGAGGCG
>CAKZQI010000117.1 GCA_937139515.1 uncultured Armatimonadota bacterium | reverse complement strand
AGCAGACCCATTCTGCCCTGACCTACCCGATTTTTCACGGGCAGGATGCCCGTGCTACGATTTTTCAAACACCCTCAGGGGGCGGAGAGTGTTTGAAAAATGGCAGGCGGAGGCGAACCTCGCCCCCCTGTATCCCCCCTCTCCGCTGACTCGTATCCGCCTGCTGGGGGTGATGAGCGCCGTTCGCCTGCACAAGATGCGCACGGGCAGTTATCCCACCACGCTGGAACAACTCAACTTGGGCGAGATGAGTGTAGACCCCTTCACGGGCAAGCCGTTCATCTACCGCATCGACCCACGCAAAGGATTCCTGCTCTACTTTATCGGACCCGACGGTGTGGATAACGGGGGCGCGTTTGGATATGGAGGCTTCTTTGAAAATGGGGACATCACCCCGCTGTATCGTCCCCTGCCTCCAAATGCGCCTCAAAGCCCGCCACAAGCGCGCCCTTTGCACCCACCCATCTGGCTCAAATAAGGCAGTACACTCCCTAATCAGGTACAATCACAGGCGGAGGAGACTACGATGACCACCCGAACCACACTCAACGTAGAGGGACAGGAGTACCTCGTCTACAGTTTGCTGGAGGCAGAGAAGCAAGGTTTTGGAAACATCAGCCGATTGCCTTTTTCGATTCGTGTGCTCTTGGAGAATATGCTTCGCC
Source organism: uncultured Armatimonadota bacterium (assembly GCA_937139515.1). Classification (GTDB taxonomy): domain Bacteria; phylum Armatimonadota; class Fimbriimonadia; order Fimbriimonadales; family GBS-DC; genus CAKZQI01. Next base: position 16,395 of record CAKZQI010000117.1, on the reverse strand, counting down.
TTGCCGAATCGCCTGAGGGGGAGATTTTGCTGGGCGAGGAGCGCGAGGCGGTAATCCGTGCGCTGGCGAACTGGCAACCTCAGCCCGAAATGCGCGAAATCCCGCTGATGCCCGCACGGGTCATCCTGCAAGATTTCACAGGCGTGCCCTGTGTGGTTGACCTTGTGGCGATGCGCAACGCCATGCAAGAACGAGGCAAAGACCCCCAAAAAATCAATCCTGTCGTGCCTGTGGACTTGGTGATTGACCACTCGGTGCAGGTGGACTTCTTCGGCACGCAGTACGCCTTCTTCCTGAATGTGGAGAAGGAGTTCGAGCGCAACCGCGAGCGCTATATGCTCCTGCGCTGGGCACAGCGTGCCTTCGACGGCTTCCGAGCAGTGCCCCCAGGCACGGGCATCGTCCACCAAGTGAACTTAGAGTATCTGGGCAAGGTGGTTCAGTCGCGCCAAGAGAATGGTCATATCGTCGCCTATCCCGACTCGCTGGTGGGCACCGATAGCCACACCACGATGATTAACGCTCTAGGCATTCTTGGCTGGGGCGTAGGTGGTATTGAGGCAGAGGCGGTGATGCTCGGTCAGCCTTACTATATGCTCATCCCGCAAGTGGTCGGCTTCAAACTCACGGGGCAACTGCCCGAAGGCGCCACCGCCACCGACCTCGTGCTGACGATTACGCAGATGCTCCGCAAGAAGGGCGTCGTCGAGAAGTTCGTAGAGTTCTACGGACCAGGGCTGAGCAGTCTGACCGTTGAAGACCGCGCCACGATAGCGAACATGGCGCCCGAGTACGGCGCCACGATGGGCTTCTTCCCCGTCGACCAGCGCACGCTAGACTACCTGCGCTTCACAGGACGGCACGAGAGCCTCGTGCGCCTCGTGGAAGCCTACTGCAAGGAGAATGCGCTCTTCCGAACCGACGAGACGCCTGACCCCATCTACAGCGATACTTTAGAGTTGGACCTCAGCACGGTGGAGCCGAGCCTTGCGGGCCCCAAGCGTCCTCACGACCGCGTACCCTTGCACGAGATGCAGGCATCGTTCCGTAAAGCCCTCTACACCCCCATTCGTGAAGGCGGGTTCGGACTGGTGGAGCCAGAGCCGAACCAGTGGGACAACGAATCGCCCGTGGAGGAGACGCCAGCGGAGCGCGGGCGTGTCGGCGTGCCCACGATGGTGGAGGGCGAAGAGGTGTTCCTCAAGCACGGTGATGTGGTTATCGCCGCGATTACCTCCTGCACCAACACCTCTAACCCTGCGGTGATGGTTGCGGCAGGGCTCGTGGCGAAGAAGGCGGTGGAGCGCGGGCTAACCGTCAAGCCGTGGGTGAAGACGAGCCTTGCGCCCGGAAGCCGTGTGGTGACCGACTATCTGCAGAATGCCGGGCTATTGCCTTATTTAGAAGCGTTGCGCTTCCATGTGGTGGGCTACGGATGCACCACCTGCATCGGCAACAGCGGTCCCCTGCCCGAAACAATCGCTAAGGCGGTGAAGGAGGGCGACTTGGTGGTTTCGGCGGTGCTATCAGGCAACCGTAACTTTGAGGCGCGCATCAACCCGCAGGTGAAGGCGAACTATCTGGCTTCGCCCCCGCTTGTGGTGGCGTACGCATTAGCAGGCACGGTGGATATCGACCTGCTCAACGAACCGATTGGGCACGACCCGAACGGTCAGCCTGTGTACCTCAGCGATATCTGGCCCAGCCCGCAGGAGGTGCGCGACACGATTGCCCGCGCGCTCCAGTCCGAGATGTTCAAGCACCGCTACGCCCATGTGTTTGACGGCGACGAGCATTGGCAGAGCCTGCCAGTGCCTGACTCGCAGGTCTACGAGTGGGACGCCGACAGCACCTACATCCAGCGACCGCCTTACTTTGATGGGATGCCCGATACGCCTGCGCCTTTGCAGAACATCACAGGGGCGCGCGTGTTGGCAATCTTTGGCGACAGCATCACCACCGACCACATCTCGCCCGCAGGAAGCATCGCTGTGGACAGCCCCGCTGGGCAGTACCTGATTAGCAAGGGTGTAGACCCCCGCGACTTCAACACCTACGGCTCTCGGCGGGGCAACCACGAGGTGATGATACGGGGCACTTTCGCCAACATCCGCATCAAGAACCTGCTCCTGCCCGGCACCGAAGGGGGCTATACCATCCATTGGGACACGGGTGAGCGCACCACTATCTACGAGGCGTGTGAGCGCTATCGGCAAGCGGGCACACCCTTGGTAGTGCTGGCGGGCAAGGAGTACGGTTCGGGCAGTTCGCGCGACTGGGCAGCGAAGGGAACGGCTCTGCTGGGTGTGCGCGCGGTGATTGCCGAGAGCTTTGAGCGCATCCACCGTGGCAACCTCGTGGGAATGGGCGTGCTTCCCCTGCAGTTTATGTCCGGCGAAAATGTGCAGGCGCTGGCGCTGACTGGTGAGGAGGTGTTCCATATTGAGGGCATCGACACGCTTACCCCGCGCAAACTGCTGAGTGTGCGAGCGGTCAAGCCCGACGGCACAGAGCGCACCTTCCAAGTCGTTGCCCGTGTGGATACGCCCGTAGAGGTCGCCTACTATCAGCACGGCGGTATCCTGCCGATGGTGCTTCGCAAGATGATGGCATAATGCGTGCAGGTGAAGAATAGGGGACACCCTAAAACGAAACCCCAGATGACCTCAGCAGTCATCTGGGGCATTTGGGAGAGCGAACAAACGATTACCAAGCCGTTCGTCCGGGTACCTGAATGTGGTCTACCCAGTTCAGGCGTCCGCGTGCCATCGCCTTAGCGTGCCCGTCCCCGAAAATGGTGGTACAGTGTCTGTTGTGTCGGAAGCGGGGCATCACTGCGGAGTGGGGCCAGCGCCCATCCCAAGTGCGCGGAGACCAGTCGCGGTCGGGGTTGGGATACGAGACGCCCGTGGCATTCTGGTTGGCGGGTCCGTTGGGCCAGCCTGCGGCAGGGTTCTCCCATGCCCAGACATGTCCCGCAGCTTGGAAAAAGGGCCAAGAGTTGGAGGTGCCGTCGGGTTGTACATCTTGGAAGTCAGCGCGCCCTTTCTCCAACACAAGAGCGATTTGGGCGGGGCGGTCAAGCTCGGCTAAGGTTGTCGAGATGTCATTACAGGGTTGTTGCTCGCCGGGGCTACCCCACCAACAGCCTCGGAAGAGGGCTTCGTGAACACCGTAGTGGAACACCTGCTTCGGGTCGGGGTGCGAGGGACAGATGAAGATCCCCCCCACACCGCGTGCTGCGCCGTGTCCCTGGTTCCATATTGCCCTGCCTTTACATACGGGGCGATGTCCATCGTCCAAGCGCGTCGGCGTCCCGGCACGGCAGGGTCGCCCCAGTCGCGCCACTGCTGGTGTGGGAAACGCTCGTCGTAGTCGTTCACATACATCATCATGGCAAGACCAATCTGCTTGCCGTTGGATAGACAGGTTGTCTGGCGCGCCTTCTCTCTTGCTTGAGCGAACACGGGGAACAGAATCGCCGCCAGGATTGCGATTATCGCAATGACGACCAGAAGCTCTATCAGGGTGAAACCTCTCTTGTGCATAGATGCCTCCCAGTATGTATTTTACACTAAAATTCGTTAAGAGGTTATTAAAAACTGTTAACAGCCAGTTAAATTTGCGGTCGCGCCGCCATCGCTTTGCTCGCTTCGGCTTTGACCCTCCCCAGCAGTCTTTTAGCAGGAGTTCTCCCCGAGCTACTGAAAAAGTGCCTGATACTAAGATGATGCGTGCTTACCGTCTAATTGCTCCGAACCAGCTGGCGTGGCAAGCGGTGCCCGAACCGCTCCCAGCACAGGGTGAAGTGCTGGTGCGGGTGATAGCGTGCGGGGTTTGCGGAACCGACCTCCATCTGAAGGCTCAGGGGCACGCTCAGTGGCGGGGCAGTGCGCTCACTTTGGGACACGAAATCGTGGCACGGGTGGAAAACTTCACCGCGCCTGATTTCGCCCTCACCCGCCCCAGCCCTCTCTCTCCCGAAGCTTCGGGAGAGGGACAGGGGGTGAGGACAACAGAAAACTACCCCGCCAGCACCGAGAGAGGAGAAGCCTATTCCCCCTCTCCGTTTACGGAGAGGGGGCAAGGGGGTGAGGTTCCCCTCCAACCCGGCACGCTCGTAGTGATAGACCCCCAAATCGTGTGTGGGGAATGTTATTACTGCCGACGGGGACGGCTCAACCTGTGCGACCATTTAGAGCATATCGGGCTGAGCATCGATGGGGGATTTGCCGAATACCTTGCGGTGCCCCGACGCAACCTCTACGCCTTGCCCCCCGAAGTGACGCCCGAAACTTGTGGCTACTACGCCTTAGCCGAACCTGTTGCGACCTGTGTCGCAGGGATGAACTTAGCAAACCCGCGCCCCGACGAAATCGTGGCAGTGGTGGGGCTAGGATTCTTCGGGCAGGTCTATCTCCAGCTGGCGCGGTTGTGGGGCGCAGTACACACTATAGGGATTGACCCCCTGCCTGAACGGCGCGCCTTAGCCGAGCAACTGGGCGCCACCGCCACCTGCCCACCCGAAGACCTGCGCGCCCTGATGGAGTTGACAGGCGGACAAGGTGCCTCCGTCGTCATTGATTCGGCAGGCTCACCCAACGCGGCGCAAACCTGTATAGATATCGCACGCAAAGCGGGGCGGATTATCGTGTTTGGTTATCGCGCCCAACCTGTTCAGGTGGATTGGTATCAAATCCTTGTCAAAGAGCTCACCGTCATCGGCTCACGCTCCAGCAATCACGCTTGGGAGCAGAGCCTCTGGCTGCTTCAGCATAGAAAGCTTCAGCTGGAGCCACTGTTTCAGTTCTACCCCTGCGAAGCGATTGAGCAAGCATTCGCCGACGCCGAGGCGAGGCGGGTTTACAAGCCCATCGTGTGGATGCGTTAGGGGGTTTTCCTCAAAGCGCCTTGACCTCGCCCGTTTCGGGATAGAACTCATAGGTGCGCTCAATCCCGTTCGGCAGGGCGCGAACGCGCAGGCGGATGGGGCGATTGTCAGGATAGCCCCCTGTGCGCACTATCTGGCAATGCAAGCGATAACACGGCTCACGCCCAAGCGCTTGCCCCGCCTCAGTGAAGGCGCGGTTGAGGTCATTCGCCTCCCGCACGGTAATCACGCTCCCGCCTGTCGCCTGAGCCATCCGTTCCAGCGTGCCCACCGTCTCGTGATAAGTGGGGATGGTCGTCTCATCGCCCAGCACCAAAAACGAGAGGCTCACCTGCGCTCGGACTGCCCGCTGGATGACCTCATCGGGCGTGCGGTTGGGGACATCGTCTGGAGTCTCATTTTGTCCATCGGTGAAACACAGTACCTGACGCAAGCCCTGTGGCTCCTGCTCTAACAGCGCAACCGCTCCCCACAGCGTGTTCCATAACGGCGTGCCGTGCATCGAGAAGTCGTTCCGCGCCAACCGCTCGACGGCTTGAAGGAGCGCCCCCTTGTTGTTCGCGGAGAGGGGCACCAGCAGGTCAAAATCGCCATACCGCATAAAATTCAGCGACGCGAAGCACAGGTAGCCCACGCGTGCGTCGTTGGGCAGGCTCTCTATTAGCGCACGCACGGCAGGATAGCGCAAGCGTTCGGGGTCGGTCTCACTAAGCGATGCGGACTGGTCTTGCGCAATCACCAAGCTGGTTGAGTTGGCTCGGCTTCGTGGGCGTGGGGCAGTACCGTGTTTGTACTCCACGCGTGCTACTTGCACTTTCGGGTCGCTTGAGCTGACCTCAAAACTCAGTTGTCCAACACCCAACGGCGCATCACGACGGTAATAGTCCAACATCACCACTTTCGTGTTCGGCTCCAACGGCTGAGCTTTCAGCACTGTCGGAGCTTGGGGGCGCATACACCCCATCAAACTTAGCGCCATCACCACGCCCAGCGTTCCCAACACTCTCATCGCTGTACCCCCATTTCTGGTATAGTTATGGTCTATGGCGAAGCAGTCCGAGGGCGGGATTAAGATTATCACCACGAACCGCAAAGCGTACCACGACTACAATGTAGAAGATACGATAGAGGCGGGTATGGTGCTTCAGGGTTCGGAGGTGAAATCGGTCGCGGCAGGTAAAGTCAACCTGACCGACGCCTACTGCCGCGTGGACAAGGGCGAGATGTGGGTGCATAACCTGCACATTGCGCCCTACGAGAACGCCGGCTACGCCCAGCACGAACCGCGCCGCAAACGCAAACTGCTCCTGCACAAAGCGGAAATTGAACGCCTGCGCGCCAAATCGGAACAGAAAGGCTACACGCTGATTCCGCTCAAACTCTACTTTCGCAACGGCAAGGCGAAACTGGAAATCGGGCTGGTGCGCGGTAAACGCCAGTACGACAAGCGCGAGACCATCAAGCGCAAAGACATCGAGCGGGAGATGCAACGCGAGATGGGGCGCCGATAGGCTCACCGTGAGTTGCGCACCTCCAAACGCTTGGGCGCACCGAGCGCTCTCATCCCCACTGAACCGCCCGTAGCCACGACCGCCTCCTTGAAAACGACCCGCACAATCGTAATCATCAACCCTATCGCCAACCCAATTACCCCTAACACAAGCAGACGACCGACAGCCTCACCATACGATTCCAGCGCCCAATAGAATAACCAAGTAGCGAGGGCGCCAGCCAGCCCTCCTGCGATGCGGGCTGGGTTCAACGGCAAGTTCGGTACAAAGTGGTGAAGAGCATAACCGAGGAGACCACCCAAGAGCAGTAGCCCGAAGAGGCGCGCAACCGCCTCCCCAAGCCCCAGCGTCATTAAGAAGGCACCTTGCGCAATCAGCCCTGTGATGGCACCCAACACCAGCCCGCCAAGCGCATTTGCCAGCACCACGCGTGCCTGAAACTGCTGGCGCTCCACCCCGAACAGGCGTTGGGGCAGTCGGAGCATCAGCGCCAAGAGCAGCCCTGTCAACGCGCCCCACAGTGCCATCACACCCAACCCGTACAGGGGGTTCAGTGTGCCTCCCAGCGGCTGCCAATCGCTCACCTCGGCGGGGTTGACTTCAATCGTCTCGGACAGCTCGCCGTGCCGAAGGCTCCCTGTGAATTCGCGCACGCGCCCGTTCGCCACAATCCGCAGGGTATATTCGGTCGGGTCAGGTGAGCCGTGTCGCTCGTAGTGATGGACGAACACCTTGTAGGTGCCACTGGGGGCATTTCCTGGTTGCCAGTAGATATTCTCCACTGGGCGTGCTGTAGGTGGAGTTCCGCCCGCATTCGCATCCACATCCAGCTCGCCCCCCGATGGGCTGTTGCGTTGACGGTAGAAAATCTTGTAGCCGCTTGGGTCAACCACATGCAGGTCCAGGTCGTTATAGTTGTTCCAAGCGAGTGAGAACTGGGGGTCGCCGAACTGTGCGCCCGCCTCACGCAAGCGCTGGACTATCTCCGGGTCGGTCTGGTACAGCAAAATGCGTGAGCCTTGCAGGGTCTCTTGGGAGAGGATAAGGGGCACCAGTGCGTTCAGCCCCAGAGCGGTGAGACCCGCCGTCAGCAGTCCGACAACCCCGAAGAAGAGGCGTACGCCCACAGTTTACCTCCCGCGCAACAGGCTCATCAATCGGCTCAGGAAGGTCTGTTGTTGGGAAGGCCGGGGCACCTTGCCGTTGCGATAGGAGCCGTTGAGAGCGCCGTCACGCTCCGCCTTCAGGCGCTCAATCAGCCCCTGCATGTACTGATTGAACTCCTCGTGGATGCCGACGGCGGCGGTGCGTGCGGAGTCGAGGCGCGCCTTGATCTGCAGAAGATTCTGGATTATCTGGGCGTGCTGATTGCGCAGCGCCGAGAGCCGACCCGCCAGCCCAAACACCTGCTTGACCGTCGGGTCGTTGCGTCGCTCCTCAATATGCTTCCAACTGAGGTAGCTCAGGTAAGCTTCTCGCTGACGAACCTCCGCACTGCGCCAGCCCATTACCGCCTTGTAGAGGAGGTAGGGCAGGCTGATAATCGCGCCTGCGATAAGGTAGACCCACAAGGGCAACACTTCGCCTACCGCCGTCCCTCCCAGCTGCGCGTTCCGAATTGCCTCCTCGTGGAGCATTCGGAGACCTAAGCCGTCCACCGTCACCATCGCTATTGAGACGAGCAACAACATCGGTGCAAGGAAGACCAACGCGAACAGCACTTTGAGGCGGGGGATTTCTCGGTCAGCGCTTGGCACATCGCCCCGTCGTTCCGAAGCGTTGGAGATGGTGCTTGCAACATGGTAGTAGCCGTTGCCCACGAGTTTCTCGATGAACATTCCCACCAGCGCAGCAATCAGCACCATCACAGGGTTGGCAAGTTGGGTGAGGTCTGTGAGCGACAGTAGTCCCGTGATGACGCCGATGTTGATACCCAAGATAAGCCCTGCGAACAAGGGCGCAAAGAACTCCAGAAGCCACTGTCCCACAGGATAGAGAGAGTTGAGGAACCCACCTTTATCGCGTGGGGGTGTGACCCCTTGTTCGCCTGCGATTTCTTCGGGGCGGGCGAAATCCTCCCTCAAGGCGCGCTCCACATATTCGGGTGTGATCAGGGGGGCAGGGGGCGGTTCGGGTTTCTTTTTGCGCTTCTTCTTCGGCTGTTCCTCGTGGGGCACGGGCAGGCGCGCCTCGGCGAACTTCTGGGCGAACTCCTCTTCAACGGCGCGTATCTGCTCCTCCACGCGGTGCAGTTCCTTCTCCAACTGCTGGCGTTGGGGTTCCATCTCTCGGCGCAGATGCTCATACTCCTGAACCGCCTTCATCACCCGCCCATGGAAGAAAATCTGAAGTTCGTGGCGTTCAACCTCATAGCCTGCCCCTCTGAGATACCGATCCAAGTCCTCAATTAGTGTCTGAACATGTTGTATGTTCTCTGGTCCGACGAGGGGCGTGTTCGTATAACGCCCTGTTTCAAGCACCGTGTGCCAGAACGGCGAGGTCTCTGGATAGGCGGGTAGGTTCACCGCTGGCAGTAGCGGAGCCTTTTCCTCTATCGGCGTGGGCAGTTTAGGCGAAGCCTCTTCCGTCAGAAGGCTCTGACCCTCCAGATTGCCTGCTTCAGCGCCCTGAGGTTCATCGTTAGGCATATTGACCGCCGCCTGTTCAAAAGGCGCGCTCATCCTTTCTTGCGGCTCGTTTTGCATAATGTATCCCCCTTAACTTCGGTGGTTTTTCAGCCCCGTGCGTACTTCCTCAATCGCCCGCCCTGCGTCGTTCTCTCCAAACAGCACGAGCTTGCCCGCATCCTTAAGCGGTTGGAGGCTTTGCTGAATGCGCAGGCGAAACTGCTCTTTCAGTGGTCCGACTACCACATATTTTACATCACTCATCTGGGCAAGCTGTTCTGCAACTTTGCGAGTTTCCTGGGGCGAGTGGTCTTCGCCATCGGTAAAAAGGCACAGCACGATGGGCTTGCCCTTGTTCGTCGCTTCACCGGCGAAAGTGGTGAACTGCTTGAGCGGAAGCGATTGGTGAGTGCCCCAGTTGCCGATGTATTCCAAAATCATCTTCTCGTAGACGGCGTTCAGTTCGTGCGACTTGCGGGGGGTGTTGTCACTCACCTCACGAATCACCTCGGCGTAGCGATAGGTCTTCACACGGCGCTGGCGTGCGGGGATTTGGTCAATCAACTGCCCCATCACCCCAACGGCACGACGCTTCTCGACTTCTTTCATCGTCTTGCTCACATCGTAAGCAGCTCCGAAGACCACGGCGGGGGGTTGATTCTGCATCCAACTCCACACAGCCCAACCGATTCCCCCAATGATGACCAAGAACGCTATGGCCCCAGCGACCAGAGTCCACACATTCCCTTCTGAGTCGCCTGAGTGTCGGCTCCCACTTCCATACCTTGACATGGCTCACCTCACAAAGCCTATATACTGACGGGACTCTCAGAAGTTCCCGCAGTCCCGCGGAGTTTCCCCCAACACGCTGATTATACCCCTGTTTTGGGGTAATCGGTATTGCTCCTGCTGACTTTCTGAGCGAGCGAAGAATCTCTGAAGACCTCACCCCAGACCCCTCTGCCGACGCTGTGTTTCACCTCACCCCCTTGCCCCCTCTCCGTTTACGGAGAGGGAGAAGTTGGTTCCCCCCTCTCTGCTTGCGGAGAGGGGGGACAGGGGGGTGAGGTTCTCTGAAGCCCTCTGCCGACGCTGCGGGAAATCGGAGTAGCCGGCTCCCTCCCCCTGTATTAGGGGGAGGGTTGGGGAGCTGACAAGGGTACATCACTTGAGTTCAAAACATGCTGACCCGCCCCGGCTTTGATGCCGTTCATTAGCCCCTGCGACCCCACGCTGTCATTCTGAGCGAAGCGAAGAATCTCGGTGCCATGCTAAGCAGAGACCCTTCGCTGACGCTCAAGGTGACAAATGGGGGGACTGTCATTCTGAGCGAAGCGAAGAATCTCAACAAACCCAAAGCCCAGACCCTTGCTATCGCTCAGGTGAGGGTGTTTGAAATATCGTGGCACGGGCATCCTGCCCGTGTAGTGAAGCACGCAAGCCACGAGGTAAGGTAGGATGGGTTCGCTGGGAACGCAGGCGTCTCGCCTGCCTGAGAATCCTCAGGGGCAGGATGCCCGTGCCCTATGAAGCAACACGGGCAAGATGCCCGTGCCACGAATAAAGCGAGCGAGACACCCGCGATCCCAGTGATTTTTCAAATACCCTCTCGCTCAGGTTGACAAATGGGGGGGCTGTCATTCTGAGCGAAGCGAAGAATCTCAACGAAACCCCAAGCACAGACCGCTCAGACACACCAGCCCCTTCTACTTACCTGCTCGGTGTTTCAAGCCGACCTGCCACTCTTTTTGAAGCAGGGGGAACGCCTCCGCCTCGCGGGTTTCTAAATGCTTGAGACAGCAGGCGCGCGCAAGCGCACGAATGCGCTGGATATAGCTGGCGCGCTCGGTGACCGAGATACTGCCCCGCGCATCCAGCAGGTTGAAGATATGCGAACACTTCAGCGCAAGGTCAAACGCGGGATGCACCAGCCCGCGTTCGGCAATCCGTGCGCTCTCTTTCTCATACATTTCAAACAGGCGGAACAGCATCTCGGTGTCCGCTTCTTCAAAGTTGTAGTAGTTGTGCTCCAGTTCAAACTGCTTATCCACATCGGCGTAAGTGATGCCCCGATGCCATTCCAAATCCCACACGCTGTTCTTCTTCTGGATGAGCATACAGAGCCGTTCGGGACCGTAGGTAATCTCGGCGCACACGGGGTCGCACTCTATCCCACCCACCTGTTGGAAGTAGGTGAACTGGGTGATTTCGGTGCCGTTGAGCCACACTTCCCATCCAACACCCGATGCGCCCAGCGTCGGGGCTTCCCAGTCATCCTCTACAAAGCGAATGTCGTGCTCCTCAGGCTCTATCCCAATCGCGCGCAGGCTCTCCAAGTAGACATCCACCACATCGTCGGGCGACGGCTTGAGGATAACTTGGTACTGGTAGTAGTGTTGCAGGCGCATCGGGTTGCGCGCGTAGCGTCCGTCCGCTGGGCGACGCGAGGGCTGGACATACGCCACATACCACGGCTCCGGTCCCAAAGCGCGCAGGGTGGTCGCTGGCGCCATCGTGCCCGCTCCGACCTCCACATCGTAAGGCTGAAGGATGAGGCACCCGTAGTCCGACCAGAACTGCTCCAACCGAAACAGCATCTCCTGAAAGCTCATCGTGCCCCTAAATTTACCCGCTGGGTATACTCTGCACGAACGGGAGGATAGAACGATGCCGTATATCACCGAAAGCGGTAAGAAACTAATCACTGTGATTCCCGGCGACGGGATTGGACCTGAATGTGTGGAGTCCGCCTTGCGTTTGATTGAGGCGGTCGGCGCGCCGATTGAGTGGGAAACCCGCGAAGCAGGCGCCAGCGTATTCAAAAAAGGTTTAGAGACGGGCGTGCCCGAAGAGACCATCGAGTCGATTCGCAAGACCCGCGTGGTGCTCAAAGGTCCGCTGGAGACCCCTGTGGGCTACGGCGAGAAGAGTGCGAATGTGACCCTGCGCAAGCTGTTTGAGACCTACGCGAATGTGCGCCCCGTACGCGAGATGCCCAATGTGCCTACCCCCTACAGCGGGCGCGGGATTGACCTCGTGGTGGTGCGTGAGAATGTGGAAGACCTCTACGCTGGGATTGAACATATGCAGACGCCCGGCGTGGCGCAGACGCTCAAGCTCATCTCGCGCAAGGGTTGTGAGAAGATTGTGCGCTTCGCCTTTGAGCTGGCGCGTGCCGAGGGGCGCAAAAAAGTTCACTGTGCCACCAAGTCCAACATCATGAAACTCTCCGAGGGGATGCTGAAGCGCACTTTTGAGGCGATTGCGCCCGAATATCCCGACATCGAGGCGAACCATATCATCGTGGACAACTGTGCGCACCAACTGGTCAAGCGCCCCGAGCAGTTTGAGGTGATTGTGACCACGAATATGAACGGCGACATCCTCAGCGACCTGACCTCGGCGCTGATTGGCGGGCTGGGCTTCGCACCCTCAGCGAATATCGGCAACGGCATCGCCATCTTTGAGGCGGTACACGGCTCCGCACCCAAGTACGCAGGCAAAAATGTCATCAACCCGACCGCGGTCATCCTATCGGCGGTGATGATGCTCCGCTACTTGGATGAGTTTGAAGCCGCCGCCACGATTGAGAATGCCCTGCTCTACACGCTGGAGGAGGGCCAGGTACGCACGGGCGATGTGGTCGGCTACGACCAGGGCGCCAAAACCACAGAGTACACCGATGCGATTATCGCCAACCTCGGCAAGAAACCCACGCAAGTCCCCGTGCGAGAGTATCGCCCTATCAAACTGCCTGAGGTGTCGCCCGACCCCGTGTTCGTGCGCCCCACCACGCGACGTGTGGTCGGGGTGGATGTGTTTGTGGAGACCGACCTGATGCCTGAACCGCTGGGGCAGATGGTGGAGACGCTGGTCGCCGAGTCGCCCTTCCGCCTGAAGATGATTTCCAGTCGGGGCACGCGCGTCTATCCGCCCACGGGCACCCAAATTGATGTCGTAGACCAGTATCGCTGTCGGTTCCTGTTGCGCGATGGTTCGGGTGATGCGACCGACGCCCAAATCGTGGAACTACTCCAGCGCCTCAACACGCGCCTACGCTGGGCACACATCGAGAAGCTTCAGGAGTTTGATGGCGCGCCGGGCTACACAAAAGCGCAAGGCGAGGACTGACCGCATTCCCTCCCTTGATATGCATGGGGGTGCCCCTACTGCAGGGTTCGTGTAGGGGCGCCTCTGTGTTGACCTCACCCCCAACCCCTCTCCGTAAACGGAGAGGGGGCTTAGTGGCAGTGTGCTTCCCCCCTCTCTGCTTGCGAACAGGAGGGACAAAGGGGGGTGAGGTTCTCTGGAACAAGGTACAATACCCCCGGTGGCGAGGGTCTATCTGAGTTTGGGTTCCAACTTGGGCGACCGCTTGGCGAACTTGCGCACGGGCGTCGCTCGCTTGCCAGAGGTCGGTGTCTATCCTATCGCTTGGTCTAAGGTGTATGAGACCACGCCTGTCGGTGAGACGCCCGACCCGCGCCCTTACCTCAATCTCGGGTTGTGGGCAGAGACTGCGCTGGAACCGCTGGATTTGTTGCGCGCCGTGAAAGCGGTTGAGCGAGCCTTAGGACGCCAACCAAGCCAACAGCGCTGGCTTCCACGACCCTTAGACATCGATATCATCTTGTACGACCAGCTGATATGGAGCCATTCCCTGCTGACCATTCCCCATCCGCGTATGCGCGAGCGGGCATTTGTGCTGATACCCCTCGCAGAGTTATTGCCCGACCTTGTGTTACCCGACGGTACGCCGATAGCCGAAGCGCTCCAAGACCCGCTCGTGCGTGCTCAGTCGGTACGCGAGTTCGCTGATTTAGAGAGTGACCTGTTGGGGGTTCATTCGGACTCTTCGCTTCGGTCGGAATGAGAGGGTGTTCGAAAAATCGTGGCACGGGCATCCTGCCCGTGTAGCGAAGCACGCAAGCCATGAGGTAGGAGGGGGTGTGTCCGCTGGGGAACGCAGGCGTCTCGCCTGCACCATTGTTCGGAGTCATGGGCAAGGATGCCCAAGCCACGAAGCCGAACGCGCATCACGGCTAAACCTCGTAGGAAACTGTGTCGTCTAAGCGAACTGGAGGCATGTCATGAAAACGGTCGGAAAGAGACTAACCCTATTGTGGCTTTCGGGATTGGCGGTGTTGACAGGATGTGCCCAGACCAATCCCCCCACCAACGCGCGCTATGACGCCGAGCTGGTTTTTGGCTACGACAAAACGCTTCCCCTGTCCCCGCAAGAGAGCGTGCTTCAAGAGACGGCACAGTTCACCGTTTACAAGGTCACTTATCGCAGTGCGCGCGACCAGCGCGTGCCCGCCCTCCTCATTCTGCCTAAGAACCGCAAGGAGGACGAGCGTCTGCCCTGCGTGATGCTGATGCACGGGCTGGGGAGCGATAAGCGCATGTTTGAAATGCTCTGGCCCCTGCTGACCCAGCAGGGCTACGCCCTCTTTGCGATTGATGCGCAATATCACGGCGAGCGGAAGCCCAACGACGATATTCCGTTCTTCGGTCCGTACCCCTATCGGGCACGCGACGCGCTCATTCAGACCGTGATTGACCTCCGGCGCGGGTTGGACTACTTAGAGACGCGCAAGGAGATTGATCCCAAGCGGATTGGCTACATCGGCGCCAGCATGGGCGGGATACTCGGCTCTATGTTCGCAGGAGTGGATGAGCGTGTGCAGGCGCCCGTGCTACTGGTCGCTGGGGGCAACTGGCGTATCCTGATGGAGCGCAGCACGCTCTCGATGTGGCGCGACGCCAGCAAGCAGAACGCCCAACTGATGGAGCAGGCTCTGCAAGCGATGGATGTGGTAGACCCCGTCCACTGGGTGGGGCGCATCAGCCCACGCCCTGTGCTGTTCATCAACGGCGACGCCGATGATGTGGTGCCCGTCGATTCCAACAAGGCGCTCCAGAATGCGGCGCGCGAACCGAAAACGATTGTCTGGTACAAGGGCGGGCATGTGCCCCCACCGAACGAGATGATGAATGTGTTTGGGCAAATCACTAACTGGCTCAATACGCATCTCAAGGGCAGCAAGAGCGCATCCACCTCGTGGCGCACTTGGGTGCCCCGCTCGTGGGACGAGGCGCGCGCGCTTTGGCAGACCTACCGCCCCATTCTGAGCCGATGGGTGGCAGTCTGGAGCCGTGCCTTACAAGCGCTGGTAGCCAACTCCTTGCGATGAAGGCGCTGATTCTGGCAGGGGGCAAGGGCACCCGCCTGCGCCCCATTACCTTCAGTATGGCAAAGCAGTTGGTGCCTGTCGCCAACAAGCCCGTGCTGTTTTATGGGCTGGAGGCGATTGCCGAGGCGGGCATCCGAGAGGTGGGCATCATCGTAGGCGACACTGCCAGCGAAATCCAGCACGCTGTGGGCGACGGAAGCCGATGGGGCGTGCAGGTCACCTATATCCCGCAACCTGAGCCGTTGGGTCTGGCGCACGCCGTGCTGACCGCCGAGCCGTATTTGGGCACGACCCCGTTCGTGATGTATCTGGGGGATAACCTCGTCACCTCTGGTGTGCGCCCGCTGGTGGAGGCGTTCCAAGCCCACAAGCCGAACGCCCTAATCTTGCTGGCGGAGGTACCCAACCCTCAAGAGTTTGGCGTGGCACAGCTGCAGGGCGAGCGGGTCGTGCGCCTCGTGGAGAAACCCAAAGACCCACCCAGCAACCTCGCTCTGGTGGGCGTCTACCTGTTCGACCACCACATCTTTGAGGCGGCGCGCGCCATCAAGCCCTCGTGGCGGGGCGAGCTGGAAATCACCGACGCCATCCAGTACCTGATTGACCAAGGCTACACCGTTGAGTCGCGCCAAATTTCGGGCTGGTGGAAAGACACGGGCAACTTAGAAGCCCTGCTGGAGGCGAACCGCCTCGTCTTGGAAGAGATGCCCCCCAGCCAACACGGAACGCTGGTGGAGAGCCAACTCTACGGGCGTGTGGCGATTGGCGAAGGCACGCAACTCATCCGATGTACCGTGCGCGGTCCCGCCATCATCGGGCACAACTGCCACTTGGAAGATTGCTACATCGGACCGTTTACCTCTATCGGGGATGGAACCGTGCTGAAGCAGTGCGAGATAGAGTACAGCATCGTGCTGGAAGGCAGTCGCGTTGAGGAGATAGGCACTCGCATTGAGGGAAGCCTGCTGGGCAAGAATGTCTCGGTCAGAGGGGTGGCACGCCGTCCTCGCACCCTGCGCTTGATGTTGGGCGACAGCAGTTCGGTCGAAATTCCCACCTGAGTAGGAGGGGCAACAAACCCTCACCCCATCCCTGAGGGTGTTTGAAAAATCGTAGCACGAGCATCCTGCCCGTGAAAAATCGGGTAGGTCAGGGCAGAATGGGTCCGC
>CAKZQI010000116.1 GCA_937139515.1 uncultured Armatimonadota bacterium | reverse complement strand
TCGGCATGTTTTGAACTCAAGTGATGTACCCTTGTCAGGAGAAGGGGACGGGGGTAGAGGGGTTTTCAGAGAACCTCACCCCCCTGTGTCCCCCCTCTCCGCAAGCAGAGAGGGGGGAACGCCTGCGTGCCTGTGCCCCCTCTCCGTTTACGGAGAGGGGGATGGGGGTGAGGTCAATCAGGTTTCGTGGAGATTCTTCGCTTCGCTCAGAATGACAATATGGGGAATGACACCCCCCACCCTGTCACCCTGACGTCAGCGAAGGGTCTCTGCTTGGGGCTTTGTTGAGATTCTTCGCTTCGCTCAGAATGACACACAGGGCGCAGGGGCTAACGAACGGGTGTCAAAGTAGAGGCAGGTTGGCATAATCTTGAACTCAAGCGATATACCCTTGTCAAGATTAGTTCCCCCCTCAGTAAGGTTCCCCCCGCAAGCGTGGGGAGCCACCATTCGTTCCCTCCCCCTGCATTAGGGGGAGGGTTAGGGTGGGGGTTGCTTGCACTTCCCTGTGAAGTTCGCTTCCTTAGGTGTCCTGTTTCACCCCGTGCGCCGCCGACGGCGCGCCACCAGCCAACTCAGACCTGCTCCGAGAACCGCTAAACTGGCAGGCTCCGGCACCAGCTCGCCCTGAGCGAACAGCGTGATGTCTAAGTCGCTATTGAACGCTATCTCTTCCAAAGTGAGGTCAAAAATCAGGTTCGCAGTTGAACCCGGTGGCAAGATAGTCGGTAGACCGAACGGGAAAGCGGGCAGGTCCACATTTAGGGGAATAGTCTGGTTAAGGGTGATGTTTTGAGTGGCGCTGAGGGTCGCTGTCGTGCCTGCGAGCGTGAGCGTGCCCTGAAGCGGCAACACAAAAGGAATGGTGGTGCTGAAAGGGTTGCCCAGCAGGTCGGCGGTGAGGCTAAGGTCTGCCTGAATGCCTGCTGTGAAGTCGTACACATCGCCCCCTTGAGGGGTCAACACGCCCGCACCGATGCCCGTCTGCGAAAAAGTGAGTTGGCTGAGCGTAATCGAGCCGATGGGCAGGGTAATCGGCACCACCAGCGGGTAGGTCGAATCGGGATTGCGGGTTCGGAAGGCTTGACCTCTCAGGGTAATCGTGGCGGGCAGGGTGGCGCTTCCATTCGCCAACAGGTTCAAGTTCAACCCAGAGAAACTGAGCGTGTTGGTGCTGGGGCTTGCCGTGAGTTGGAAGGTTCCGCCCGCCTGCCGATTGATAGCGCCGCCGATTTGACCGTCAATCTCGATGTTGACGGGCACATTTTCGGTCGGACCGAACGAGCCGAACAGTCCGGGTTTCGTGCGGGTGCCGCTGGGGTTGTTGGTGGGGTCGTAATCACCAACTAAGGTGCCAGCCGTTTGCACACTGAAATTCAAGTTCCCGCTCACTCCGCTGGGCGGGGCAACGACTGTGAAATCGTACAGTTGAGCATGCGCCCAAACAGCCAAGCCAACGCCAAGAAGTGTCAGTACTCCCTTCGTGCCTTGCATAGCAACCTAATAAGACTCACTAAGCCCCCAAAAGCGGACAGGCATAAATGCGGGGTTGAGGATGCTCTCAGGTACAATATCAAGTGATGAATAGCCCCATCGGTCGAGAGGTTCGGCAAATCTCCATCGAGGAAGAGATGAAGCGCTCTTACCTCGATTATGCGATGAGCGTGATTATTGCGCGTGCGCTTCCTGATGTGCGGGATGGTCTCAAACCAGTTCAGCGTCGCATTTTGTATGTGATGCGCGAGTTAGGTCTGACCCCCGATTCGCCCCACACGAAGTCCGCCAAGGTGTGTGGTGAGACCACCGCCAACTACCACCCCCACGGTCAGGAGGTGGTCTACCCGACGCTGGTGCGCCTGGCTCAAGATTTCAACATGCGCTACCCACTGGTGGACGGACAGGGCAACTTCGGGAGCGTGGATGGTGATCCTCCTGCCGCGATGCGCTACTGCGTGACGGGCGATACCTTGCTGAACTGCGAACAAGGTTTAGTACCCATCGGGGAACTGGCGAACGAGGAGGATATAGACCTGCGCGTGCTGTCGGTGGGTGGGCGCACTCAGCGTGCGGTCAAGTGGTTCGATTGTGGCGAGCACCCTGTCCTGCGCCTTCAGACCGACTATGGCTACACGCTCACGGGCACACCGAACCACCCTGTGCTGGTCTGCTTGGCGGACTCTGCGGGCAAACCGCGCTTGGCTTGGAAAACCCTGAATGATTTACAAGTGGGCGATTATGTGGTCATCCACCGCTCGGGGCGACCGCAGGAGCTGGAGGGGGGCACGCCGGTATGCCTGAAAGCGTATCATCCGACCTATCCCGCCAACTCGCGCGTGCGTCGGCATATCCTGCCTGAGGTATTGGATGCCAACTTGGCGACCGTGATGGGCGCACTCGTTGCCGAAGGCACACTTTCGCCTGAGCGTATTGAGTTCACCTGCACGCCGGGTGAGTTCGCTGAGCAGTTCACCACAGCGTGGAGTGCCTGCTTCCCCGATTGCCGACTGCACCGATGGCTTCGTGAACCCGTGCGATTTGGCAAGCGCCCGTTCTGGCAGATGCAGGTGGTCAGCACCCAGGTGATTCAGTTCCTGCGCAATCTGGGTCTGGAAGGTCGTTCAGCACAGCGACGGGTGCCGAAACTCATCTTGCGCTCGCCTCTGCCCCTGCAGTCGGCTTTCTTGCGTGCGCTCTTTGAGGGCGATGGCGCTGTGGAGCGCTCTGGCAACAGTTTGATGCGCGTGTCGCTCTGCTCGGCAAGCCGAGACCTGCTCCAGCAAGTTCAGGTGATGCTTCTGTCGTTCGGCATCGTGAGCCGAGTGCGCCAGGAGAAGAGCCGAAACACCTATCGCCTGCTAATCACAGGCGCGGAGAACTTAGCACTATTCCAACGCCACATTGGGTTCCTGTCGTCTGCCAAATCCAAAGCATTGGCAGAGGTGGTGGCAGATAGCTCTGGGCGCGTGTTGTCCAAGACCGATTTCGTGCCGTTTCTGGGAGACTATGTGCGCAAGGTCGCACTGCGCCATCGGGAATGGCTCTCCAAACACAACTTTGACCGCCCAGAGCGACTGCATCAAGCCCTTCCCAAACTGCTGGAAGCACTCACCCCTGAAGATGCCGAGTTCGTGCTGGCGCTCGCTGAGAACCGCTATTTCTTTGACCGCGTGGTACATATAGAGCCTGCAGGTACCGAGCGAGTCTATTCCCTCCGTGTGGAGAGTGAGTGCCATTCGTTCGTGGCGAACGGCTTCATCAACCACAACACCGAGGCACGGCTCACCCCCATCGCGATGGAGATGCTCGCTGACATCGACAAAGAAACGGTGGACTGGATGCCAAACTATCTCCAGAGCACCGAAGAGCCGATTGTGTTGCCCGCGCGCTTTCCGAACCTGCTGTGCAACGGCGGAAGCGGGATTGCCGTCGGAATGGCGACCAACATCCCACCGCACAACTTGAGCGAGGTGGTAGACGCCCTCATCTACCGACTGGAGCATCCGAACTGTGGGCTGGAGCCGATTCTAAAACTGTTGCCCGGTCCCGACTTTCCGACGGGCGGGCTGATTTTAGGCAAGCGAGGCATCCGCCAAGCCTACGAGACGGGGCGCGGAAGCATCGTGATGCAAGCGAAGACCCAGATCGAACCGCTGGACGGTGGCAAAAGCGCGATTGTGATTACCGAACTGCCCTACCAAGTGAGCAAGACACGCCTGATTGAGCAGATTGCCCAACTGGTCAAATCGGGCAAAGTGGAGGGCATCACCGATATTGCCGACTACTCCGACCGAACAGGCATGCGCGTGGTGGTCGAACTGCGTCGCGATGTGAACCCGAACCGCATGCTCAACACGCTGTTGAAACACACCGCCCTGCGCACCACCTTCGGCGCAATTCTGTTGGCGCTGGTGGACAATGTCCCACGCGTGATGAGCCTGCCTGACCTGTTAGACCACTACCTCACCCATCGGCGCGTTGTGATTGAACGGCGCACGCGCTACGAGTTGTACCGCGCCAAATCGCGTGCCCACATCTTGGAGGGCTTGCAGATTGCGCTCAACTTCTTGGACGAGATTATTCGCCTGATACGGGCTTCCGAGACCGCAGAGGTCGCTCGGCGCGAGATGATACGCCGATTCGGGCTGACCGCACTCCAAGCCGATGCAATTCTGGCGATGCAACTGCGCCAACTGGCACGCTTGGAGCAGGAGAAGGTCGCCGAAGAGTATCGCGGTCTCCTGCGCGAAATCACTCGGCTGGAGCATATCCTCTCCGACCCCAAGATGGTCGAGGCAATCATGAAAGAGGAGCTCCGAACGCTGAAGGAGAAGCACGGCGACGCCCGACGCACGCGCATCGTGGCACGCGAGGCAGAAGACATCTCCGAAGAAGACCTCATCCCCGAAGAGGAAACGCTCGTGCTCATCACGCGCGACGGTTATATCAAGCGCGTCTCGATGGATGCCTATCGCTCGCAAAAGCGTGGAGGCAAAGGGGTCATCGCCACCACCGCCCGCGAAGAGGATGAGGTGGAACACCTGTTCCAAGTGAGCACACACCATTACATTCTGTTCTTCACCGACCGCGGGCGCGTGTACCGCCTGAAAGCCTATGAAATCCCCGAAACCTCGCGCCAAGCGAAAGGCACGGCGGTCATCAACTACATCAATATTCAGTCGGATGAGCGTGTCACCGCGACCGTGTCGGTGCGTGATTTTGATGCGCCCGGCTACCTGACGATGATTACGCGCTTGGGCGAGATCAAGCGCACTGCGCTGAGCGAGTTTGCGAACCTGCGCTCCAACGGCTTGAACGCCTTTGATTTGGAGCCGAACGACGCACTGGGCTGGGTGCTTCACACCACCGGGCAAGACGATGTGCTATTGGTGACACGGTCGGGGTTGGCAATTCGTTTCCCTGAGACCGATGTGCCCGTGCGCTCGCGCTCGGCGGGCGGTGTGAAGGCAATCAAGCTGGGCAAGGAAGACGCATTGGTCTCTGCGTGCCGAGTTATCCCGTCGGCGATGCTGTTGGTCGTCTCGGAAAACGGCTACGGCAAATGCACTCCGCTCAAGGAGTACCGCGTACAGTCGCGTGGGGGCAAAGGCATCTTCACGATGAATGTGACGCGCAAGACGGGCGCAGTGGTGTCGGCAGAAGTGGTGGAGAAGGATGACAAGCTCATCATTATCACCACGAATGCGAAAGGCATCCGCCTGCGCGTGGCAGACCTGCGTGTGACGGGGCGCATTGCTCAGGGTGTGAAGCTGATTGACCTTGCTGACGGCGATAGCGTCGCTGCGGTGACGCGCATCGTGCTGGGCAAGCGCTTGCAAGAGGCAGAGGCAAGCCGAGCGGAGGGGTAGATTTCTGAAGGGGCAGACCGCTGTGTCTGCCCCTACTGTATAGTGCGCCCTATGATGGGACGGCTTCGCTAAACCACCGTCGCTTCTTGCACCACCTCAAAGGTGAACTCGCCGCCACGATAGTCCACTTGTACCGTATCGCCCTCTTGAACCTCGCGTGCCAGCACCTTCTGAGCGAGCGGGTTCAGCAGTTCACGCTCAATCGTACGGCGCAGAGGGCGCGCCCCATATTGCGGGTCAAACCCACGGTTCGCCAGCTCAATCAGCGCCTCGTCCGTGACCACAAGACGGATACGATGCTCGTCCAACCGCTTCTGAACCTGTTGGAGCTGGAGTTGCACAATCCGCTTGATGAGCAGGATGTCCAACGGATTGAACATCACTATCTCGTCGATGCGGTTCAGGAACTCTGGGCGGAAGTGCGCCCGCACCGCCTGCATAATCTGCTCACGGATGAGCTCTTGGTTCTCCTCGGTCATCTCGCTGTAGAGCACGGAGCCGATGTTGCTGGTCATAATCACGATGGTGTTTCGGAAGTCAACCGTATGCCCCTGTCCATCGGTGAGGCGTCCATCGTCCAGCAGCTGCAGGAGCACATTGAACACCTCAGGGTGCGCCTTTTCAATCTCGTCGAACAGGATGACGCTGAAGGGTCGGCGTCGTACCGCTTCGGTGAGCTGACCGCCCTCCTCGTAGCCGACATAGCCCGGCGGGGCGCCAATCAAGCGCGACACGGTATGGCGCTCCATGTACTCGCTCATGTCGATGCGCACCATGTTGCGCTCGTCGTCAAACAGGAACTCTGCCAGCGCTTTCGCCAGCTCGGTCTTCCCGACCCCTGTGGGTCCGAGGAAGATGAAGGAGCCTATCGGTCGGTTCGGGTCGGACAGCCCCGCGCGCGAGCGTCGGATGGCGTTCGCCACAGCGCTGATCGCGTGGTCTTGCCCCACCACGCGCTGTTTGAGACGCTCCTCGATGTGGAGCAGTTTTTCGGTTTCGGTCTCTTTCAAGCGCTGGACGGGGATGCCTGTCCACTTGGCGACCACTTCGGCGATGTCGTCAGCGTCCACCTCTTCTTTGAGTAGTTGCAACTCTTGCTGGACTTGGGCTAACTGCTCTTGAAGCTGGGTGAGCTGCTTTTGGAGTTCCAGAAGCACGCCGTAGCGCAGTTCGGCAGCCTTAGCGAAGTCGCCAGCGCGCTCCGCATTTTGCTCTTCAAAGCGGGTTTGCTCGATGCGCTCTTTCGTCTCGCGGATTTTCAGGATAAGCTCTTTCTCGCGCTGCCAGTGGGCGACGAGGCGTGCCTTCTCCTCGTTCAGGCTCGCCAGTTCGCGCTCTAAGCGTTCTATTTGCTGTTTGGCTTGAGGATTGTCCTCTCGGCGGAGTGCCTCGCGCTCTATTTCCAGCTGGCGTATGCGTCGCTCTATCTCGTCAATCTCGGTCGGCATCGAGTCGATTTCCATGCGCAGTTTTGCCGCTGCCTCGTCAATCAGGTCAATCGCCTTGTCGGGCAGGAATCGGTCGGTGATGTAGCGCGCCGAGAGTTTGGCGGCGGCGATAATCGCGCTGTCGTTGATGCGCACCCCGTGATGCACCTCGTACCGTTCCTTCAGCCCGCGCAGGATGGCAATCGTGTCTTCGATGCTCGGCTCACCGACATAGACAGGTTGGAAGCGTCGCTCTAAGGCAGGGTCTTTCTCGATGTGCTTGCGGTACTCGTCCAAGGTGGTGGCGCCAATCGTGCGCAGTTCCCCGCGTGCCAGCAGGGGCTTGAGCATGTTCGCCGCGTCCATCGCCCCTTCCGCTGCGCCCGCACCGACCAGCGTGTGTATCTCGTCAATAAACAGGATAATCTGCCCCTCCGCCGAGGTGACCTCTTTGAGCACTGCCTTCAGTCGCTCTTCAAATTCGCCGCGGTATTTGGCACCCGCAATCAACGCGCCGAGGTCCAGTTGGATGAGGCGTTTGTGCTTGAGGGTGTCGGGCACATCGCCCGTGGCGATACGCTGGGCAAGCCCCTCCACGATGGCGGTCTTACCCACCCCTGGCTCGCCAATCAGCACGGGGTTGTTCTTGGTGCGTCGCGACAGCACATGGATGACGCGCCGTATCTCCTCATCGCGTCCGATGACGGGGTCTAACTTACCCTGTCGTGCGAGCAGGGTGAGGTCGCGCCCGTACTTCTCTAAGGCTTGATACTTCTCTTCGGGGTTCTGGTCGGTGATGCGCTGACCGCCACGAATATCTTGGAGCGCCTTGA
>CAKZQI010000115.1 GCA_937139515.1 uncultured Armatimonadota bacterium | reverse complement strand
GCCCAGACCCTTCGCTGCGCTCAGAGTGGCGGTGTGGGGGATTGTCCTTCTGAGCGAAGCGAAGAATCTCCTAAAAACTCCAAGTCACGAAAGGTAGCACGGGCATCCTGCCCGTGAAGAATACCTTAGGCAAGATGCCCAAGCCACGAGTAGCACGGGCATCCTGCCCGTGAAGAATACCTTAGGCAAGATGCCCAAGACACGACCGCGCTCCCAGTGTTTTTCGGACACCCTCTGCCATAATTCAGGCATGCGCATCGATGTAATCACGCTGTTCCCTGAAGTGATTGAAGCGGGCACACGCTACAGCATCGTCGGGCGCGCTCAGGATTGGGGCTTGGTGCAAGTAAGAGCCATCCAACTGCGCGACTTCACGACCGACAAGCATCACACCACCGATGACGAACCCTACGGAGGCGGGGCGGGACTGGTGATGAAACCCGAACCTCTCTTCCGCGCCGTCGAATCGTGCCTGAACGACGAGACTCACCAACTTCCCCGTATTATTTTGCTGGAGCCACAGGGTACACTCTATACCCAGTCGTTGGCGGAGGAGTTAGCGCAAGAGTCGCACCTCATCCTGCTGTGCGGGCACTACGAGGGCATTGACGCACGCGTGCGCGAGCACTTAGCGACCGATGTGATTAGTATCGGCGATTTCGTGCTAACAGGAGGCGAGCTGCCCGCGCTGGTGCTGATCGACTCGGTGGTGCGCTTGTTGCCCGGCGCTATCCACTCCGCCGAATCGTTGGGGCAAGACTCCTATGCGGACGGGCTTTTGGGGTATCCTCAATATACGCGTCCGAAGGAGTTTCGGGGTTGGCGCGTGCCCAGCGTGTTGCTATCGGGCAATCACGGGGCGATTGCGCGCTGGCGACGCAAGGAGCAACTGCGCCTGACCCGCCACCTGCGCCCCGACTTGTTGGCGCGAGCCTATCTGACAAAGCAAGATGTGGAACTATTGAAAGAAATAGCGAACGAGGAGGCACAATCATGAGACATACCGTTTTAGCCGAAGTGGAAAAGCCGTACCTCAAGACCGACCTGCCGGAGTTTCGTCCGGGCGACACGGTGCGGGTACATGTGTTGGTGCGCGAAGGCAACAAGGAGCGCACCCAGATTTATGAGGGCGTCGTGATTGCACGCAAGAACCGCGGGATTGCCGACACCATCACCGTGCGCAAGGTCTCGTACGGCGTGGGCGTAGAGCGCACCTTCCCCGTCCATTCGCCAACCGTCGCCAAAATTGAGGTGGTGCGCAAAGGCAAGGTGCGACGCGCAAAGCTGTACTATCTGCGTAATCTGTCGGGCAAGGCAGCTCGCCTGAAGGAAGATATCAATCGCTGATGGAACCGTTTGCTCCCCCATCGGGACCACTCAGCTGGATTGAGACGCTGGCGCGCCTACCCATCTTTACTGTGGTGATGGCGATGGCGGTCTTCACCGTCATCCGCCTCGCAACCTTCCCATTCCAAAATCGGTTCGCCCGATTTCTCAACAACCTACTGGATGCAATCATCTACGCAGGCATTCTGGTCTACCTGATTATCCGCCCCTATCTGGTTCAACCGTTCTACATCCCCTCCGAGTCGATGGTGCCGACCCTCAAGGTGGGCGATGTCGTGATGGTGGGCAAGTTCAGCTACCTCATCGGGGAGCCACAGCGGTTTGATATTGTGGTGTTCCGTGCCCCCGATTGGGCGCTCAACCCCTGGCAGGTACCGGGCAAGACCGACTTCGTGAAGCGCCTGATTGGAATGCCAGGCGACATCGTGGAGGTCAAAGCGGGCGAAGGGGTCTACATCAACGGCAAGCGCATCGAAGAGCCTTACCTCAACGCCATTCCGCAATACTCGATGAAGATTATCAACGGCGTGGTCTACTCCTACGACTCTTTGGGAAATGTGGAGAAAGGCGACCGCAACCTGATGCGCGCCCCCGTGTTTGACCCAGAAGAGCGCGCTATGGTGATGCGCACCCCCTCGCAACCCATCCCGAAAGGCAAGTATCTGATGCTGGGCGACAACCGCAACGCCAGCAGCGACGGACACCACTGGGGACTGCTTGACGCCGACCGCGTGGTGGGCAAGGCGCTATTCGTGTTCTGGCCCCCCTCACGGATTGGTTCGGTGAACCGTACTCCCCTGCCTGAGGTGCCCGCGCCTTAGCGCACGGTGGCCAGCGGGCGAATGTCCTCCAGTTTTTTGGGACCTATCCCCCGCACCTCCAACAGCTCGTCCACCGACTGGAACCCGCCGTTGCGCTGGCGATACTCCACAATACGCTCAGCGAGCACTCTGCCGATGCCGGGCAGTGTCTCCAGTTCGTCAACGCTGGCGCGGTTGATGTTGATAGGGAATCTTGGGGCTGGCGCAGATGAGGCAAGCGTCCCACTCGGAGCCGACGCGGTGCGCCCCGTGCTGGCAACAACGGTGGACGGGGGTACTTCACCTTTGCGCGGTACATAGATTTTCTGTCCGTCGGTCAGTGGTTCCGCCAAGTTAAGGGCGTCCAGGTCAGCGTTGGGTTTCACACCACCCGCTTTCTGAATGGCGTCCACCACGCGGCTTCCTGCTGGAAGCTGGTAAACGCCCGCACTCTGCACCGAGCCCGACACATGCACTGCTAACTCGGTTTCAGGCTGTGAAGCGGTCGTATTGGCAGTCACTTGCGATTCAGATTCTGGGGCGGGGTTGGGTTGGCTCAGGTCGATGGTCTCCACATTTGCGGGCATCTCGTCGGTCGGGGCGGGTGAGTTTGTCATCGGTGCGTTGGCGGTCTCGGTAGGCGAGTTGCCCCCCCCTCCCCATCCATAGCCCACAATCCCCGCCAGCAGAACCGACAAACCGTAAATCGCCAATAAAGTCAGCCTCTCCTTCGGCTCCAGTTTCTCCCAGAGGTTCAGCATGGCGTGCCTCCTGCCGTGGGTCTTTCTACCAAAATCGTTGATGTCCTGCTTGGCAGGAGTTGCCTCCTCCGCGTTGAAGCGAGGGATTGTGCTGATTGCAGGCGTGGATGAGGCGGGACGCGGGTGTCTGGCAGGTCCTGTGGTAGCAGGGTGTGTCGTGCTATCGGACGGCTTCCAAATGGCAGGGCTGACCGACAGCAAACAGCTCTCCCCCTCCCAGCGGGAGGCGCTCTTTGAGGTGATTCAGCGGGTAGCGATTGCCTGGTCGGTCGGGATTGCCACACCCCGCGAGATTGAGCGCTGGAACATTCTTCAGGCAAGCCTAATTGCGATGGCGCGGGCGGTGGCGAACCTTCCGCTCGTGCCCCACCAACTGCTGGTAGACGGGAAGTTCACTCTGCGCCAGTGTCCTATCCCCCAGCAGGCGATTGTGGACGGCGATGCACTCCACCCAGCGATTAGCGCAGGCTCTATCGTCGCCAAGGTGGTGCGCGACCGAATTATGGACGAGTTAGACCGCCTCTATCCTGGCTACGGCTTTGCCCAACACAAAGGCTATGGAACGCCCCTTCATTTAGAACGCTTGCGTTTATTGGGCGCGTGTCCCGCCCACCGACGCACCTTCGCGCCAGTTCAGCAGTTGGGTTTGCTCTGAAGGGCTGGGTATACTCCCTTGCATGGTGCCAACCCAGAACACCATCGTGCTGGCAGATAATATGGAGTTTCTCCCCACCCTGCCCGATGCGTTCTTCCGCCTTATCTACATAGACCCCCCTTTCAACACGGGCAAGACTCAACAGCGCACCCGCATCCAAGCCACCGCCACCCCTAATGGCACACGCATAGGGTTCGGAAATCGGCGCTATCAAATACACGCTTACAACTCGCCTGCTTATGCGGACGCCTTTGACGACTACCTCAGCTTTTTGGAACCCCGCTTGCGTGAGGCACATCGGCTCCTCACTCCCGACGGTTCGCTGTTCGTCCATCTGGACTACCGTGAGGTTCACTATGTCAAGGTGCTTTTAGACCACATTTTCGGGCGTGAGTGCTTTATGAACGAGATTATCTGGGCGTATGATTACGGCGGTCGCTCAAAAAGTCGCTGGCCCGCGAAGCACGACAACATTCTCTGGTACGCGAAAGGCTCGGAGAACTATGTGTTTCGGTACGACGAGATAGACCGCATTCCGTATATGGCACCCAACCTCGTGGGCGAGGAGAAAGCGAGTCGCGGCAAAACGCCGACCGATGTATGGTGGATAACAATCGTGCCCACCAACAGCAAGGAGAAAACTGGCTACCCCACTCAAAAGCCCCTCAAGCTGCTGGAGCGGATTATCCGGGTGCATACTGAGCCGAAAGATTGGGTTTTAGACTTTTTCGCTGGCAGTGGCACGACGGGCGAGGCGTGCGCTCGGCTCGGTCGCCAATTCGTGCTGGTGGACAATAACCCAGAGGCTGTGCAGGTGATGATGAAGCGGTTGTATACCGCTGGCGTGATGATTGAAGCAGTGGCACGGGCATCCTGCCCGTGAAAAAAACCGTAGCACGGGCATCCTGCCCGTGAAGGACACCTTAGGCAAGATGCCCAATCCACTACCCCTGCGACCGCCCATTAGGCTCTTGCGTCTTCCTCGCCTCCTCAAGTGGGATGGACTCATCCACCAGCAGGATGGGGATGCCGTCGCGGATGGGGTAAGCGCGCTGGCAGTGTTCACACACGAGGTAGTTGCCTTCCTCTCTCAAGGGCGGTCGCTCGGCGCACGCAGGGCAAGCCAGTATCTCCAATAGTGGGACAGGAATCGCCATCAAACCACCTCCAGCATTCGGTCAATCGCTCGGCGGGCGCGCTGGGCAATCTCTTCTGGCACGCGTACTTCGTAAACCTCGTCCCGAAGCGAGCGGTACAGCTTGGGTAGGGTAATCGTCTTCATATACTCGCAAATCGCATCGCCCTTGACAGGGATGAACTGCTTCTGGGGCGCCTCCTTCTTGAGGCGGTGGAGCATCCCCACCTCAGTGGCGACCAAGTGGATGGGTGCCGACGAGTCGCGCACATGCCGAACCATTCCGCCCGTGCTGTGGACGAAAGTGCGCTCTTGGGGCAGGTCGCCCTCTGCCAGCGCGAACATACACTGGCTCACGCATCCGCATTCGGGGTGCAACAGTAAGTCGGCGTCGGGATAGGCGTGCATCGCGTTCACGATGTCCTCGGCGCGAAACCCTGCATGCACATGGCACTCGCCCATCCAGAGGTGGATTTTGCGTCCCGTCATCCGCTGGACATACAGCCCCAAGAACATATCGGGCAGGAATAAAATCTCCTTATCTTCGGGGATTGCCTGCACGACCTTGACAGCGTTGCTGGAGGTACAACAGTAGTCTGCTTCCGCCTTCACATCGGCGTCGGTGTTCACATAGGCGACCACCACCCCGTCGAGATGCTGTTGTTTCCACTGGCGCACCTCTTCCGCCGTGATGGTCGCCGCAAGCGAACAGCCCGCCTCAGGGTCGGGGATAAGCACCTTCTTATCGGGGCATAGGATAGCGGCGGTCTCCGCCATAAAATGTACACCACAGAACACAATCAAGGGCGCGTCGGTCTTCGCCGCCTGCTGAGAGAGTTGGAGCGAGTCGCCCACGAAATCGGCAAGGTCTTGAATGATGGGGAGTTGGTAGTTATGCGCCAAGATAATCGCGTTGCGCTCTTTGCGCAGGTGCTGAATGCGCTCAATCAGTTCGGCTTCGGTCAGGTTGGGGATTTCGGGGTCGCTCTCAACCGCTTGTTGCGCCTCCGTGCGCAAGACCGAGGGACGGCGCTTTGAGCGGGGCATAATCGTCGGTAGCTCCACCTGCACGGTCAGCTCTTCAGGCAAAGTCGGGTTTCTCATATTCAGGCTCCTGACCTAAAGGTCGGTGAACAGCTGGGTTGCCCCAGCGGGGATGTTGTCCACCGCAAGCGAGGTCTTCCCAATTTTACCCGAAACGCTACGCTTCCTGCAAGGGGCACTGGGCGAGCGGGAAATTGCGCATCCCCTTGCCTCCGGGGAACATCACCGTCACCATCTGGTCAGTCGTGCGCACCACGATGCCCGTGCCCAAGTCAGGGTGTTGCACTCGTTGCCCGGGAATGAAAATCGGGCGGTCTGTGGATTGGAAGGCGGGGCGCTGGGCACTTGTGGGCAACTTGACCGCCGCAGGCGTGGAACCGTAGAGCATCTGGAAGAGGGTCGGCATCGGCTGGTCTGCCAGAGGTTTGAGGAACGGCGAGGGAGTGCTGGGTTTGCGCGTGCCATATTGTGCACGCGACATCGTGAGCGTTAGGTGCAGTTCGTCTTGGGGGCGGGTCATCCCCACATAGCACAGCCGTCGCTCCTCCTCTATCTCGCGGGGCGTCTCGCTTCGGATATGGGGCAATAGCCCTGCTTCCAACCCCACCAGAAACACCACGGGGAACTCCAGCCCTTTCGCGGCGTGCAGGGTCATCAACAGCACCTGGTCGCCCTGCTCACCCACCGTGTCCAAGTCCGACACCAGCGCCACATACTGTAGGAAGTCTTGGAGCGTACGGGGGTTTTCGGGGTCGCTTTCTGCCTCGTACTGGCTAATCGTGTTGACGAACTCACGCAAGTTGTTCGCACGGTCGAGGCTCTCCTCGTCGCGCTTGTCTTCCAGCCAGCGCAGATAGCCCGTGCGCTCCAGAATTGCCTTCGTGGTATCGGTCAGGCTCTCGCTTTCGGCAACCTCCCGCAGTTGTTCTATTAGAAACACGAAGGCATTGAGCGATGTGCGCGTGTTCGCAGGGAAACTGCTGAGCAGTTCAGGCACATTCAAAGCGCGGTAGAGGCTAATCGCACGCTCGCTGGCATAAGACTGCACACGCTGAATCGTCTGCTCGCCGATTTTGCGGGGGGGCGTGTTGATAATCCGACGCAGGCTCACCGAGTCGTCGGGGTTCGCTATCAGCCGTAAGTAGGCGAGCAGGTCTTTGATCTCCTTGCGGTCAAAGAAGCGCAGGGCGCCCACCACTCGGAACGGGATACCCTCACGCATAAAACGCTCTTCAAAAGTGCGCGACTGGGCGTTCGTGCGGTAGAGCACCGCAAAATCGCCGAACCGTCGTTTTCCGCGTCTCACCTGCGCCAAGATATATTCCGCAACGATGCGCGCCTCCTCGATATCGTCCGTTGCGTAGGTCAGGGTAATCGGTGCGCCCTCCTTACGGTCGCTCCAAAGTTTTTTGGGAGCGCGTCGCTTGTTCTGGCTCACCACACGGAACGCCGCATCCAGGATAATCTGCGTTGAGCGGTAGTTGCGCTCCAGTTTGACCACTTTGGCGTCGGGATAATCTTTCTCAAAGCGCAGGATGAGTTCCACCTCCGCCCCACGAAAGCTGTAGATAGCTTGGTCATCGTCGCCCACCACACACAAGTTGCGGTGCTTCTCGGCGAGCAAGCTAATCAGCAGGTACTGCGCATAGTTCACATCCTGATACTCATCCACCAGGATGTAGCGGAACTGGTCTTGATACCGCTCGCGCACGGGGCGATGGTCTTGCAGGAGCTCAATCACTTTATTGATAAGGTCATCAAAATCCAGCGCATTATTCGCTTGCAGGAGCGGTTGATAGAGGCGGTACACGCGCGCCACGATGCGCTCGTAGTAGTCGCTGGCGCGCTCAGCGTACTCCTCAGGGATAATAAGTCGCTCTTTGGCTCGGCTAATCGCACTGCTGAGCGCACGCGGGGAGAACTGTTTCTCGTCTATGTCCAGCTGGATGAGGATTTGGCGTATCAGTTGCACTTGGTCGCCCTCGTCATAGACCACGAAGTTCGGCTCCACACCCACTGCGCGCCCGCTCTCGCGCAAAATCCGCACACAGATGGAATGGAAAGTGCCCACCCAAAGCCCTTTGTGAGCATTGCCGATAAGTTTCTGGAGCCGTTCCTTCATCTCGTTCGCCGCTTTGTTGGTGAAGGTCACGGCGAGGATGTGCCGAGGCGCGACCCCGTGCTGGTGGATGAGGTTGGCGATACGGTAGGTGATGACGCGCGTCTTCCCGCTCCCTGCCCCTGCAAACACCAGCAGTGGACCATCCTTGGGCAAAACGGCTTCCAACTGTTCCATATTGAGGGTGCTGAGGTCCATCGGCAGAGATTGTACCCGTCAGGGCAGATGCCACCTGTGAGCAAGTGCAAGAAAATCACCTCTCTACTTGCCCCTGTCGGCTTAACATTCTCTTTATAATCTCGCAGGTAAAGTGTTGTTGGGAGGTGCTACTAATGGACAAGATAACCCGTCGTGAAGTTCTCAAGCGAATGGCGCTGTTGGGCGCAGGCACGGCATTAGGCACACTGGGTTTGACCTCATCAAGCGAGGCGGTACGGCGTCGGCGCGTTCTCAGGATTGCTCACCTGACTGATATTCACCTACAACCCGAAGGCACCGCGGTGGAAGGCACCCTCGCCTGCTTGCGTGAGGTTCACGAAATGAAAGACCGCCCGAACCTGATCCTGACAGGGGGCGACTCGGTGATGGATGTCTTCGCCCAAAGGCGTGAGCGTGCTAACACGCTCTCCAAGCTCTGGCGCGAGGTGTTCGTCACCAACTGCAAAATCCCCGTCTTCCACTGCGTTGGCAACCACGATGTGTGGGGCTGGAACAAGGAACGAAGCGGTTGTACAGGCAACGAACCCAACTATGGCAAGAAGTGGGCGATGGAGCTGTTTGAGATAGAGCGTCCTTACTACTCGTTTGACCGCGCAGGTTGGCACTTCGTCGTGTTGGACAGCACCTTCTCGGTGGGCAACTCCTACACTGCACGGCTTGATGATGCTCAGTTTGAATGGCTCCAAGCCGACCTCCAGCGCACCGACCCCAAA
This sequence comes from uncultured Armatimonadota bacterium, assembly GCA_937139515.1. GTDB lineage: Bacteria > Armatimonadota > Fimbriimonadia > Fimbriimonadales > GBS-DC > CAKZQI01. Next base: position 1,116 of record CAKZQI010000115.1, on the reverse strand, counting down.
ACGCCCGTGCTGGTGCTCTCGCACATTCCTATCCTGTCGGTCTGTGCTTATATCGACGGCAACAACGAAAAGACAGGCAACTGGGTTATCCCCGGCGACTGGGTGCATATTGATGCGCGCCGAATTATTCAACTCTTCCACAAGCACCCGAATGTGAAGCTCTGCCTCAGTGGGCATATGCACCAATATGACCGTGCGGAGTACGATGGCGTAACCTATGTGTGCAACGGCGCCGTGAGCGGGAGCTGGTGGGGCGGAAACTATTACCAAACGCCTCCGGGCTACGGCATTATTGACCTTTTCAACGATGGCAGTTTCACTTGTGAATATCGTCCTTACAAGGGCTATCCCAAACCCCAATAAACAAACGGGGATGCCTCCAAGTCAAGATTGGCAGGCATCCCCACTCAAAGATTACTGCGGTCAGCAGCCCGTGCCGAAGGTGAAGAGCACCTCCAGCAGGTCGGCGTCGTCGACGATACCATCGGTGTTCAGGTCTTCAGGAAGCCCCGAACCACTATTCCCAAAGGCAAACAGCACTGCCAGCAGGTCAGCATCATCGACACAACCACTACCGTTCACATCGGAGCGTAATCGCAGGCGGAAGTCAAGGTTGTCTGCATAACCATCCAGCGAGCGTCCACCGCCCGTGAAGTCCATTCGGATGCGCACTGTGCGAGTGCCTGAAGGCACCGAACCGTTCGTGGCGAGGAAGAAGAGATTGCGCGAAGAGTTGCGTTGGGCAGGGGTGAGCGGTCCAATAGAGCCTGTGACCAGTTCGTTGCCGTCGACGTCAATGAAGCGCGCAGAGATGGTCACACTGTCGGATTGAGAGTAGTAGCCCCCAATCCAGCCCGATAAGTCGAAGCGCAAAGCACCGCCGTTTATGAGGCTGGCAAAGGCACTTACATCGATGTCTTGGTAGGTGTTGGAAACTCCCCGAGAGTCGCCGTTGACGCCTCCGAAGAAGAAGTTCAAGCCTCCTTTGGGAATATCCCACTACAGAGTATCCCTTTTTGCATTAACTTGATGTTAAGAACCAAAAACTTAACAGGCTCTTAACGGTTCTTAACCGAAACTTAACCTCCTCTGGAGAAAAATCTTGGTATGAGGCGT
>CAKZQI010000114.1 GCA_937139515.1 uncultured Armatimonadota bacterium | reverse complement strand
GGAAGAACACTGTGTCGCTCTCACGGTCGTACGCCAAGTTGGACACCACGGCACCGGCGCTCTCGTCCACAATTCGACCCCACTGAACGGTGCCTTGACGAGCATTGATGCCCATCACCCGTCGGTCTCCTAAAACTGCGATGAGCAATCGCTCGCCACGATTGACCGCCAGTTGGCGCACCGGCTGGGAGTTATCCACTCGGCGTGCGAGTTGGATGTTGCCTGTCAATATATCCACGAACACAATCCATCCTTGGTCGGTTCCCAACACGGCATGGCGCTTCATCAGCACCACAGGCGAGCAGGAGATATTGCCCACATTTTCAGATAGGCGCATGCTTTGCCCAAGCCAACTGCCGTCCTCGCGCAGGGCATGCAGGCGACGGTCTGTGCCCACCACATACAAACGGTTGTTGAGCAGGAATGGCTTGAGGTCTAACCGCACGCGTGCGCCCCCAGGCAGGTTGACCACCTGGCGCGGGTCAACGGAACTGTTGTTTTGCAAAATCGTCGGGAGCGGAATGCGCACCAAATCGCCGTTCTGGGTGCCCACGAACCAGCTGGAGCCGAACACCTCGCTGAAACTGCTGGGAACGAAGTGGGTCAACTGTCGCGAATATACTTCGCGTGTGCTGAACGGGCTGGTATCGCCTGCGGAGTTGTAAGGCGCATGGAAGACACGCGTCACATTGTTGCCATCGGTCCCCATCCAGAAGATGCGACCCTGTGCCAAGACGGGGGCTACATGCGTTTGCTGTTCAGCGTAGTTCCATCCGCGCCCGACTGCCCACGCGGTGCGCAGAGTGCCCGCCACCACCGCATTTCCAACCTGCTGAAGGTTCTGGCTTCCCACCAACCCTGCCATCACTTGTGCCCAGACCCCATCGGTCGGTGTAGAACCTCCAGGCGCAACAACGCGGAGTAGGTAGACCATCCTCAAACCCGGTTCAATAACACCGCCCTGACCTGGAGTGTCTATAGTTGCTATGCGCGGATTTCCGCTGGTGCTTTGGCTGTTATTTTGGTCTTCAAACAGCTCTACAGTCCATCGTCTATCTTGAGTCAGCTCGTGTTGGGTCAGGGCAAATTGGAACTGGTCTATGCCGTTCCCGGTGTTCTCCAAACGAACCTGGTAGAGGTATTGCCCCGAAGGTAGGTGGACTAAGTTGCCGTTGAGCGGAGTCGCTTGCCACTGGCGCACTTGCCCAACCCGAAGCGTGCCTGCTTCCGAAACGCCCACCGTTTGACCGTTCATCACGGCGCTCGCTTGTACCGCGAAAGTCGTGCCCGCCCAGAGCATCCCATTTGGCGTGCGCGGGGCAAACGAACCCGGACTTCTGTCAGCCCACAAGAAACCTACGCAAATCATCCCCAAAGTGAGTCCCACGAAATAACGCATGGTCGCATCCTCCCACAATAGGAGCATTCCATACGAGACGGGATGACGACTTAGGTAGATTTCGGGGGAGGGTGATGGAGGGCATCGATAGGCACGACGACACAGCGGTGTCCGCTCTCCGAGACCGACTGCCTAACGCCTGCGCGTCTCGTCCTGCAGCACGATGCCCCCTGCTAACGCTTTTGAATCGAGAAGTAGCAACTTTCGTGCCACTGGCAGGAGTTTTCTCAATCAGCAGGTACTTTTAGGTATTCTATAGTGGGGTAAACCCTTGAACCTCATCGTGCGCTTCGGACTGATAGCGCTTACCTTGGGTGGGTGGTGGTTCCGATTCGGAGCCATAGATCTCACTAAGGGAATTTCTTTCGCCCTGACCAGTGTACTCCTAATTGCGCTCGCCCTTTTGGAGAGGCGTCAACCCCTCGCGGGGTGGGCAGTTCTGTTGGGCACGCTGAGCGATAACCTGCTCCTTGGGAGTATCTGGTGGCTTTGGAGCCCCACCCAAGCACTTTTCGGGGTCTACATCGTGCTGACAGCGTTCCATCTGTGGCAGTACAATCGTTGGTCGGGAGCGCTGAGTGCCTTCCTCACCCCTCTCACCTTCGGATTCTCAGAATATGCTCGGAACCCCGACAGCCTACTAACCGCCTCGTATTGGATTGTCCTGACCTCTATTTTTGCAATTTCGGGGCTAATGGTTCTCCTCGTAGACAAGAGCCGAGAAACCGATTACGCGACTTTGCTCCAACGAGCGACGGAAGAGGTAGAGAAAAGCGAGCAAGACCAACGCGAACTAAGAAACCGATTTCGCGAGTTGACGCACCATTACCATCGCCTTGAGGAGAACCTACAGGTGCTGAAAGACAGCAACGAGCTCTACGCCATCTTAACCCGCGTGATAGAGCCTGCGGAAGCCTATCGGCTGCTGTTGGAGCGCCTGCGTGCGCTCTCGGAAGCGCGTGGGGGTGTCCTGCTGCTTGCAGAAGACGGAGGGCTGACCCTGAGAGTGCGCTGTGCGGTCGGCGCGCTTCGCTCCTTAGAAGGGCGACAAGCGAACCCACCCCGCTCTTCCGACCTTCATCTTACAGTATCTCCCCTCCAGCAGATACGCACCTTCCTTACGGCACACCTTGAGCAAGGTGAAGATGCCCACTCTGAAGAGTCGCTCCAGCGCTCTACAATTCTAAGCTTCCCGCTCTATTCCGGTGAGCACCTTTATGGTGTCCTTACTTTGGTGAGTCATCCAAACCGCCCGTTCTCTCCAGAGATTGAGCGACGGCTCCGCGCGCTCCTGCCCCACCTGAATGCACTAATCGGTCTGTATGACCAGATTGGGGTGTTAGAGGCGCGTCTGCAAGAGACCCAGCTGACTCAGGAGCTGAGCAGTTTATTGTTCACCGTCAGCACCACACAGGCGCTCCCTGCGGCGGCGTTGGAGATGCTCCAGCCTGTACTTCGGTTTGAGCGCGCCCAGATTGTGCTTTCGGGCGAAATGGGGTATCAGGAGGTGGGAAACTGGAACAACATGCCCGACCTGCGTCCTTATCTTCCGCAGGGTGCGCCGTCCCCGCTCTGGATTTCCGATACCCACGAGCAACCTGAAGAAGCGCACTGGCAGATAGAGCCGATGCGCGGTGTCATCGTTGTACCCCTGCACCACATCGGTCGGATGGAGGGCTTTCTGGCAATTGGGCATAGCCAACCCCATTTCTTCACTCAGAGCGATTACGAACTGACCCAGTCGGTGGGCGTGCATTTGGCGATGATCTTGGCGCGTGCCGACCTCTTGAGCCATCTGGAACGCCTTGCCTTCACTGATGGGCTGACCGGACTTTATAACTACCGCTACTTCCAAGAACGCTATCAAGCTGAAATACGGCTTGCCCAACGCTATCAACATCCCGTGTCCCTGATGATTATTGACTTAGATGGTTTTAAGCAGATCAACGACCAGTATGGACACTTGGATGGCGACTATGTGCTGGTGCAGTTGGCGGAGGTGCTTCAGCAGAGCCTGCGCAATACCGAGCTGATTGCCCGCTATGGTGGCGACGAGTTTGTCGTGCTTCTGCCTTCAACCAATTTGCAAGGGGCGATGTCCGCCGCCGTGCGACTTGCCCAAGCCGTCAAACAACACGAGTTTCACGACACTACTGGACAGCGCCGACTGCCCATCAACATCAGTGTAGGGGTAGCGGGATACCCCAATTCGTGCGATGACCCCGCACTTTTGCTGGAATTGGCGGACTCTGCGCTGGAACAAGCCAAAAAAGGTGGCAGGAATCGCATCGTCGCCATCGAAAATCCCGTATAAATCCCGATTGACACCGAAAGCCATTCTGGGGCATAATAGGCAAAATGGTTTTCGGTGAACGGAGAGCGAAAATGAAACTCTTCAAGCAAGTGGATGAATGCGTGCGTAAAGGGCGTTTGGATAGGGCAATCCGAATGCTCCACCAAGTGTTGGAGTCTGGCACGAACTCGCTGGAATGCTACATCCGTTTGGCGGAGCTATACCGACGCAAGCACAACTGGCAAAGCGCGATTGGCGCACTCCGCAGTGCGCTCTCGCTGAACCCCGACTCGGATACCCTGCGCAAACAGATGGTCGAGATGCTAATTGAGAGCGGCGATTTCGCCTCGGCAGAGCAGGAGTGTCGAAGCTGGCTTGTACTCCAACCGAACCATCCCACCCCGCTGGAGCTCCTACTGGAGACCTACACGACCCAGATGGACTATGGGCGTGCGCTCCAGATTGCTGAGCGCTTGGTGCGCCTCCAACCGCTCTCCCCTCACTACCGCTTCCGTCGGGCGCGCCTGCTCAAGACCGTTGGGCGTATTGAGGAAGCCATCAGCGACTACGAGCATCTGGCGTTCGCCGAAAGCGAATGGGTGCCCTTTGAGGTGGGACTACTCGCCCGTATAGAACTGGAGAGCTTGGATTATCATCAGCTGGATACCCTCTTCCACCTGTTGATGGAAGACAAGGTGTTCCGCCTGAAGTTTATCCATGACCCTGTGGTCTCGGCGCGCGAGCGAGGGTTCCACTTCAGCCGAGTGGGCGAAGCGATGTTGGAACAGGTTCCCGAATCGCTTCGGGAGATGCCCAAGTTCCCACGCCACTATGGCTCGTATCACTGAGCAGGTCGCCACGCTTCGGGCACAGTTGGGGCGAAGGACGCTCGTGATGGGCATCCTCAACGCTACGCCCGACAGCTTCTTTGACGGCGGGCGCTACGACCGCTTTGAAACCGCCCTCGCCCGCGCCGAACAGATGCTGGAAGAGGGTGCGGACATCCTTGACATCGGCGGTGAGTCGACCCGCCCCGGTTCCGACCCTGTGCCCATAGAGGGGGAGATACGGCGCGTCATCCCCCTTGTGGAAGCGATAGCCCATCGCCATCCGAACGCCATCCTCTCGGTGGACACCACCAAGAGCGCGGTGGCACGCTTGGCGCTTCAAGCAGGCGCCTGCATCGTGAACGACATCAGCGGGATGACCTTTGACCCCGCTATGCCCGAAATCGTCGCTGAGGGGAGCGCACTCGTTGTGCTGATGCATATCAAGGGCACTCCCAAAACGATGCAACAGAACCCCGTCTACGACGATGTGGTGCGCGAGGTGTGCGAGACCCTGCAATCCCACGCTCAGCGTGCAACCCAGGCAGGTATCCCCGCCACGCACATTTGGCTGGACCCAGGCATCGGCTTCGGCAAGACGGTGGAGCATAACCTGCAACTACTGAAGCACCTCCCCACGCTGAAGGCTTTAGGTTATCCAGTCTTGGTGGGCACCTCGCGCAAATCGTTTATTGGGCATCTGTTGGGCGGGCTACCCCCCGAAGAGCGGCTGGAGGGCACCTTAGCCACCGCTGCGTTGAGCGTGGCTTGGGGCGCCGATGTCCTGCGCGTGCACGATGTCCAAGCGACCGTGCGCGCCGTCCGGGTTGCCGACGCGCTGTGTCGTGGCTGAGGGGCAACCTATCGTCGGCGCACTATCAACTCGGTAGCCTCGGTGTTCGGGCGAAGCCAATCGGGACGCTTCGGGTCGGGCTGTAGGCTCACCCCTGCGGGCTGGATGGCACGCCAACGCCGAACGCCCCCTGGCAAATAGAGCCAAGCCTTTGGCAAGGGCAAGCGCACGGTGAGTTGCTCGCGCTCCAGCAGGCACTCGCGCAGTCCGTTCAAGAAATCGTCGGGTTCTACGCCCCCTGCGATACGCATCGCACGCCCGAAGCGCTCGCTTCGGTATACCGCGTCGGCATACAACGCCAGCGCAAGGTACTCCTCGTAGCCCTCGCGTCGGCGCGATCGCCATCGGTTGGGGTTCAGCCCTTCGCGTGCCATCCGCTCTATCAAGGGGCGCACCGCACGATGGAGGTAGCGTTCCAAGTCGCTCAGTGAGGCGCCCATCGTGGTTTCCGTATCCACTTGGCGGTTGCGGAGCGCCTCGGTCAGATGGAGCGTGAACCAGCGTTCGCCCAAGTCGCCATTTGCCCACGCCTCTGGCTCCACAAACGAGTTGATAGGTGGGATGACCCAGTGTCCGTACTCGTGGGTGAGCTCACGGAGCCACTCTTGGGGGGGCAGGCGTTCGTCCAGCGCGTACAGATAGAGCAGATTGCGCTGTTGTTCGGCACCAGGCTTGCCATCGGTCTTGAGGAACACACGCAAGACTCCCTCATAGCGCAGGGCGTGTTCCAGTCCCAAGCGCGTCTGTGCCAGTTCGTAGCAGTGCAGAAGCGTTCGGCAGGCGCGCTCGGCGTAGGGGTAGAGGTTCTGGCGGGTGGTGTAGACCTGAAGGCGCAGGTTCCCCTCGTGATAGCCCTCCACCTGATAAGGGAAAGCGTAGCCGTGTAGCGGGTCTGAGACGGGCGTACTTGTCGGGCTGAGACTGCCTTGTATTCGGAAGCGGTAGCCCCCAACCGCGCTTTGCCACTCTTGCACGCGCATCAGTGGTTGGATTCGGCACACTGGTGGCGATTCCCTGCGAATAGCCGGCAAATTCGGGCAATTTCGCAAAATGTGATTCAAATCACAGACTCGCTGTCCCCTCCGCTCGGTATCATTTTGCCACGCTAAGAAACAGCGGAGGAAAACGATGAAGAACCGATGGTGGATGGTTGTAACGGGTGTTGCGATAAGCGCGTTAGTGGTAGCGTACGCTGGCTTTAGTCCAGCCCCCCAGAAGAAAGATATTGTAGACACCGCAGTGGGTGCGGGTCAGTTCAAGACTTTAGTCAAGCTCGTCCAAGAGGCTGGTCTTGTCGATGCACTGAAGGGCGAGGGTCCGTTCACTGTATTCGCCCCGACGGACGAAGCCTTCGCGAAGTTGCCCAAGTCGCAGGTGGATGCACTCCTAAAGGATAAGGAAGCGCTCCGACAGGTACTGCTCTACCATGTGGTGCAGGGCAAGGTTATGTCTAAGGATGTTGTTAATCTGCGTAGTGCAAAGACCCTTCAGGGTAAGAATATTAATATCCGCGTTCGAAATAATACCGTTCGTATCAATAACGCAAGGGTCGTCAAGGCTGATATTGAGTGCACGAACGGCGTCATTCATGTGATCGACACGGTCATCCTCCCTCCCAAGTAAGTACCTCCCTTCTGCCTGCTCCCCTCTCCGCCGAACCCCCCTCTCGCCCCTGAGAGGGGGGGATTTCTATCGGGTATAATAGGTGTGTTGTGCGAGGTGTCCTCCGATGTTGCGTGTTCCCCCTCGCGCAACCGAATATTCTATAACGAGGTGAGCACGCTATGACTGTTAAGTGGGCGTTGGTTAAGACCAACCCGTTGCAAATGTTGAGCAACGAGCAGGCGAGCCAGCTCCTGAGCCGAATGCTCTCAGTTCACTACAATCCGGGCGACCGATTGGAACTGGGACGCGAACCCGGTGGCTGGTGGGTGGTCGAGAAAGGAATGATGAAGGTCTATCAGATTGCCCCCGACGGAAGCGCCTTGACCTATGCCATCTTAGGTGAGGGCGACTCCTTCGGTGAGACGACCATCCTCACGGGGCACTGGGTGCGCGCCACCGTCGAGGCGTTGGAACCCAGTGAGGTGCGCTATCTGCCCCCCGACCAGTTCCAAGCCCTGCTGACCGAATATCCCGACTTCGCGCTGACCCTGCTGAAAGTGTTGGCGGAGCGCATTCGCCAATCGGAAGAGCGCGTGTTCCACATCAGTCGGCTCAAGCTGAGCCAGCGTATCGCCCACGCTTTGGTGGGCTTGGCGCAGAGCGTGGGGCACGAGACCGAGCAGGGGATTGAAATCCCGCTCACCCACCAGGAGATTGCCGACTATGTGGGTGCCAGCCGTGAAGCGGTGAGCCGAACGCTGAGCCGATGGGCACGCAAAGGTTGGGTCAGTACCAATCGCAAAGCGGTCATCCTCAAAGACCCCACCCCCTTCCAACTGATGACCGACCGAATCCGAGAGGTCGCCTAACTTACTCTCCCTATCGAGAGGGTGTTCGAAAAATCACTGGGATCGCAGGCGTCCCGACCGCATTCGTGGCTTGGGTAGCCGTGTCCAAGAGCGTGGCTTGGGCATCCTTGCCCGAGCAGTTCTCAACGACCGTGCAGGCGAGACGCCTGCGCTCCCAGCAGACCCATCCTGCCTTGCACCTACCTCGATTTTTCACGGGCAGGATGCCCGTGCTACGCTTTTTCAAGCACCCTTTCCCAATCGATGCGTTTTTATTGTATAATAGGGCATTGATTGGGAGAGAACGATGCACACAAAAGGACGCTATCAGGGTTTCACCCTGATTGAGCTGCTGGTCGTAATCGCGATTATTGCCATTTTGGCGGCAATCTTGTTCCCCGTTTTTGCGCAAGTGCGCGAGAAAGCGCGTCAAACCGCCTGCTTGAACAACACGAAGCAGATTGGGCTGGCGTTCCAGATGTATGTGCAAGACTATGATGAGCACACGCCCCAGAACCGTATTCCGATTGCCAGCCGTACCATCAGGGGCGCACGGTGGGGCTGTTATGTGAACACTTGGGGCGAACCGCAGGGCGCGCCCGCCTTCTTCCACTGGTACGATGTGTTCCAGCCCTATATGAAGAACACCGAGGTGCTGGTGTGCCCGTCCAATCCGAACCGCTCCTATGGCGACCCGAATGCTTTGCGCAACGAGTATTTCCCGCCCGGCGACCGTCGGGGAGCGGCGGGCTACGCGGTCAATGTGGCGATGGTGATTAGCCCCAGCACCTTGTGGAACGGGCGGGCGCTGGCGAGCGTGCCCCGTCCTGCGCAGACCGTGACCTATTTCGAGACCTACTGGACCTGCCCCGATTTGGGATGGTGGTCGTTGTATGCGGCAGACCTATGGCGCCACAACGGCGGGATGAATGTGATCTATGCCGACCACCACGCCAAGTGGGTCAAAGTCTGGAGCACGCTCCGCACGCGCCACACGCGCCAACTGGAAGACAATCACTGGTGGGCGATTATGGTCGAATCCACACCCACCTACGGCGACCTGAACTGGCTGGTTCAGATTGAGACCGAGGCGGTGAACCTGATTAATCAGCACAACCCTGAACGGCGGTAATCGGACTGTTATAGACGCTGAGTCCTTCCCTAAGTGCTGGCTGTCCTTCCTCGCCTTCGGCTCGGAATGACAAGAGGGGAGGGGCTCGGAATGACAGGAGGGAGGGGCTCGGAATGACAGAGTGAGGAAGGCTCGGAATACCCTCTCTTGTCACCCCGAACGCAGTGAGGGGTCTGAGATTCCTCGCCTTCGGCTCGGAATGACAGGAGGGAGGGGCTCGGAATGACAGAGTGAGGAAGGCTCGGAATACCCTCTCTTGTCACCCCGAACGCAGTGAGGGGTCTGAGATTCCTCGCCTTCGGCTCGGAATGACA
>CAKZQI010000113.1 GCA_937139515.1 uncultured Armatimonadota bacterium | reverse complement strand
CGCGCACGCGACGAGAACAACTGGTACTGGTGGAACCTCGGAGGTTGGAATAACACCAAACACGCTGTAGAGCGCTGCCTAGGCGGGGGCAAGACCATCGTCAGCAACGAGGTACCAGGCAGTATTGAGACGGGGCGCTGGTACGACATTCGGGTGGAAGTGCAGGGAAGACGCATCCGCTGTTATCTGGACGGCGAGCTGGTTCACGACTTTGAGGATATGCCCCTCCCTGCCCTGTATGCCAGCGCAAGCCGAAACGAGCAAACAGGCGAGCTGATACTCAAGGTGAGCAACGCAGGGAGCCAACCGATTTCCGCTACGCTCCAGCTGGACGGTGTTGGAGGTCAGAAGTTCTCAGCACGGGTGATTAGCCTGACCGCGGACCATCCCGACGCCGAGAACTCATTAGATGAACCGAAACGCGTGGCACCCAAAACGAGCCGACGGCGCAACCTTGGCTCAGAGTTTCGGCATACCTTCCCACCCCACTCGTTCACAGTCATCGTGCTTGAAAAGTAGCGTAGAGGGGTGTAGGGGTCTCAACCAGTTGCGTTTTGTGGCTTGTGGTCTGAGCGCGGGCGCCCGCAAGCTGCCCCTCCTCAAGCCTCCTCAAGAACAGGTATAATCTGCTTGGTGAGATTGGATGGAGACGACTACTTTCCCTTTGCAGTTCACGGAGCGTGCCCTAAGGCGCATTCAACAGATTTTGCAAAAGCAAGGTCAGGAGGGTGCCTATCTGCGCGTTGGGGTGCGTTCGGGGGGCTGTTCTGGATTCGAGTATGTGATGATGCCGACCCAGCAGGTTCGCCCCGATGACCTCACCGCCGAGTTTGGTGGGGTTCGTGTGATTATTGACCCCAAGAGTGCTAAGGTTCTGGCTGGCACGACGATTGACTACACGGGGCAGTTGATTGGTGGTGGGTTCCAGTTCCAGAACCCCAACGCCAAGCGCCAGTGTGGGTGTGGAACCTCGTTTTCGGTGTAGCGGAAGTAGGAACTCTTGCATATATACCGAATGCTCTCGATTTTGGAGGTAGGAATGCAAAAACGGATTTTGGTGTGGCTTTTTGGGCTAATGACGGCGGTGGCGGTGGCTCAGACCCCGACCGCGATGTGGCGCTTCTTCGGCAACCCCGCCCCGAACAATCCAGCCCTTCCGGGTGTGGGCAAACAGACGATTTATTACGCCTGCGGAAATCGCCTCTATGCGGTGGATATGGAAACGGGCGCGCTCAAGTGGCAATATCCCACCGATGCCCCCCTCAACGCCACGATATTGGGACACCCTGTGGAAGGCGAGGCACTGGTCTACATCGGGGCAAGCGACGGGAATGTGCTGGCGCTGGATATCCAAACCGGGAGCCTGCGTTGGGTATTCACAGCCGATAGCGCGCCGACCGCTCGCGCCGTGTTGACCGAGGAGGCGCTCTATATCGGCACAGGGCGTGGCGAAGTGTACGCGCTGAACCCTCGTTCAGGAGAACCGCTCTGGCGCGAACCTTATCGCGCGGGCGACTTTATCGCAGGCGCGCTGGTACTCGCTGACGAGACGCTCTTCTTCGGGACGAACGGCGGACAGGTGCACGCAATCAGCACCGCAGGAGGGCGCCGACGCTGGGTCTTCAGGCTTCCAGCCCCCAACTACGATTCCCAGCCCGTCTATGCCAACAATAGCGTCTATGTGACCTCCAACGACCTGCTGATTGCGCTCAACCCTACCAGCGGTTCACCGCGCTGGACACGCAAGTTCAATAGCGAAATTCGGCTCGCTCCCACCGCCGATGAGAACCATGTCGTCGTCACCACTCGCGAGAACCGCTTGGTGGTGTTTGACCATAGCGGACGCATTCTGGCAGGCGACCGTGAGCCGATTGAACTGCGCTACGAGCCACTGAACGCTCCCGAACTGCACAACGGCGACCTATGGGTCGCAACGCGACGCGGAACGGTGCTGGTCTACTCTATCCCTGAAGGTCAGCTGAAGTGGCTTTACACCCTGCGTCCGCCCGAGGGTACGCTGGATGCCAACAACCGACGGATTGCCTACTTGGCGATTGTGGGCAAGCCCGTGTTCATCCCGAAGGGCGTGCTGATTGGAACGGGTGAGGGCAACTTGACGGCGTTTGGGATGGACTGGGTCGACCGCTCTGCGCCCAAAGTGTTGCGTACGGTGCCCGCTATCGGCGAGATGATGTCGGGTCAACTGCCGCTGGAGTTCACGGCGCGATTGCGGGACGATGGTGCAGGCGTTCGTCCTGACACGGTGCAGTGGCTCCTGAACGACGAGCCGTTGCCGATTGAGTACGAGCCGTCACTGGGCGAAATTACGGTCAGCCTGCGTTCGGGCGGTACGGCGAAACCGCTTCCTGATGGGCGCCACACGATGACGATTGTCGCCAGCGACTGGGCAGGCAACACGGTGCGCTACAGTTGGGGCATCTATGTGGATAACAGCCTGCGCCGCGGACCGGCGCGACCCGGTCAACAACAGCAACAAGGTGCAGGTGCCCCCGGCACTGGAGGGCGTGGCGGACGCGGTGGTGGCGATTTCTGAATGGGGCGTATTTTGTGGCAAACCTCATTCCAGTTGTTTGCCTCTTCATTAGCAGAGAGGGCTGAGCAAGGCTCTCTCCCTCTCCCCTTAGGGAGGAAGGCGAGTGTAGGAAACCTCACCCCCCCATCCCCCCTCTCCGCAAGCAGAGAGGGGGGTGAAACCCTCACCCTCCCTAGCCCTCCCTCTCCCAGCGCTGTGGGAGAGGGAGGGAGCCAGCCCGAGGGTTCCCCCTCTCCGTTTACGGAGAGGGGGTCAGGGGGTGAGGTAGACCCAGAAACCCCCTCCCCAGCCCTGCCTCTGACGCAGGGGGTAAAATCGGTTCCCCACGCTTGCGGGGGGAACCTTGCGGAGGGGGGCAACAAACTCAGCATATCCCAAACCTCGGAGCCTCCGCGATGAACGCTGACACCATCGCCATTCAAGCCATCCACCTGACCAAAGAGTTCAAGCTGAGCCACCAGCCCTACTCCTCGCTCAAGGGGCTACTGCTCTCGTTTCTGCCCAAGCGTGTGGAACGAATGACCGCCCTGCGCAACCTGAACTTCACGATTTCCAAAGGCGAGACCGTCGCCCTGATTGGGCGAAACGGCTCTGGCAAAAGCACTCTGCTGGGCATCATCGCGCGGGTTTACCTGCCAACCAGCGGGCAAATCTGTGTCAATGGACGGGTCGCTCCCCTGCTGGAGTTGGGAGCAGGGTTCCATCCCGACTTGACAGGCATAGAAAACATCTTCTTCAACGGGGTGATACTGGGTCTCACGCGCAAACAGGTCGCCGAGCGATTACCCCAGATTGTGGAGTTCGCAGAGTTGGAGGAGTACATCGATGCCCCTGTGCGCACCTACTCCTCAGGGATGCTGATGCGCTTGGGGTTCGCCGTCGCCTCCCATGTGGATGCGGACATCCTGCTGGTGGACGAGGTGCTGGCGGTGGGCGATGCTCGGTTCCAGCAGAAGTGCTATCAGAAAATCCAGCAGTTTCAGCAAGAAGGGCGCACTATCCTCTTCGTGTCGCACGATATGGAGGCGGTGCGCCAAGTCGCAGGGCGCGCCATTTGGCTGGACGAAGGCACCATCCGCGCTGACGGTGAGACCGAGACCGTCGTCCAGCAGTACCTCCAAGCCCAAACGGCTCAGCTTGTTTGAGCCCAAGCCCGTTGCGTGCGGGACGCACGCGCTCCCAGCAGTACCTCCAAGACCAAACGGCTCAGCTTGTTTGAGCCCAAGCCCGTTGCGTGCGGGACGCACGCGCTCCCAGCAGTATCTCCCAGCCCAAACAGCTCAACCTGTCTGACCCAAAGCCTATTCGGTGGATACGCTTTGGTCTTCTTGCTGGTTGACGGGCACGATTTTCACGAACTGGGCTAAGTCGTTCGCCACGATTTGGCGGATGGCTTGCGCCTCTTGATGCTGTTGGCTGGCTTCCAGTTCGTGCGCGTAGAGCAGGAGCAGGCGCCGTAGGTCGTTGTGGTCGTCGGTGTGAGTGGGCAGGATTTTCACCTTGGCTCCCCGTGCTAGCCGACGCCGAAGCGCCTCCTGGTTCAATCCCCACTCGTGCCAGAGTTTCACATAGACCACACCGCCGGTCATGCCTGCGCACAGGTAGGGTCCAGGGTCGCCCAACACCACAACGCGCCCGCCCGTCATATACTCAAAAGCGAACCCTTTTAGATGGGCGCGCTCTAAGCACTTGAGGGGGTCAGCGTCCACGGGGTGTTGGAGGCGCGCTCCGAACACGACCTCGGCACCCGACAGGCGCACGCAGGCGCGACTATCGGCATAGCCCTGCACGATGAAGAATCCCCGCTGGGCACCGTAGGCGAAACTCTTGCCCACACTTCCGTCCACACGCACGCCCTGCAGGTTCACGCCCTTCAATACGGCAACCATCCCGCCGCAGGCGCTCTTGGCGACACCGTCCTGAGCGCCTCCCTCCACGCGGATAGCCAGCGGAGGCACATTGAACGCGCCCAATCCGTGCCCTGCCAAAGTCTGGTTCAGGCACAGGTCTATTCGGTGGACGCTCTTGAGACCTTCGGGCATCCATTCGGAGTAGCCTTTGGGGGTGGGTAGCCCAATTCGTGCGCGTGTGAGGGTGCCCGATAGGTGCGCGCCGATTGCCTGGTCCATCGCCTCCAGCTCGGTATCCTCGTAGACAAGTTCGGGCGAATGGTCCACTTCGCTGAGTATCGCTTGGGTAATCCACTGCGTGGTGTAGGAACGCAATCGGGAGACGCGGCGCGAACTACTGTCGGTGTGGTGCATAGGAAGCGGTGCCGAAATGAAGAGCGGGCTGAGGTTGACATACTCTTGGTGACTGCGCTGATAGAGCAGGTCGGCGCGCCCTACGAGGCTCTGGAGCCGTTCGTAGCCCAGTCGGGCGACCTCGTGGCGCACCGCATCGCCCAGCGCACGGAAAAACGCCACCAATCGCGCCACCGCCTGCTCATACTGCTGCGGTTCAAACCGCTTCAGCCCGCGTGCCAGCGCCTGCTCCACAGTGGTCATCTGGGTAGCAATCCCCACATGGCAGGTATCGGTCTGACATCCTCGGCAGATGGTGCATCCGATAGCGACCATCGCCAGGGTCGCAAAGCCCACGCGGTTCGCTCCCAACAGCACCATCCGCACCACATCGGTGGCGGAGCGAACGCCTCCATCCGCCCACAATTCCACTGCCTCACGCAAGCCTGCCTCGGTCAGGGCGTGATGCGCCAAGTGGATGCCAACTTCCACAGGAAGCCCTGCACGGTGAATGGCGTGCGCCCGCGCTGCACCCGTACCCCCGTCGTAGCCTGAGAGCGTAATCACATCGGCGCCTGCCTTCGCTATGCCCACTGCAATCACGCCGATGTTCGCCACCACAGGCACCTTCACCACGACCTTCGCACGCGGATTGACCGTCTTCAACTCGCTTATCAGCTGCGCCAAATCCTCTATGCTGTACAGGTCGTGGTTATTGTTGGGCGAGATGAGGTCGGTGCCAGGCACCGCATAGCGCACTTGGGCGACCTTCTGGGTGACCTTGCGTCCGGGCAGATGTCCCCCCTCGCCTGGCTTGGCGCCCTGTCCTATCTTGATTTCCAACCAATAGGACGAGTTGAGATACTCCGCGTTGACTCCAAACCGCCCCGAAGCCACCTGCTGACCCCGATGGAACGGGTAGCGCCCAATCAGGTGAGGGAGCTCACCACCCTCCCCTGAGAACGAGAGCATATTCAACCGGTACGCTGATTCGGCGTAGGCGGTATAGGCGGTCTCGCCTTGCGAACCGAACGACATGGACGAAATCAGGAACGGCAAGTCGTGTCCGCTGATGCTGAGGTCTACCGACTCGGGGTCTACGGGGGAGTGCTCTGGGTACTGTATTCCAATCAGATGGCGGAGGGCAACAGGGCGCTCGTGCTCCAGTTGGCTCAGGAGTGTTTCATACTCGCTGAAGTGCGCACTGCCCTGTGCCATGCGCCCTGCGGTCTTCCACAGGGGCGGGTAGAAGCGTGGGACACGCGGAAGGGCACCCGCACGCTGAGGCGCTTCCAACTGAGCGAGTCGGCGCTTCATCTCGGCGTCCCACCAGTCAAAGCTGAAGCCTGCTTTCTCGTCGCCCAAGAAGGCGGGGCACTCCAGCAAATCGGCAATCGGCGTGCTGACCCCAATCCCTGCGAAGTTTTTGCCGTAGCCTCGCAGTTCGTGCGTGCCCATCGTGGCAATCACTTTCTCAATCCCCTTGGTCAGCCCCTCCACGACATTGCGGAGCCGTTCCTGAGCGGTTTGAGGGTCGGGCGCGTCGCCTATCGCCACCTGATAAAGCAGATAGGGCACGACCGCATCGGCGCCCAAACTGTGAGCAAACACAATATCGTGGAGCGAACGCACTGCCCCCGAACGAAGCACGAGACTACAGCGCCTGCGCAAGTTGCGCTCGCTGGGGTGAAGGTCTGGGGCATCCAGCCACTGGGAGCGAAGCGCCTTGTCCACGCCTGCCAGCGCAAGGTGAGGGTCCAAAAAGGCGGTGGGCGCATCCGCGACTTGCCAGTCATCCAGCACTAGCATCCGAGCGCCTCGGCGTACTGCGCCAACCGCACGCTCGCACAAGCGCTCAAGCGCACGCTCGCTCCCCTCTTCTAAGGAGTAGGTTAATGACAGGTAGCACACTTGCTCTTTGGGGATGAGCCCCTGCTCTATCAGCGTCTCCAGGTCGGTCAACAGAGGCGTCTTGAGGTAATGCCCGTTCGCTGGACACGGTTCGGGCACGAGGGGAGGGCGCGCCCCCAGCCAAACTTCGGTGTTGAACTGCTCCATCTCCCGCTCGCGGTCTAATGCGGGATTCGTCACGACGGCGACCAACTCTTGATAATAGTCGCTGAGGTTCATCCCCTCGGGGTGGATGCACGCCAGTGGTCCATCGTAGCCCAGCGAAGCAATCGGCTCGTTGCCCGCCTCCGCGATGGACTCAATGATTTTCGCCTCGTCATGTCCCCATCCAAACAGAGGCAGGAGCGAGGGCGCACAGGGCTTTATCCGCTCCACGCCGTAGGAGGGCATCAGTGTCGTTGGCGGTTCGGGAAGCCCTTCGGTGGAGCCTGAACCCTGCTTGCCTACCAGCACGCGCCCATCGTCGGCAATTGTGAGCCAGCGCTTCTCGCTGGGCGCAAGGGGCACAGGGTCTGTCTGAAAAGTCTCTAGGCTCAACGCTC
>CAKZQI010000112.1 GCA_937139515.1 uncultured Armatimonadota bacterium | reverse complement strand
CCTCTCACCGACGCCTTTGGCGACTGGGTGAGCGGGGTGCGCACGACCTACGACTGGAACGGTGCGTGGGGCTATCGCAACGAGCCAGACACGGGTGGCTTGCAGAAGGTGGGGATTCGCTGGTATGACCCCTGCACAGGCAGGTTCCTCCAACAAGACCCGTGGTTAGGATCGGCGTACGCGCCTTTGACGCTAAATGCATATGCCTACTGCGTGAATGACCCGATGAACGCGGTGGATCCGAGTGGGCTCAAGCCAGGAGATATCTTCAAAACAATTGATGAAGCAGTCCGCGATACTATGAAATACATTATGCCCAGATCTGTAAATGAGGAGGTAGAGTTTGCGGGCTGGATATACCAAACCAAGGATGGGTACACTTATGGTCATCCAGCGAGAGGAAATGCAAATAATGTTTCCCTTCCTGAGCCACAAACCTTGGGTGGCAAACGCAAGATAGTGGGCACTTACCACACTCATCCGCTAGAGGGACAAACAGACGGCTTTTCGACTCAAGATCTTCTATATATTGACGAATTCTTGAAAGAGTACCCAACCTGTACGCTACATTATGTAGGAACCTATAGTGGTAACATTTGGCAATTTGACACTAACGATGCCTCAATCAAACAGATAGGAAGGTGGCGAAAATGATACATAGGGATCAGGCGATCGACTCGGTTCGGTACAAAATATTTCCCATTCGCTTCTTCAACAAGGGACTGAAACCTGATGAGTTCAGAAGGGTTCCAATCAAACGCGGTTTCGACGGCTACGGTGTGTCCTTTGCCATCGGGAGTGATGAGACCATATGGATAGCAAATGGTGATAATAACAGCATTCTTTGTCTCCACAAAGAAGCAATAACGGTTTACCCACAGCCGTTTGGAAAGGATAAAGTACCTATCGGGGTCGCTTGTACAAGAACCCACATCGTGTTTATTACCTCGTCTCTAAAGTCGCGTAAAAGTTCTGAAATTGTGTTTTGTAATACAGAGCTTAAGGTACAAAGAGTGGTATCACTAGGTAAGGAGGATACTCCTCTGCCCCCTGTTTGGCTGAGTGTTTCGGACGATTCTACCAAAATTTGGTTGACGCACAGAGGAGTCAATCTTGATGGTCATAGTCGCCCTACCTACACGCGTTTAGTAGCATGCGAGGTCGCCACTGGAGCGGTAATTCGGCGTTGGGAAGGGGTTCATGGTATTGCGCGCCTGCCAGGAGATGTTCTGTATGTGAGTGGAAACCTGGTTTCTGAGGGAAATCTCCGTGTCCTATCGCTACCAAAGAGTCTGGAAACTGACTGGCTGTTAGTTGGCGTAGACAGAATGGAGCGCTCTTATTGGTTGGCATCCAGATTTTCCATAACGGACAGGGTCTTTTCGGTCAAATTAGCTTGTGCTACCGCAGGAGGCGATTTAGTTTGGCAGGTTCCCCTCACAGATTCAGGAGGTATTTTGACAGAGTTGATGGAAAAACCAGCGTTGAATTTGGGCTGGGGTGGAGATTGGATTGAGATTGCCCCAGATGGGACGATTTATGTGCTTGCGTGGAGCCATACACAGCAGATAAAAAAGGCAGTGGGGCTGTTCAAAGTTTTCATTTATACTTCTTAAAATCGATTCGTTGAAAATAGACTTGGCAAGACAAGAGGGTAGGAAGTAGATTTGGGAATTAGGCTATGGTAGATTAATATCTTTACTCAGGTGACACGCTGGTCGCCGAGGGCAACGGTGCGAACTGGGTATATTATAGCCACGGCTCTGCGATGTATCGTATCAACGAGACCTATCAACACTGGACGCAACGAGGCGACCTGATGGC
>CAKZQI010000111.1 GCA_937139515.1 uncultured Armatimonadota bacterium | reverse complement strand
AGTGCTACCCTCCGCATCTAAAAAGTGAGGGATGTTTCTGAAACTTGAACTCAAGGAGGACCCTTGTCAGTGTGCATTCTCCTCTACGCGCCCTGCTTAGAACCCGCCACCTCTTTAAGCCAGTCGGTGATGAGGTTCAATGCGGTGGGGTTGATGGTCTCTTCAATCTGTGCGTATTCGGTGATGAGTCCCGTGCGGGCTTTCTGGAACAGGTGGTTCAGCCCGTCCAGTCGGCGGATGGTGGCGCGCTTATTGCCCCCGAGCGCCTTCTCAATCACGGGCAGGTTCTGGTCAGGGTCTACTTGCAAATCCAGCGAACCGATCAGCACCAGCACGGGACAGCGCACCCTACGCAGATGCGGTACAGGATCCAACTGTAAGAAAGCACGGAACCACGGAAGCGTGTAGCTTTCGGCTTGGCTCTCAAGCGTGGCGCGCTGATTATCGGTGGGGGTAGCGCCTCCGAGCGTCTTGAGCAGTTCCTCCACAACCGCCTGTTTTGCCTTCGCGTTGTCTTTTTCGCTTTTGAGGATTTCAAACACACGCTTCTGGAGTTGGCGGTTGCTCTCTATGAGCGCGTCGCTCACGCCCGATTTGCGGGCAATCAGTTCGGCTTGGCGATAGAGTATCTGCTCACCGGGCACGCCTGGGGGCGCCATCAGCACGGCGAAGGCGACCTCGCGCGGGGCACGCGCCGCTGCAAGCGTCGCCACCAGCGCGCCCTCGCTGTGTCCCAACACGCCAATCTGCCGGCGGTCTATCTCGCGCCGATTGCGCAGGAAGTTCACCCCCGACAGTAGGTCGGTGACGAAATCCAGCGTGGTGGCGGTGCGTGGGTCGCCTTGGGAGCCACCAACCCCGCGGTCGTCCATTCGCAGGGTCGCAAAGCCGTTACGGGTGAGGTGGTCTGCCAGCACGAGGAACGGCTTGTGCCCAAAGATTTCTTGGTCGCGGTTCTGGGCGCCCGAACCCGTGAAGAACACGACAGCGGGGAACGGGGGCTTGCCCTCTGGGAGGGTCAGTGTGCCCGCCAGTTCGATGCGGGCGGTTCGGTTCATCACGCGCACCTCTTCGGTTCGGTAAGGGAAGGGCGGTTGCGGTTCTTGGGGTCGGCGGGGTTTGGGCGGTTCCCCAACAGTGAGCGAAAGCGGGAAGCGATTACCACCCTGACGCCACTCGCCCACTATCTGCTTGCCGTCCTCCGAGAGGGTCCCGACGAACTCGCCTGCGATGCTATCCACACGCACGCTCAGCGAACGCCCTTCCAGAACGACTTTGGAGAACGCAATCCCGAACGCCCCTTGGTCGGGGCTGTCCAACGCGCCCGTCCACTGTCCTTCGGGCGTGCGCTTGAAGTGGAACAGAAGTTGCAGGCTCTGCGAACCGATCGCCAAGCGCCCGTTCCAAGTGCCCTCGATCGTTGGTTGGAAGCGTCTCACTCTTCGCCCCCTGTCCAGTAGTTCGGTGGCTCTCGGGTGATGGAGACGCTGTGGGGGTGGCTCTCGCGCAGGGAGGCGTTCGTGATACGAATGAAGCGCGCCTTCTCACGCAACTCGCTCAAGTTCCGAGCACCGAGATAGCCCATCCCAGAGCGTATCCCACCGACCAGCTGATGGATGGTCTCCGAGAGCGGGCCGCGATAGGGCACGCGCCCCTCCACACCCTCAGGCACAATCTTGCGCGGGTCGGTCTGGTAGTAGCGGTCGCTGGAGCCTTCACGCATCGCGCTGACCGACCCCATGCCCCGGTAGACCTTGTAGGCGCGGTTGCGGAAGATCTCAATTTCGCCGGGCGATTCCTCACAGCCTGCCAGCAGGTTGCCCAGCATCACGGCGCTGGCGCCTCCCGCGAGCGCTTTGACGATGTCGCCCGAGTAGCGGATACCTCCATCGGCGATAATCGGCACGCCCAGCTTGCTCGCTTCGTCGGCGCATTCCATCACGGCGTAGAGTTGGGGCACACCCACTCCCGACACCACGCGCGTGGTGCAGATACTGCCTGCGCCCAGCCCGACGCGGACGGCTTCGGCGCCCGCCTCAACGAGGGCACGCACGCCCTCGCGGGTGGCGACATTGCCCGCAATCACGGGCAGGTCGGGCAACGCGCGTCGGATGGCACGCACCGCCTGGAGTACCCCTTCCGAGTGCCCGTGCGCCGAGTCGATGACGATGAAGTCCACGCCCGCATCTGCCATCGCGCGGGCGCGCTCCACTGGCTCACGCAGGGGTCCCACAGCGCCCCCCACCACGAGGCGTCCGCGTGAGTCTTTGGTGGCGTTGGGGTGCTGGCGAATCTTGAGCAGGTCTTTGATAGTGATTAGCCCGCGCAGTTTGCCCTCGTTGTCTACAATCGGGAGTTTTTCTATCTTATGGCGTTGGAGGATGGCTTCCGCTTCTTCCAGGGTGGTGCCGACGGGCGCAGTGATGAGGTTCTCGGCGGTCATCACCTCGCGGATGGGGCGGTCGTAGTTCGTCTCAAAGCGGATGTCGCGGTTGGTCAGAATGCCCACCAGGTAGCCTTCGGGGTCGGTGATAGGCACGCCGGAGATATGGTAGCGCTCCATCAAGGTGAGCGCGTCGCGCACAGTGTGGTTCGGCGAGAGATAAATCGGGTCCCAAATCACGCCGTGTTCACTGCGTTTGACCCGGTCAACTTCCAGCGCCTGTTTCTCTATGGGCATATTGCGATGGATGACCCCCACGCCCCCCTCGCGCGCGAGTGCGATTGCCATGCGTGCCTCGGTCACCGTGTCCATCGGCGAGCTCACGATGGGAATACGAAGCCGAATATCACGCACCAGCACCGTTGAGGTCTCTACCTGGTCGGGTAGCACTGCCGAGTGGTTGGGCAGGAGTAGCACATCGTCAAAGCTTAGCGCCTCAATCAGCGTCTGCATGCGGAGCCTCCTCTTGGCTTTAGAGTGTACCCTATTCGGGGGTTGGGTGTCCTTGTGCCTTGTTCACTCCTCGTCGTTCAAGAGAACCTTACCCCCCCTTGTCCCCCCTCGCCGCAAGCAGAGAGGGGGGAGAAGCAGGGCTTCCCCCTCTCCGTTTACGGAGAGGGGGTTGGGAGTGAGGTCAATCAGGTTGCTCAGAGATTCTTCGCTTCGCTCAGAATGACAAACGGGGACGAGCGTCGGAAAGGTGCGGTCGTGCCTCTTGTTTCGCTAAGTACAAAGCCGTTTGGCGGTTCTTGACCCCCCCTGTCACCCTGAGCGCCAGCGAAGGGGCTCATCTGGCACCCCAAGCCTCCCATCCTCACTCAGGTATACTCCCTGACATAGTGAAGGAGATACGAAGATGTTGTTAGCCGAACGATTTGCACGCTATGCGACGGAGCTAACCTACGAGCAGTTGCCCCAAGAGACCATCCACGAGGTCAAGCGACGGATTATCGACTCGATCGCTTGCGCGTTCGGGGCGTGGCGCAGTGAGACCGCTACCCTCGTGCGCCAAGTGGCGACCCAAGTCAGCAGTTCGTACGGGGCGACCGTTCTGGGCACCGCCCACAAAGCCTCACCCGATTGGAGCGCCTTCGCGAATGGACTGCTCATCCGCTATCTGGACTACAACGACACCTACCTTTCCAAAGAGCCTGCCCACCCCAGCGATAACCTCGCCGCGGTGTTGGCAGTCGCCGAGGCGGAGGGCAGTTCGGGCAAGGAGGTCATCGTGGCGTCCACCCTCGCCTACGAGATTCAATGCCGATTGTGCGACTCGGCGAGCCTGCGCTCGAGGGGCTGGGACCATGTGAACTATGGGCTGTTCTCGGCTTCGGCGGCGTCGGCGCGACTGATGGGGCTTTCTGCCGAGGCGACCCGCCACGCGATGAGCATCGCCGGCGTATCGGGCTTAGCGATGCGCCAGACCCGCGTGGGCGAACTCTCCGCTTGGAAAGGCTGTGCCTTCGCCAACTCCAGCCGACATGCCGTGATGGCAAGTTGGCTCGCCAAACACGGCATGACCGGACCCTCCGAAATCTTTGAGGGCAAGATGGGCTTTATGAAGCAGGTCTCTGGCGAGTTCACCGTCGGCGCACTCGGCGGGGAAGAGGGGCGCGGGCTCATGATCAACGAGACCTACATCAAGTACTACCCTGTGGAGTACCACGCACAGAGCGCCGTGTGGGCAGCGCTCGCCCTGCGCGAACAGCTCGGCGGGGACATCAGCCAGATTGAAGCTATAGAGATTGACACCTTTGAAGCCTGCTACTCCATCATCGGGAGCGAACCCGAAAAGTGGGAGCCGAAGAGCCGCGAGACCGCCGACCACAGCCTGCCCTACATCGTGGGCGCCACGCTTGTGGATGGCAAGGTTGACCTGGATACCTTCGATGAGGCGCGCTACACTGACCCCGAACTGATTGCCTTCGTGAAGAAAATCACCGTGCGCCACGACCCTGCGATGGACCCTCGCTATCCAGAGGGCATCCCGAATCGCATCACCGTCCGCCTGAAGGACGGGCGCACGCTGACCGAAGAGAACACCTTCCCGCGTGGACACGCCCGCAACCCGATGAGCGACGAGGAGGTCGAGGCGAAGTTCTTCGTGCTGACCGAATGGGCACTCTCCCGCCAGCGCCAAGACGAGGTGCTTCAGTTCATCTGGAACTTGGAGAGCCAAGACAACCTCAGCCCCTTGATGGCGCTCCTGCGGATAGAGAGCTGATAGCGCGCTGAGGTTTTCTGGAAAAACCCTCTACCCCCTGCCCCTTCTCCCTTTTCAGGGGAGAAGGGGTCAACATCTCGCCTCAGTACTGCTGCAAACAGCCACCGATTAGTAGCCTCTTGCCAGCAACTCCATCGGGTGAAGCACCTCAACAGACAAATTCGCCTCGTGCAAACCTTGAGCAATCCAGAGGGTGCATCCGGGGTTGGCACTGACCACCACCTGCGCTCCTGTTTTCTGTATCGCCTCTATCTTGCGCTGGAGCGACGCTTTGGCTAACTGCGGTTGGAGCAGGTTGTAGATGCCCGCCGAGCCACAACACATCTCGGCGCCCTCCATTTCCACAATCTCTAAATCGGGGAGACGCTCCAGCAGTTGGCGAGGTTGCTCGCGTATGCCTTGCCCGTGCACCAAGTGGCACGCGTCGTGCATCGTCGCCCGAATCGGCACGGGGCGAGTGGGTGCAGGCAGTTCGGACTGCGCCAACAGCTCGCTGATGTCGCGCACTTTCTGAGAAAATGCTTCGGCTTGCGCCTGTTCCTTCGCGCCCCTCAGCAGGTGGGCGTACTCCTTCATCGTGGAGCCACAGCCCGCCGAGTTCACCACCACATAGTCCAGACTTTCAAAGGCGCGCATCAGTCGGCGCGCGCAGGCGCGTGCTCGGTCAGGATAGCCATTATGCGCCCACAGCGCCCCACAACAGCCCGCTTGGGGCACTTGCACCTCGTAGCCCGCCAGCGTCAGGAGCCGAATCGTCGCCTCGTGTACCGCGCCGAACAGCGCCTGCATCACACAGCCTGCTAATAACCCCACACGCGCCTTCGGCGGATTGGATACCGCTGGGTAGACCGTTTGGGATATGAACCGCTTGGGGGGAAGTTTCGGCAGGCGCACTGCTGATTCGGGCGCGCCCAGAAACCGAGCGAGCCAGCGTGGGGCAGTGCGCATCCGCATTGCCCGCCCAAGAGCCAACATCAGGCGCAGGCGTACAGGGTTCGTGAAGTTGCCAATCGCCTGCTGACGCACCCATCGCTGGAACGGCATCCGCGCGTGGCGTTCCACCTCCGCCCGTGCGCCCTCAATCAGGTTCGCATACGGCACTCCCGAAGGACACGCCGTTTGACAGCCCAAACAGCCCATACAGGCGTCAATGTGCGGTTTGACCGCCCCCCACTCTAGCCGCCCCTCCACTGCCTGACGCATCAGGTAGATACGCCCACGGGGTGACTCTGCCTCCTCGCCCGTCGTCACATAGGTCGGGCAGGCTTGTAAGCATAGCCCACAGTGGATGCACTTTTGTAGGTCGCGCTTGTCGAGGCTCATACTCAGTCGTCCAGCGAGCGGAACAGCGGGTCTAACTGCTCGGAGTAGTGGAGTTCAATCGCTGCGTAGGCGAGCTCCAACGCCACCAGCCACAGCAGGGGCGCCGCATCCTCAGGGGGCATCTCCAAAGTGCGCGCAAAGAAGTCGCGAATAACCTCCTCAAAGGTACGCGCCTGCTCCACAGGCATCTCGAAACGCGTTTGGGACGAGCGCGCCTGCTGGAATGCCTCCTGTTGAAGGCGCTCAAGGAACTCGCGCACATTCGCGGGTGTGGCGTTCTCTAAGTTCGGTCCGAACTCCGCCTCGGCTAAGCGCTTCAGGTCTGCTAATCGCACGAAATTTCCCCACTGAAAGTGTACCTAAAAAAGCCCCCTGAGCAAGGTATACTTCTGCTGGAGGTCTCTTGAGATGGATTTTTCACTCAGTGAAGAGCATTTGATGGTGCGCGAGACTGTGCGCCGATTCGTAGAGAACGAAGTCAAGCCCAACATCCGTGAATGGGACCGTCACGGCGCTGACCCCAAAGTCTACACTCGCTTAGCGGAGTTAGGGCTGTTAGGCATCTGTGTGCCCCGCAAATGGGGCGGGTCTGGACTGGACTACATCAGCTTGGGCATCGCCTGCGAAGAACTGGAATATGGCGACACCTTCCTGCGCGTGGTGATGTCGGTGCATGTGGGGCTGACCGCAATGACGCTGATGAGCTGGGGCACCGACGAGCAGAAGGCGCGCTTTCTAGTGCCCCAAGCGAAGGGCGAGCGACTGGGCGCGTTCTGCTTGACCGAACCGAACGCAGGAAGCGATGTGGTCGGGATGCAAACCACCGCCCGACGCGAGGGCGACCGCTACATCCTCAACGGCGAGAAAATCTGGATTTCGCTCGCCGAGGTCGCAGACCAGTACCTCGTGGTGGCGTGGACCGATATGGACAAAAAAGCACGCCGAGACCACTCGGGGATGAGCGCGTTCTTCGTAGAGCGCGAACGCCTTGGTGTGAAGCCTTATACGCTCAAGGGCAAACTTGGTGTGCGTGCAGGCAACACAGGCGGGGTGGTGTTTGAGAATGTGGAAATCCCCATCGAGAACCGCATCGGCGAGGAAGGCGAAGGTTTCAAGATTGCGATGTTCGCCTTAGACCAAGGACGCTACACGGTCGCAGCGGGCGCGGCGGGGCTGATTCGCGCCTGCTTGGACGAGTCGGTGCGCTACGCCAAAGAGCGCAAGACCTTCGGCACCCCCCTCGCCCAGCACCAACTCATCAAACAGAAAATCGCCCAGATGGAGGCGGACTATCAAATCAGCGTCCTACTTTATCAGAAGGTGGGCTGGATGAAAAATCAGGGTCTGCGCAACACGCGTGAGACCTCGCTGGCGAAGTGGTACGCGACCGACGCTGCTCAGCGCGCCGCGAACCAAGCGGTGCAGGTGTTCGGTTCCTACGGCTTCTCGGACGAGTACCCCGTAGAGCGCTTCTACCGCAACAGCAAAGGCGCCACCATCTACGAGGGCACTTCAGAAATCCACACCCTGCTCCAAGCGGACTACGCACTGGGCTATCGGGTGGATAAGCCTCTTCGTGTGAACTTGCCCACCTACCCCTTTGCTGAAGATACCGAAGGGTGAGCCGCCCCTGCCGAATCGAGTTTCTAGAGGTGGTCGATAGCACCCAGCGGGTCGCTCAAGCCTATGTGCTATCGGGCGATACCCGCTGGGATGCTGTTTGCGCGTTCCATCAGACAGCAGGTCGCGGGCGTCAAGGTGCTGATTGGCATGACACGCCTTCGCAAAGCCTGCTGGTCTCGCTCATTTTGCGCCAAGTACCCCAGCACATACCCGCCCACCTCGTTGGGGTTGCGGTAGCGATTGCCAGCGCACTGATGTTGGAAGGGCACTTTCCCCAACTGCGCCGTGTGGGTCTCAAGTTCCCCAACGATTTGGTCTTGCAAGGTCGCAAGGTTGGTGGGGTTTTGGTAGAGCGTGTGCAGGAGGTGCTGATTACTGGAGTGGGTATCAATCTTTGGCAGGCGACCTTCCCACCTGAGATTGCGAATACCGCGATTTCAGTGCGTCAGGTGTTGGAAAACCTCACCCCCCCGTCCCCCCTCTCCTACGAAGAGAGGGGGGAGGCAGGTGTCTCCCCTTCTCCCTTTGTAGGGGAGAAGGGGCTGGGGGTAGAGGGGTTTTCTGACCTCACCCCCCCGTCCCCCCTCTCCGCAAGCAGAGAGGGGGGCGAGCCGAGTTCCCCCTCTCCGTTTACGGAGAGGGGGTTAGGGGGTGAGGTCAAACTCGCAGCGTCAATAGCGGATGAGCTTCATCTGCGCGCCCAGTTCATCCAAACCCTCTGGGACACCCTATACCACCTGCTCACTCTCACGCCTGATGAGTGGTATCGCCTGTGGCAGAGGCGCGATGTGACGCTCGGACGCGCCTACCGTGCCTTAGACCTCCCCAGCCAGCCGATTGGAACCGCTATCGAGGTAGACCCCAACTTTCATCTCTGCCTGCGCCTGCCCGACGGCTCAATGCACACCACCTTGCACGCAACGAGCGTCTCCTCAGTTTGAAGAGTGCCCGTCCTGAACGGGCACTGCAACCTTCGTCAAACCCCGCACCAACTGCTCGGCGAACATGCGCCCGATTTCTTCCTTGCTGAGCGAACCGCGCGGGTTATACCAGTTCGGAATCCAGTTCAGCGCGCCCAACACCACATAGGACGCCATTTTCACATCCTGCGCTTCAAAAATGCCCTGTTCAATCCCCTGCTGGATGCATTCTTGATAGGTTTGCTCGTAGCGGTCGCGCATCGCAATAATCTCTTTGCGCTTGCGTGGGGGCAAGGCGTGATGCTCACGCAACACCACCACGCTGTACATCGCAGGCGCGCCCCCAACAATCCGTACATACTCCTCAATCATCGCTCGCAACTTCTGGTCGGGGCTATCCTTGCGCGCCATAATCTCCGCTTGCGACTCCAACAGCAGTTCCATCGCACGCCGATAGAGTTGATAGAGCAGGTCGCTCTTGTCTGCGACATAATAGTAGATACTGGCTTTGGTCAGTCCCAGCTCGCGGGCGATTTCGTCGACGGTGCTGGCGTGGAAGCCCTTCTTGGAAAACACCTTCGCGGCGCCGTGCAGTATCTGTTCCCGACGAGCCTCTTGTCGCTCGGTGCGTTTAGCCATTCGATACCTCTCTCCTTACACCTCACGATTCTTCGGGGTGACTGAATTTCCTGCCTACCGACGGAATTTTTCCAAAGGGCGGGAACCTTGCAGGATTCGAAGCGTATGTATAGTATAATAATAGCGAGGGGGTCATTATGAAGACCAAGCACAAGCCAACAACCGAACGAGTAATTGCGACGGAGAAGGTGATTCTCAACGGCGTAGAGTACGAAATCCAGCTTCAGCCGCTGACACCACAGACCGAGAACACGACCACGACGCTGAACCCAGCGGTGCCGACCCGTGATGTGGTGCGCGAAGCGCCTGCGGTGACGGAACTTCCGCGCTGGGAAGACGGTGCCTGCTGATTAGCGAGTCGACCGCAACCTTGGGGAGTGCCTCGTGAGAGCGAACAAGCGCCTTCAACGCATCGCGCAAGAATGCGCCCTCGCTGCCGTCCAATATTCCACCACACGGCGCGCCAGCTATGACGATGAGGACGGCAGCTGGGCTATCATCCACGACTTCCCACTCCCCAAAGGCTACAACTACGACTCGACCGATGTCCTCATTCTGCTTCCTGAAGACTACCCGCTCACCCCGCCTGACTGGTTCTATGTGGACAACAACCTGCGCCTCGCCGATGGCACCGAACCCGAACACCTGTTCTACGAGGACGCTATCATCATCGACCCGAATGAACCGCGCGAGGGACAACAACACCCGCAACTGCTGGGATGGACCGCGTGCTGTCTACACATCTTAGAGTGGAAGCCCACCAGCGACCCGCTAAGAGGGCACTCGCTTCTAACCGTCTGTGAGCTGGTCAAGCGCGCCTTCGAGCGGTGGCGGTAGGAGGAGCCGATGGCGAAACCGATACCCCCCAACAAGCGTTGGCTGGCAGAGGAAACGGAGAGCGTCCGCCCCAAAGCGCGTCCCGCTCCGCTCGTTGACCCGCTGATAGAAATCTTGGAACAGATGGTGGAAGTGCCTCAGCGGATTCAGGGAGGGCGTGTGCGCCCCCGTCCTGGGGGGCTGGTTCAGCCACCCCCGACCCGACGCCCGCTGGGACCCACCATCTTAGCCCGCTATCAAGGCATCTGCCATGCTTGTGGGGAGTCTATCCTGCCCGGGGAGAGCATCACGCTCCACCCCGAACTGCGCTGGGTGCATACCTACTGTGCCTATCAAGCCGAGCAGAAGTCCGAGGGCGAGTAAACATCTCTACACTTGCCATTCCTCTCGGCGATAGCCCATATCCCAGAACATCCACTCGTACTTGCTGGTGGTGATGAAGTGCTGGCGCATCGCCTCGCGCTGGGCGTCGGTCAGTGTCTCGGCGACCGAATCGGTGATTGCCAGCACCTCACGCACCACTCCGCCAAACTCTTCCGACGCATAGGTATCTATCCAGCGTTGGTACAGCGGATTGGGCGAGCCGTGTCGCTCTAACTCTTTGCAGACCTCCCAATAAATCCAATAACAGGGCAAAATCGCTCCCAACACCTCGTGGAAGGGGCGCGCATAAGCGACTGCCAACAGATAGTGCGTGTAGGCAAGGCAAGTGGGCGCCAGCGGGGTGGCATACACTTGGGCAGGGGTCAGCCCAAACTCCTTGAAAAAGCTCTCGTGCAGAGAACGCTCCACCACAATCGCCGTCTTGGCGTGCTCGCTGAAGGTAATCAGCCACTCATCTTGGGGCGCTTTGGCACCCGCAATCGCCAAACACTGGGCGTAGTAGCGCAGGTAATGAGCGTCTTGCACCACATAGAACTGGAACGTCTCTGCCGAAAGGGAGCCGTCGGTCAGACCTTTCAAGAACGGATGCTCCAGCGTCTTCTGATAGATGCCCTCTATGGATTGCCAGAGCGACTGCGTGTAACTCATGACCAGATTGTACCCCCCCAAACCTCGTGAGATTCTCAGGCTGAGGATTCCTGCGAAAATGGAAAGACCTCTTCGGGTGCGCTTTGGCGCGCTCAAGGGGGCATCATGAGCCGAACCGTTGCGAGGGAAAGAGGTTTCACATTGGTCGAGATAATGGTCGTGCTGTTCATTCTGGGGCTGTTGATCGCCGTTGCCGTGCCCAGTTGGATGAGCGCTCGCACGCGCGCCCAAGCACGCACCTGCTCGGCGAACCTGCGCCAGATTGCGGTGGCAAAGGAAGCGTATGCGATGGCGAACCGTGTGGCTCAAGGTGAGCCGGTGCATATGAACCAGCTCGTGCCCGACTACCTTCAAGCCGAACCGTTCTGCCCTGCAGGCGGGGGACAATCTTACACGGTAGGGAACATAGGCGAACCACCGACCTGCCCCACAGGGCTACCCAACCACACCGTGTTCTGGGAGGGAGACTAATGCGCAGGCTTCGTGGCTCTGCATTCACCGAAGTGCTGATAGCGATGTTCATCGTAGTCATCTTGGTGATGGGCATCACGGCGATGTCGCCCATGACCAGCCGAATGCAGACCCAAGCGCGCCAGTACACTTACGCCACCAATGTAGCACAAACCGTGCTGGAGCGTGTGCGCACCTTACCCTTCCTGAGTATCACCCCGAATGGGCTTATCGGGGCAGGTCTGGGGGAAACCATCCCCCTCAACGGTACCAATCACTTCCGTGTGTCGTTCACCCAAATCCAAACGCCCAGCGGAAGCCTCAACCTTCGGCCGGAACTTCGGGAGGGAACAGGCACGATAGAGGTGTTCAACCTCACCACGAACAACAACATCTCCATTGGTCTCAAAACGGTCTTTGTGACCATCCAGTGGCGCGAACCTAGCACGAACCGACTGCAACAAGTCCAACTGGCGACCACCATCGCCAGTTTGCAATAAGGAGGTGCCCCGATGCGACGCACACGCCAAAAGGGCTCGATGCTTTTAGAAGTTGTATTTGCCAGCGCCATCTCGGTCTTTGTAGTGGTGCTTTTGGTCGCAGTTCAAATCCAAGTGGGACGCAACTTTGAACGCGCTCTCAACGAGAATACCAATGTGCGCTCTGGCTATCGAGCGGTGCGCGAGATTCGAGCGATTGCCCAAGAATCGTTGTCAGCAACCGTGGGCGACAGCGGACGGCGTCTGACCCTCACGGAGCCGGTGCGCTCAGGGGGCGTGGTTCAGATTCCTATCGTGCCAAACAACGCTCAGCCCACAACTCTGCAGGTAGACTTCACCAACGGCACTTTGAGCCTTACACGCAACGGCGTCACCCGAACACTTCTGAACGGTATCGTCAATACCCGAGCCGACGGCATGACCTATACACCCTTTAACGTCACGCAGTTCGCCCCTAATGTCACAGCGGTGCATATCCGACTGAGCTTGCGACGCAATGTTCGAGGACAGAACCAGCAATTCTGGATTGAGGAAACGATTTATATACGCAACGCACAATAGAGAGGAGGCGATACGATGCGTAAGAGGCAACGGCAAAGAGGAAGCACCTTAGTCACCACGCTGATAATGGGAGGCCTCTCCATCATCACGGCAACGGCTTATTTAGAGTTGGCGACCCAAGATTTACGCAGTGCTTCTGCACGCCTTCGTGAAACCGCCACAACGAACCTTGCGGAAGCGGGGCTAAATGCAGGGATGCAACAGCTCTGGCGCGAGTTCAAAATCGCCCAGCGCTTCACCAGCTTCGACTCCCTGCTCGTGGGGGCTTCCATCGCCTCGCCGCGACGCCCGATGAACGGAGTTTTGGGTGGAGTGGGCAACTACACGGTCTCAGTCGTCGGCTACACCACGGTGGATAGTTTCACGCGACGGCTCACCCTGCGCTCGGTCGGCTGGCAGGACCGCAACGGCAACGGGCAGTTGGACGCCAACGAGCCACGCAGTGTGATTGACCAGACCTTTGATTTGAGCCTCTCACGCTCTCAAGTATTTGACTACGCCTACTTCGTGAACAACTATGGCTGGTTCTACGGCTTCAGCAACGAGCAGTTGGTGATGAACGGCGACACCCGCAGCAACGGCGATGTGGAATTTCAGTACGGCAGTGGCGGTCCGCCCGTGTTCAACGGTTCGGTCATCGCCTCGCCTAACGAGAAGCTTAGTCCACAAGCCGAAGGGCGTGTGATTCTGCCTGGCGGGACGCAGGCACCCCGCCAGTGGGACAACACGACCTACACCACGCGCCAAGCCAGCGACCCGATGATGCGTCAAGCATACAACAGTATCCTGCACGGCACTTTCGGAAGTAGTACCTTCAATCTCTGGCGGGACTATCTGTATAATCAACATGGGCAGATGGTGAATGGGCAACCGTTCGGCTCGGTGCTCAGCGATGTGAATGGCACACGCCGTTTCAACGGCACCGTGTTGGACAATCGCCCCTCCAGCGAGCTCGTCTTGCCTGAC
Organism: uncultured Armatimonadota bacterium; assembly: GCA_937139515.1. Classification (GTDB taxonomy): domain Bacteria; phylum Armatimonadota; class Fimbriimonadia; order Fimbriimonadales; family GBS-DC; genus CAKZQI01. Next base: position 10,193 of record CAKZQI010000111.1, on the reverse strand, counting down.
CTCAACGACCTCAACTACTACATCAATCTCTCCCAAAACTGGCGCAACCCGAAACAGACTTTTGGCGACGGCTTGCCGAACCCGCAGTACAACCAACAAGCCTATGTGGAGGTATGGAACCCTCAACAAAACCGCTATGTGCGCTACAACGGGGTCATCAACGGCAGTATTGCGCTTGTAGGCTACCAGAACAGACCTATCCGTATTCACGGCCCCGTCACCATCACCCAGGATGTGGTCATTCGGGGCTACATCGAGGGGCAAGGCACACTCTATGCAGGACGCAATGTGCATGTTGTGGGCGATATTATCTACAAAAATCCTCCCGACTCTCGTGGGAGCGTATTGGATACGATTCTGAACCTGAATGAACGACGCGACGCGCTCGGTCTAGCAGCGCGGGGAAGTATCATGATGGGCAACACCAAGCAGTTCTCCAATCCATACCCCTTGCGTTACATGACCCCACCCTTCACCCGAGGACGCTACGACGAGAACGGAAACTGGATACCGCCTTTTGACGCTATGCAGACCGATAGCACGGGACGCCGTCGCTTTCAATCTGCCTTCGGCGATGCTGGACAGAACGAGATTGAACGGCTCTCCCAGCAAATAGATATCAATCAAGATGGCGCTGTAGACACCGACGAACGCGGTATCTCGCGAATAGACGCCGTGATGTTTACCAACTTCGTGGGTGGTGGCAACCTCGCCACCGATGGGCGCGGGCTGACAATCAACGGCACGATTATCGCCAAAGATGAGGCGATGGTGCTGTACAGCTTGCCCCTGCGCTTCAACTACGACTGGCGCATCCGCGAGCGTAGCCTGGATGACAATCCGCTTATCAATATTGAGCTTCCGCGCGTCTCAACGGTGCGCCGAGTGGCGTGGCAACGCGTGCAATACTAAGCAACGAGGGAGGAAACGCATGAGAAACTTTAGCTTGTTGCTCTTCGCTTCACTGATGACTGTATCCAGTTGGGGCATCGGCACTGAAGGCAAAAGCCTTCACGAACGCCCCGATTGGTGGAAGCAATACGACGGCGCCCCACCGATTGAAGTGCGCCCTGAGGTAATACCCCCACAAGGCGACACGCCCAGCGTCGTGCAGGAAGCCGTAACGCGCAACCCCAATCAGGGCGTGCCCGAAACGCTGGTGGTTCAACCAGAGGGCACTTCGGGCACGGTGGGCATCCCAAAAGCGATTGACAGCGAGCAAGTGCTCCAATCGGCAAATGAGACGCTCCATCAGCAGGGGCGGGGTGGCTTCCTAAGAGGAATTGCCCTGTTTGTTGGCTTCCTGCTGTTCGGTGGTGGTGCGGTGTTCGGGCTGATACGATGGTGGTCTGCCCAAGTTCCTGAGCCACCAAAGCCCTCGCGCCGAACGCGCTTCTAAAGTCGGGAGCGTCCTGTGGTGCGCAAGCCACCCCACGACGCCGACGGAAGCGCCCAGACCGCCAAAGCGAGCGCGATGACCATATCGTCGTGCTGACCCGCGGACGCCTCCAACCGCCAGCCCGTAGGCGTCGCGCTCGCTTCAAAATGATACAACTCCTGCAACAGCACCGGCTCGGGCAGAAGCGCCAACCGCCCCTCCGAGAGCATCCACGCCAAGTTCTCTATCAAGCCCTGTTTGAAGCGCGGGGAGAACAGCTCGCCCTCCACATTCGGCACACCCTGTTGTGCCAGTGCCTCCACCAAGGGGTCGCCCACGCCCGTGCGGTCGCACAGTACGCGCTCTACATTGTGGTGCTTTAGGTACTCTGCCACGAACCGCACCTGCTCTGACCACGAGTGCCCTTGCCACCGACGAATAGCGAGCAGTCGGGCGCCCAAGCGCGTACCCTGCACTACGGCACACGCCGTCCAGTCGCGATAGCGTGCCCAGTCCACTCCTGCACAGATTGCACCCTCTGTCGCCTCGTCTAACTCCAGCAGGAGCGCCCTATCCACCCACTCCGTCTGGAACACCTGCCCTTCGGGGTCGACAAACTCCGCACCGTACTCAATCTGAAACTGTCGGGGGGTCATCAGTTGTGCCTGCATCTGGAGCACCGAGGGCGACAAGAGCGGGTTGTGCCATGAGGGGCTACGCAGGCTCCACACGCGCTCATCGCCCATCTGACCCCGCAGGTAGAGCTGGTAGAAGTAGTTGCGCCCACGGGGGGTAGACACTAAGGCGATGCGTCCTCCCGTGTCGCTGACCATCGGCATCAGCACTTCGTTGAAGAGGGCTTCGGGCACATACGCCGCTTCATCCACGATAATCAGATGCGCTTTGCGCCCCCGCAAATAGACCCCCTTACGAGCGACAGAACGCGCATACAGGCGAGCCGAATTCAGGCTCAAGGTGGGGTTGGGAGTGCGACGCACTTGGGGTTTTTGACCCAGCTGACGCAGGAACTGAAGCGCGCGCTCAAAGGGCAACAATGCTTGCTCCACCGAGGGCGCCACCATCAGCACCACACGGTTGGAACCTTGGAGTAGGGTGCGCACACAGTCCACGGCGACCACCTCGCTCTTGCCCCACCGCCGACCGCACGCCAACACCCGAATAGGTGCCCCTGCCTCCAGAAATGCCCGCTGACCCGGATGCGGATACCATCCCGCTATCATCTCGCCACTCACTATGCAATAGGCAACGACACGACCGAGTAGGCAACCCCTGTTTGTCGTGCTGAGATTGCCCTCGTGTCATTCTGAGCGAAGCGAAGAATCTCAACGAAACAGTCAGCACAGACCCTTCGCTGACGCTCAGGGTGACAGGGTAGGGGGGTGTCATTCTGAGCGCCCCCTCTTTGTCATTCTGAGCGCCCCCTCTTTGTCATTCTGAGCGAAGCGAAGAATCCCAACGAAACAGTCAGCACAGACCCTTCGCTGACGCGACAGGGTAGGGGGGTGTCATTCTGAGCGCCCCCTCTTTGTCATTCTGAGCGCAGCGAAGAATCTCAGCGAAACCCAAAGCCCAGACCCTTCGCTTCGCTCAGGGTGACAGGGTGGGACTTCCAGTGTTTCGGTTGCACCAGACCGACAAATACAAGCTGTTAGATATCCTATCGATGCTTGGGCAGGATGCCCACGCCCGATTTCTCCCCAAATTCCCCGAATTTCCCCCTCTACCCCTTGACATCCAGCGGAAAAATAGGGTATATATAAGTGGGTCAGTTAACCAAGTAGGTTTACTGACCCTGATAGCCTGAGAGGTGATTGCTATGGCACAAACGAAGAAGGTTTTGGATGCGCGATTTGGATGGCTGGTTCACAGCCTGATGATTACTGCGGGTGTATCGCTTGCACTGGTTGCCCTAAGTGGATGTGGAGGGAGCCAACAGAGCGAGACTTCCCAAGCAACTCCTTCGGTAGCGACGAGCGAGGAACCTGCTAAGACTCCCAGCCCCACCACCCCAGAGCCTGCCCCGACTGAGCCTGGCAAAGAGGTCGCTTCCGCAGGGGCGGTAGACCCCGAACTGGCGAAGAAGGGCGAAGCGCTCTTCAATCAACTCGGTTGCAACACCTGCCATATGAACCCCAAGTCGGCGGTCAAGTCGCCCGACCTGCGCGGTCTGTACGGACACGAGGTGAAGCTCACCACGGGGGAGACCGTGAAGGTGGACGACGCCTACCTGGTGGAGTCGCTCCGAAACTCGACGGCGAAGGTCGTGGAGGGCTACCAGCCCGTGATGCCACCCTACGCTACCCTCAGCGACGAACAGGTGAACCAGCTGATTGCCTACATCAAGTCTTTAGCCAATCAGAAACCTGAAGGAACCAGCTGATGGGGTGCTCCCCCCTCGCCTAAGAGGGGGACACCCACTTTTTTACAGGAGGAGGCACACGATGAAACAGACACAAGAGCAGTTTGTACCGAAGGGCGCAGTGGCGTTCTTCTTTGTGATGATAGTCTTCTACGCCTTGATTTGGCTTTCCACCTATGTGGTGATGCTCAGCTGGAGGTGATGAGAATGGTAGACCGCTTTGAGAAGCGAGCGATTGTGGTCGCACTGACCTTAGTGCTGTCGTTCTTTGTGTTGCTGGTCTACGCCGCGAAGGGGTTAGGCGCTGACCTGCCGACCTGTTTGCCCGATGCAAAGCCGTTCAAGCAGGGCGAACTGATACAACTCGGCGACAAGCGCTACCAGCTCAACGCCGTAGCGAAGATGTGGAACTTTGAACCGAACGAGATTCGTATCCCCGCAGGTTCCACCGTGGATATCTATCTGGTCAGCACCGATGTGATGCACGGCTTCCATGTGAACAACACGCTGGTGAACCTGATGGCAATCCCGAATGTGGTGAACTACACGCGCGTGAAGTTTGATAAGCCCGGCACCTACGATGTCATCTGCCACGAGTACTGCGGAGTGTTCCACCAGAACATGGTGGGCAAGATTATTGTGGAGTAAGGAGGGATTACGATGGAAAATGTGTTGACTGGACAGAAAGTTGCCTCCGCTCGTTCGCGGGACGAACTGCTTTCGGGGGCATCGCGCTTCATCATCCTGAGCGAGATTGTGTTCCCGTTCCTTCTGCTCATTCTGGGTGTGGCGCTAGGGCTTCTGCAGGTGCTGGCGCGAGCGGGCGTGCTCAAAGACAGCCACTACTTCGGTTGGATTGAGTACTATCAGGGGCTGACCCTGCATGGCGTGATCAATGCGATTGTGTTCACCACTTATATCATCGTGGCGTTCAGCAACGCCTTGATGGTGTCGGTGCTGAAGCGTCCGCTGAAGATGGGCGTGCAGTGGGTCTCGTGGGCGATGATGCTAGTGGGCACGCTGATGGCGGCGTTTGCGATGCTCACCGGGCGCGCTAATGTGTTGTACACCTTCTATCCCCCGCTGATTGCCCACTGGACCTTCTATGTGGGCACGGTACTGTTCGTGGTCGGCTCTATCATCCCCTTCTTCTTGGACTGGATTCCGAACTACCGTGCGTGGAAGCGTGAGAACCCCTCTGCACGGATGCCGTTGGCGGTGTTGGGCACCTTCGTGAACTTCACCCTGTGGTTCGTGATGCTCGTGCCTGTGGCGATAGAGATTCTGTTCCAACTGCTCCCGCTCTCGTTGGGGCTGGTGGACGAGGTTAACTCGCTGTTGGCGCGCACGCTGTTCTGGTTCTTCGGACACCCGCTGGTCTATTTCTGGCTGTTGCCTGCGTATGTGATGCTCTACACGATGCTGCCGAAGATAGTGGGCGGGAAGCTCTATTCGGACCCTGCGGCGCGCTTGGCGTTTATGCTGTTCCTAATCTTCTCGGTGCCGGTAGGTCTGCACCATCAGTACACGGAGGGCGGTCTCTCGGCGAACTTCAAGCTATTGCACGCCTTCCTGACCTTTATGGTGGCGCTTCCGAGCTTCATCACGGCGTTCACGGTGGCGGCGTCGTTGGAGTATGGGGCGCGCCAGCAAGGTGGGCGCGGGCTGTTCGGCTGGTGGGCGAAACTGCCCTACTTCAGCACGAAGGGCGACCAGTGGCTCTTCTCCTACTTCGTGGCGGGCTTGCTGTTGTTCCTGTTCGGGGGCATCACAGGCATCATCAACGCCTCGTACAATATGAACATGGTGGTGCATAACACCTCGTTCGTGTCGGGACACTTCCACACCACAGTAGGCGGACTGGTCACGCTGAGCTTCTTGGGCATCAGCCTCTACTTGATTGCGAAACTGCGCGGGAGCGAGGTCGCCTTCAAGAAGCTGGCGGTGGCGATGCCTTACTTGTGGCTGGTGGGCTTCTTCATCTTCGATGCGGCGAAGTCGGTGGTGGGCATTATGGGCGCGCCCCGACGCACCAACATGGGGCTTTCGTATGCCGACTCCGCATCGCCCCTCTATCAGCCCGACTGGGTGGTATGGAACCACCTGACGATGCTCGGCGGGATTATTGCGGTGGTGGGATTCGTGCTGTATATGGTCTCGTTCTTCGGCACGCTGTTTGCAAAGCGCGTGAACGAGCCTTCAACCGAGATGCCGATTGCTGAGGCGCTTCACGACAACCCTGCGCCTGTGCTGAGCAACTTCCGCCCATGGCTGATTGCGATGGTGGTGCTGATTGCGATTGCCTACACGCAACCGCTCATCGAGGCGTTCCGAGTCACCGAGAAATCGCCCGCCTACAAAGAGAACATGCCTGTTCCCCTGAAGATGATGCAGGGCGGGCAGTAGGAGGAAGCGATGCGCATCTTTATTCTGAGCCTCCTGTTGATAGCGCCGATGGGTACGCTCCTTGCGCAGGGGATTCCCCCGAACGAGGAGCGTGCCCTCGGCACGACCGTCCCCAATGTGCGACTGGTGGACACCGAGGGCAACACCTTCTCCTTGCACGATTTGAAGGGGCGCCTTGTGATACTCAGCCCTGTTTACATGGGGTGCCCCCAAGCCTGCATCGCCATCACGCGCAGTCTCAAGAAGGCGGTGGAGCAGGTCGGTGGGCTGGGAGAGGAGTACCTCGTGCTGAGCTTCAGCTTCAGCCCCAAAGAGGGATTGGACGACATTCGGCGATTCGCCAAGAGCCACCAGCTGAACCATCCCAACTGGCACCTCGCCTATGTGCCTGATGAGAAGCAACTCTTTGCTTTCTTAGACCAGATTGACTTCCGCTACACCTATGTGAACGAGCAGATCTTGGATCACCCGAATGTCATCCTGTTTCTAGACAAAGACCTGGTGATTCGCCACTACGAATACGGCACAGACTACACCCCTGAGCAGGTGCTGAGGGGACTGCGAATTGCCCGCGGTGAACTGACCCTGACAGAGCGTCTTTTGAGAACGCCGATACCGCTTGCGATTGCCTTGCTTGTGTCCACGGGGGCAGTGGTTTGGTATTTGTGGACATCACGACCTGCTTTAAATGCCCCTGCATCGCGCAACGGGATGTAATCACTGAACTTAGTGGGGTAAATGAGTTATGATGCGCCTGTTGGATTTCGGGGCAAAGACAGAATATGCAGTCCGCGCTTTGTCGCTGTTGGCAGAGCGCGGCGAGGGAGCGATTGTCACGGTTAAGGAGCTGGCGGAGTGTGCTGAGGTGTCAGTCCACTTCTTGTACACCATCTTTGATGCGCTGACACGGGCGGGAATCGTGCGTCAGCATCGGGGGGTACAGCGTGGGTTCTCGCTTACGAAGCCCGCTAACGCAATCAGCTTCTACGACATCGTGGAGGCGGTGGAGGGACCGCTGGAGAAAGGCTACTGCCTGTTAGACCGTCGTTTCCCTTGCCGAGAGCGAGGTTCGTGTGCGGCGCACGGGGTGTGGTCTTATCTGCGTGAGCAAGCGGAGCAGGCGATGCGCTCGGTCTCGCTGGACGACATCGCTCGCCAGAACCCGCCGTGGCACCGCCTCAAGGAGAAGGTGCAGGAACACATCGCGGATGGGGTTGCTCAGAAACGCTGATTACTCCACCCGAAAGCGTACCCCACCGAACCGCACCACATCGCCCGCTTGGAGCCGTTGCTGGCTGATGCGTTGCTCGTTGACGAAAGTGCCGTTGGTGCTACCCAAGTCATAGACCACCAGCGCGCCGCTTTCCAGCGCAAGCCGTGCGTGATGACGGCTCACGGTGGGGTCGGCAAGCACGAGGCTGTTGTCCCGCTCGCGTCCAACGGTGAGACCCCCTTCAGGGATGGAGAGTCGCATCCCCGTCATAGCGCCTTCCTGTCCTACAAGTGTAGGGACGCCCTGCGCAGGCGAAGCGACCGGCGCCGAAGGCAGGCTCCCTGAGGACAGCGGTGAGGCGGAGGGCGTCGCAGGCGAAGGCTGGGACGAGGGGGTCAGCACCGCGCAAGCGCACGCGCCCGTGAGCGGGTCGGGACGCTGACCACAATAGGGACACGCGCCCGCTGGCACGGGAGGCGGTGGGGACAGTGGCGAGCGCACCTGGTCGCGCGCCTAACGCTGAACCTGCCCCGCCTTGAGCATAAACTGGAGCTGGAAGCCCCCGACTTGCAACAAATCGCCGTCGTGAAGCGCCACACGCCCTGATGCCAACTGCCCGTTCACCAAAGTCTCAGCGTGGGGCACGAGCAGATACTGCTGGTTCGCCTCAATCCAGACCTCGGCGTGCTTAGGGGCCACTGTGGGGTCTCCGCGCAGGGGCACATCGGCGAGCTCATCGCGCCCTATCACCGCACCCGAACGGTCAATCGGATAGTCCTTGCCTTCGTTGCGCCCGTAGAGCACGCGCACCCACGCCCGACGCGCCACGAGCTCAATCAAGCCGATGAACAGCCCAATCCCTGCCCCCGTGATGGTGAAGCCGATGGCGCGGGGAAGTGCGCCTGCGTTGGATTGGTCTTGCGTGAGGAAAATTCCTGGGAGAGCCAACAGAGAGACTGCGTCAAACACTGCGCCACCCGTCCCCCCGCCAATCACCCCGCCCAGCAGACCGTTGCGTAGGCGTCGCGCGGAACGCCCAATCACGCCCTGAGCCAATCCGATAAACGCCCCAAACAGCGCCCATCCCAAGGTGCGTGCAATGATCAAAGCGATGAATCTGTTGGGGATTGTTTCTAACAAGAAGCCGAACAGCTGATTCGCCAGTATTATCCCGATAATCCCGCCGGGAATGCCGATCAGCGTACTAATCAGCGTGGATCGCACGATGTGGCGCGAAGTGCCCATCAGCAGACCACTGGCGAAGCCGACGCCCGCACCGATACACCCACCCACTAACATCCCCATCAGGGCTTCGTAAGCCTGACTCACTTGCTGGAGGGGTTGCTCGTCCGAATACCACGGCTCTATCAACAGCCAGGCGAGAAATCCGCCCAGCCCGCCGTAGAACATCATCAGGATTAGGCGATTCATCGCTACTCCACTCGGAAGACAGTGCTACCGATTTGGACGGTGTCGCCCGTTTGCAGGGGCGTAGGACTGCTGATGCGGATGCCGTTCACATAGGTGCCGTTGGTGCTACCGAGGTCTTCAATCTCCACTTGGTCGCCCTGCCTGATAATCTGGGCGTGGCGTCGGCTCACGGCGGAGTCGTCGACTAAGGCGATGGCGTTGGTGGGTTCACGTCCAATCGTGAGCAGGTCGGCTTGGAGGTCAAAACTGCGTCCAGCGTAAATGCCCTGCGTGCCCACCAGCCGACGCGCTGGCTCAGGTAGGAAAGTGGTGGCGGTCGCCATCAGGGCTACGCCCGCGCTGTCCAGCGGGGGCAGTGGGGGCGCAGGGGGTGCCGCGGCGGAAGCGATTGACGCACTGCCCCCACCACTCTGGCTATCGGGAATGGGCACGCCCAGCTTCTGCATCGCCTCGGCGAGCGGTTGCTCCTTTTGGCGCGCCAACTTGACCAACAGGAACAACACAGCAATCCCCAGCGCGCCGGAGATTACATACAGCACCAGCGCACCGATACGGCTGGCGGGTGTCGCTTCGGCTGGCGACGAGCCACTGGCGGGAGGCGCAACGGTCGCCACTTCGCCCGCGATGGACACGCTCAGGTTGGGCACGCGCTGGTCGCGCTCGCGTTTGAGGTCTACTGTCTGCTTGAGGCTCTCCTCAGCGCCATAGCGCACCTCCAGCTCGCCTTTGCCCAGCGCCACACGCTCCAGCACCACGATGCCCTCGCTCGTCGGCTCTATCAGCGCGCGGTGGGCGGTCTTCTGCGAGTCGGTCAGCACCACGAGGGCGCTGGCGACGGGGTTGCCGTTCTGGGCACGCACATTCACCTGCACGCGCGCCACATGGCTCCACTTGTCAGCGTTGATCTCGGTCTTCTCGGAAAGGTCGGCGACCTTCAGGCGCGCTAAGTTGCCTTTGGAAGCGTCCAGCACCCAGAGGGTCTCAGCGTTCTGGGGCAGGTCTAACTTGACGCTTTTGTCGCTGGTCTTGGTGGGAGGCGCGAGCGGTGCGCCCTTCGCATCTTCAAGCCAGTACCAGCGGTCTCCCTCGTCCGAGAACTCCAAAGTGATGGCAGTGGGGCGCTTGGGGGCTTGCTCAGCGTTCGCCTGCTCCGCTTTAGACGGTGCGCCGTTGGACTTCTCAGGGGGCGTTTGGGCGTGGATGCCTGCGCATCCCACTATCAGCAAAACCGTTGCTAAGATACGCCACATAACTCTGAGATACACCCCCGTGTGCCGAATTCCTGCCAAGCACGCTCGGTGTGGTAGGAAGTGAGGGTGTTCGAAAAGCCGTACCACGGGCATCCTGCCCGTGAAACTGCGTAGCACAAGCATCCTGCCCGTGAA